>JAFQSY010000034.1 GCA_017409265.1 Clostridia bacterium
GCCGCCTCCAAGATAAGATATCCCATAGCGTAAGCTAGTAAGACCCCTCATGGACTATGAGGTTGATAGGTTGCATGTGTAAGCGTGGTGACACGTTCAGCTTGGCAATACTAATAGGTCGAGGGCTTGACCAATGTTTTTCTGGTTTTTCCTTTACTTCGTTTCTTCTATCTTTGTTCAGTTTTCAGGGTGTATTGAATACTGATAATTAACCGTCTCAATAGAGGCGGTTTTTTGTTTATTAATTATTGTTTAATTTATTACTAAAAGCTTCAAAAAATACAAAAGTAAAAAATATAATACGTACTGTAAAATATAATTGACAAAAAGTGATGTGTGTGCTATATTGAGATTGAAATCAAAATTATTTCAATTCATATTACATTTTCCGGAGGTACTGTTATGGAAATGTGGACTATCGGATTTTTTGCAGGGATTATCGCGGCTGTTGTGATTGGAGTTCTGGTTTATATTACTACAAAAAATCAATATAAGATAAAAGATATTTATGATGAGCGACAGATTAAAGCGAGAGGAGAAGCGTATAAACTTAGTTTTATTGTTGCGATGTTAGGTTTTCTTTTGCTTTTGGTTTTTGCATTTTATGCAGATGAGAAAATGCTGAAACTCAATTTTATTTTGCCGATAAGTATTGTTGCATTTGTTTCGCTTACTGTTTTCGGTTGCGCTTGTATATGGAAAGATGCGTGGCTGAAAATTTATGAAAAGCCGAAAAGAACGGTTGCGAGTATTTCGGTTATATGTGCTTTAAATTATTTTATTGGCATAAGCAACTATTATAATTATTGCAAAATGGTTGCGCAGGATATTAAAATTCTTGATGAAACAGCCTGGTTTAATATGCTAAACGGACAGCCGTATGAATCAACAACCTATGAGATACCCGCAATACAGATTTATATGCCATGGATAAATATAATCTGCGCTTCGGTGCTTTTAATTTTGATTATTAATTATCTGATTAAGCTTGCGGTTGATAAGTCAAGAGAAAAGAGAGAAGTTAATGAAGAATCTTAAACTTAAGTCTGCACGCGCAGCGAAAGATATGTCACAGCAGCAGCTTGCTGATGCTGTCTGCGTTTCACGCCAGACGATAAATGCGATTGAAAAAGGGGATTATAATCCAACGATAAATCTTTGCATCACAATTTGCAGAGTGTTAGATAAAACTCTTGATGACTTGTTTTGGGACTAAAAAAATGGGCTGTAAAAAACAGCCCATTTTTTTATGAATAATAAATATTTTATGCGTTTTCAGCAGTTGCGCCTCTTGCTTTTCTGACGTAAGAGTAAACCGGCTCAAGATTTGCTTTATTAAGCGGATAACCAAACTGCATGAGAATGAATACGAGCGTATAAACGATTGCGGGGATAACGGTACAAACGAAGAGAATGCCTTCGCCGACTTCAGGAATATAGCCCTTGTCGCCCATGGTTGCACCGTCATAGCCTGCAACTTTATTAAGAAGCATGAGTCCCCCTGTATCAGCAGCCGTCTGACCAAGTTTGCGGCAGAAGGTGTAAACGGCATAGATGGCGCTTTCGCTTCTGATGCCTGTTTTATATTCCTGATAGTCAATAACATCGGCAACAACAGCCCAGTTTGTGATGCTGACAAATGAATAACCGAAGCCGATAATGAAAAGGAATATCATGAAAACAACGGGTGCGGTTGTAAGTCTGTCGCACTTGGGAACGATGAAGAACATAAGAATTGATGCAGCCGCAGCAAAGAATGTACCGATTCCGCAAAGCTCCTTTTTGCCGTATTTTTTAACAAGCTTGGGCATGAGAAGAATCATAATAACCATCGGAAGGTAGTTTGCAATGGTACCAATAACTGAAAGGCTTGTGTTTTCAAAATAGTTTTTATAGAGATACTGGTTAAGCGATGCAAACTGAAGCTGACCGCTGATAAGCACGCCCGCAAGAGCGCAGGTGACAAAGGGTCTGCTTTTGAGCATACCGAGATATGTTTTTTTCATATCCACCTTGGGGTCTGCCTCTGAAGGTATGCGTTCCTTGGTGGTCTTGAAGCATGCGAAATAGAAAACAATTGAAAGAATACCCATGATAATGCCGAAAATCATCATGCCGTTTGCATCTGCAGCTTCAACGGGTTTACCTTCGCTGTTAACGCCGACTGTTTTGTAGATGATGAACGGAGCAATAAGCAGGGGAGCAGCGCCGCCGATACCGCCGCCTATTGAACGGAAGGTTGAAAGAAGAGTTCTTCCGTCAGGGTCATCTGTGATAACAGATGCAAGCGAGCCGAAAGGAATATTCATACCCGTGTAAAGCATACCAAATGCGATATATGTAATGTATGCAAAAAGAAGAACCATCGCATCGCTTGCGGAGAATGCTCTGAAATCAATAAAGCAGAGCATTGCGGAGATTCCGAGAGGAATTGCAAGCCATTTGAGATAAGGTCTGAATTTTCCGTCTTTGGTGGGTTTTTTCTTTGCAACAAGTGCACCCCACATCGGGTCATTGACTGCATCCCAAAGTCTTGTTACAAGAAAAAGGGTTGCAACCTTGCTTTCTGCAATTTTTAAAACGTCCGTGTAAAAAACTTTAAGGAATGAAGAAACATAGGTGAGCACGAACAGATTGCCCGCATCGCCGAGCATGTAGCCTATGCCTTCCTTGATGCCGATTTTATTGGGATGCTGAAATTCAGCAGCTTCAAGTGAACGTTCTTTAGTCATGTTGATTACCTCCAATCAGAATGCAAAATATTTTTCTCTTTGTTTCTGGATTCTGCCGCTGATAAATTCAAGAGTTTCCTTGGCTCCTTCAACACCGCAGACATAATCCTTCATTGCTCTTCCTTCTTCATAGCAGAGGTCGTCATGGAGCGGAAAATAGTCCTGAAGAAGGAAGGTTGCATAGCGTGCAAGCCTGAAATCGCCCACAAGTCTGAATTCCTTGCTGATTCCGTCAATGGCAATTGAATAATAATTCTTTATTGAGTCAATAATGGCAACTCTTTCATTCTTGGGCGAGAATACCATTGTTGATGCAACATAAGCATTTTCGTTGTTTACTGAGCTGTGGCTGTCGGTGCTGCCGACTATTGGGAAATTATATCCCTGTGCCTTGATTTCATAATACTTATGAGTCTGGAAACCGTTGTGCTCATAATAATTCTCGCCGCCGAGAACTTCGAATGCATCAAACGGATGGGTTTTGAGCATGTAGTTTGTGATATTTTCGGGAACTTGATGAACGTTTGAAAGCCAATATGGGTGACAGAATATTCCGAGACCCTCTGCTTTTTTGATGTGGTTGAATACCCAGACACAGCTTGCATAGGTGAAAGGCTCAATGCCTTCGGGAATATTGAGAGTTGCTGCGAATGCATCAACCTCTGCTCTGTATCCGTCTTCGTCAAGCTGTTCGGGGGCAGGGAATCCTTCAAAACGACGCTTGTCAATATCATTGCCAAACTCGTCGGTATGTTCATCCTTAAGTATAGCATTTACGGAATATTTTCCTCCGAAATTTACTATATGAACATCATTTATATGATCGGGAGGAAGGTCGGGGAGATGAACTTCTTCGCCGGGAACAATGTTGAACTCAATGGGAACATCCTTATATGCTTCAATTGCCTCAAGAGAGGGATAATAGCGGTTATGATCAGTTATTGCGAAGAAATCATAACCGTGCTTTCTGTAATTAGCGCAGACGATTGCCGGAGCCTGTCTGCCGTCAGAACGGCAGGTATGCATATGAAGATCACCGATGAGCGGATATCTGCCGCAAAGGTCCTCGTCAAGAGCATATACGCTTAACTGAAGCAGGCGTTTATCTGTTTCTTTATCAAAAATACGGATAAAATACTGCTGTTCACGGGGAAAGGTATAAGTGAATTTTATGCATCCGTTAAATTCAAACGGAACTTTTACGCCGTTTTTTCTGTGGGGATAATCTCTGGGATTTCCGTCATCAAGGCCGAAAATCTTAAGAACGATTTTATCGGGATTTTTAAATTCCGCATGAGCGCCGAGAGGCTTGATTGTGACCGTGATCTCTTTGCCGGCAGGGAATACCTTCGGGAATATGTCATAATAATGAAGCTCTGTTTTCATATTGTTACTCCTTTATTTCAACGGTTTTTCCGCTTTCATAGGAAATATAAGCGTTTTCAAGAAGAACAGCAAGCTCAATTGCATCTTTCATGCCGAGCCCCTCGGGCGAGCCTGTTCCGTTAAGGCAGGCATCAACAAAACGTACGACAGGTTTTTCGTCTTCTTTGGGAAGATTGTCGGGGGAGATAAATCCTTTATTGAGCTTTGCGGTTTCTGTTGTTTTATATTTGATTTCTCCGCCCTGCCAGAGAAGTATGCCGTCTGTGCCGTGAACCTCAATAGTGTAGGGAGATGAGTATGCAAGGAACGAAGTTTCCGAAACACCGATTGCACCGCCCTCAAATTCGATAATTGCAATTGCATTTTCGTCAACGGGAGTTCCGAAAACGGAGTTTGCGATGCCTGTAATTTTTTTTGGCTTTCCGCAAAGATAAGAAAGAAGATACATCGGATGGCAGCCAAGATCCATCATTGCTCCGCCGGCACAGTCTTCTTTGATAAACCAATATTCGGGAAGCCACTTTCCGCTGACACCGTTGTGTGCGTTGCGGATTCTGACATTTGTAACTTTTCCGAAATCTCCGTTTTCAATATGCTCTTTTGCAAATTTGACAACAGGCCATGCCTTGTGGGGGAACGAGATAACAAAGGTGACCCCGTTTTTTTCAACGGCTTCAGCAATTTGATTGCATTCCTCAACGGTGCATGCAAGAGTTTTTTCGGTAAAGATGTGTTTGCCTGCTTTTGCTGCGCGGATAAGAACATCTTTGTGCATGGTTGTCGGCGTGCAGCAGCATACTGCATCAACATCTTCTCTTGCAAGAAGAGCATCAAGGTTTGATTCAAAATCACAGCCAAGCTCTTTTGCCCATTCCGAGCCTCTGTCGGGCTTTTCATCCCATACTGCGGTTATTTCCGCCTTGCCTGTTGCAAGAAATTCTCTTGCATAGCCGGCAGCGTGAACATGCCATTTTGAAAGCATTGCGACCTTAAGCATTATCATTGCCTCCCTTAAACATGAATTTGATTATATCTATAAAATTAATAATATCATATATAAATACAAAAGTCGAGAAAAAAGTTAATTTTTCCCGACTTTTTGGTGCTGTTGAATTTTTGAATTGTGTATGATATAATTTTACTTGCTTTCTTTTGTCTTAAAGAAATATTCAATACCCAAAGATCCTGCGCAGACCGTTACCGAAAGGGGACGCACGCTTGCAAGCAGATTTTCGCTGATATCTGTTGCGCTGTAATAGTCAAATATCCGTCCTGCTCCTATGTAGAGAACGGTTGATGCAAGAAGAATTGCGATAACAGCAGCCGCGCCTATTATAAGAAATCGCTTTGAACATCGGTGGATTTTCAATGTTGTGTTTTTCATGTTAAACCTCCCTATATAGAAATTATACATAAAAATCTGCCTCCGTTCAAACCTAAAATAATACCAATTAAGGAATGAATATCATGCCGTACGGAATATCAACATCATGTCTTTATCCCATGAACACCGAGGATTCTCTGAAAACGCTCGGAGAGATGGGTGTTAAAACCTGCGAGGTATTTCTTAATTCAATAAGTGAAACAACTGCGGATTTTGCAGAGCTTCTCAACTCAATAAAGAATGAATACGGCATGAAAATAACCGCTGTTCACCCTTTCTCCTCTTTTTCGGAAACCTATATGCTTTTCGGCGAATATGAGAGAAGGTATCGGGATGCTGCCGATTTCTATAAGCGTTGTTTTGAAGTAACTGCCATGCTTGAAGCGGATATTTCAATTATTCATGGAATGCGACATAGCGGAAAGCTGCCGCACGAAAAATATTTTGAGCGGTTTGCAGGATTGATTGAGTCTGGCAAAAAACACGGAGTGAGGGTAGCGCAGGAAAATGTCAATGGACATTTCAGTTCATCTCCCGATTTCCTTAATAAAATGAAAACATCTCTCGGCAGGGATTTTAAGCTTGTGTTTGATGTGAAGCAGGCGGTAAGGTCGGGCTATAACCCATATGAATTTGCCGAAGAATTTAAAAATGATATTGTAAGAATCCACATAAGTGATAACGATTTGCAGAGCGACTGTCTTCCGCCGGGGAAAGGCGTTTTTGATTTCAGAAAGCTTTATTCAATAATGGAATCGGTAAATTATGCGGGAGAATATATAATCGAGCTTTACAGAGCGGATTTCGGCGATGCTTCGGAGCTTAAAGAATCCTTGATATATCTGCAAAGTTTATAAAATTGACTTGAAAAATGCCGAAATTGTGCTATACTGAAAATAATAAACACATTATATTGTGTATTTAAGGAGATTAAGCCTATGAAATGCCCGTTTTGCGGTTATGAAGAAAGCAAAGTTATCGACTCAAGACCTACCGATGAGGGTGAGCGCATTCGCCGCCGCAGAGAATGTATCAGCTGCCAGAAGCGTTTTACTACATATGAAATAATTGAAAGCGTACCTGTTATCGTTGTCAAAAAAGATAAGTCGAGAGAGGTTTTTGACCGCAGCAAGCTTTTCAACGGCATGTTAAGAGCCTGCGAAAAACGCCCTGTTTCGCTTGAAAAAATCGAAACTGCCGTTAATGAAATTGAAGCAACTCTTCAGAATTCGTTTGACAGAGAGGTGACCTCCGTTCATATCGGCGAGCTTGCAATGGATAAACTTAAGGACCTTGACGAGGTTGCATATGTCCGCTTTGCTTCAGTTTACCGTCAGTTTAAGGATATTAACACCTTTATGGATGAGCTTGCAAAGCTTTTGAGCGAAAAATAAAATGAAAAAAGTTTTGGCGCTTATATGCGCAGTTCTTTTGATTTTTTGTTCCTGCTCATCACGCGGGGAAACTCCTGAAATCAAAACGGCGGATATGCTTGAAATATCAAACACCGACATGGATTTTCAGGGCGGCAGAAGCCGGTTTGAGTCTGTTGTTTCGGCAATGAAATCAAAGGTGTCTATTCTTGAGAATGCTCATAATAACCATATAAAAACCAACGCAGAAAATGAATATTTTCTCGAAAGAGACTATGTTCTTACTGCGTTTGAACCTTTTATCATGTCGGATTTTTCGGTCACAGCTCATTTCAATTCCGATTTGACTGCAGAAACCGCAAAGGATATTTATGAACATGAGAGAAACGGAATGGATATAATTCTTGATTCCGACGGTAAATCAAAATTTGATTTGCAGATGATTTCCGAAATACTTGTAAAAAATTACAGTGTTGAATATAACGAAAAAACAGACAGTTTCAGATATATTTATACTCTTGAGGATTCAAACAGCGAAGAAATTCAGGAATTTCTTGAGTTTATCAGCCATGAAGACGGAGCTTATATTATCCAGACCAACAAAAGCAGATGTTATATTGAGTTTGACGATGAAGATAACATAGTTTATTTCTGCTGCGGTGAGCTGATGAACGGGGAGTTTAATATTGACGAATCCCTTTTTGAACAGAAAAAAATTGAACTTTCTAAAAATTGGGTTCTGGCAAGAGGCAAGTCGAATTATTCCAACATTCATACTTATGACAGCGGGATCCTGACTCATGAGGATTGCAGCAGCGGTCCGTGGAAATCTGTTAAAATCAATGAGTCTGATTATGCATCTGCTTTTTATGCGGGATAAAAACATCATTGACAATATCCGTAAAATATTATATAATCTAACAAATAATAATGATAAGGAGCTACACATAACATGAAAAAGATTATTTCCGTATTGCTTGTTTTTGCAGCAATTGCATCACTTATGTCAGTTTGCGGTTTTGCAGCCGAAGCAACTTCGGTTAACGGTATTCTTAACGAAATGGTTTCAGCCTACACAGATTTTGTTGCACCCATCGTTGAAGATTTCAACTGCGGCGCAAACGATATTGTTTTTGATATGGGCGTTAACGATTTCCTTGCAAGTATTGATGCATTCTTTGAGAGCATCTGCGTTGCTATTGTTGACCTTGTTGCAACAGTAGAAAATCTTTTCTGATTTAAAAAAAATGAAGGTAAGCTGCGTCGGTAACCGATGCAGCTTTTCTTTTAATCCGAGGAGAAAATATGACAGAAAACAAAAAAATCAGCTTTGTTTGCAGATGCCTTGAAGAGCATTTTATTGAATATGAGATATTTTATCATGATGCGGCTTTTACCATTGCCGAATGTGAGAATATAGAAAAGAAAATCGGCAGTAAAATCTGCAAAAATCTTTTGCTGACAACAACTTCGGGAAATGTGTATTATCTTCTGATGCTTTCCGGCGAAAAGAAATTTGTTACAAAGGATGTTTCAAAAAAGCTCGGAACATCAAGGCTTTCTTTTGCTTCTCCCGAAAAAATGCGTGAGTTAATAAATACAGAGCCTGGCTCATTAAGCGTTACAAGTCTTATCTTTGACAGCGAAAAGGCAGTTAAGCTTGCAATCGACTGTGATATATTAAAGGGTGAATATATCTGCTGCCACCCGAGTGATAACACAGCTACTCTTAAAATAAAAACAAAGGATCTGACCGAAAAGCTTTTACCATTTCTCGGTACAGATCCCGTAATAATTGATATTTAGATTTTCTTTCGGATTTCCTCAATGCTCATTTCGGTAAGGGTGCCTTTCTTTGCGTAAAAGCATCGCTTACCGAGCTCAAAAATATGAATGTCATTTTTGAGTGAATCCGAATACACATTAACAAATTCGGCGTTCGGTAAAGCCTCTGCAATACGCAGGGGTTTTTGTTTATCCTTACAGTTAAATCCATCTATTTCTCCCGTTCTGGGATTCATTCTTGTTGCAATCAGAACATCAACCTTATATCTTTCACAAATCGGTTTTAAGAAAAATTCGGGAGATGCCGAGCATACGACAATGGGTCTTTCTCTCTTTTCGGGATTGAATATCGGATAAATATTTTTCTGCTGATTATTCCAGAACTTTTCAGCCATCTTTTCTCCGTCAATAAAACGTAGAAAAGAAAAGCATCTGCCCTTGAACTTATCTCCGAAGCCAAGGAAAAACAGAATGAGATTCAACAAAAGCCACGGAGTAATGAATATCAGATAAGGTCTGTGAAGAATGCAATAAAACAGAAAAACTGTTTCGGAATCCTGCGGATAAACGGTTTTGTCAAAGTCGTAAAGGTCAAACTTATTATCAGGCATTGAATGTTACCTTCTTACCGCAAAGCTCAATCTTTTTTTCTTTACCGTCAATGATAACGGTGTAATTTCCGTTGCCCTCAAGGCTGTATGAGAGAAGCTTGCCGTCTTTCCATTCAATGTCAACAACAACGCCGCCTTTTGCCCAAAGACCGCTGATTTTGCCGTTTTTCCACTTTGAAGGAAGAGCGGGAAGAATATAAATTCTGCCGTCGCGGCTCTGCATGAGCATTTCTGTTATGCCGCTGACAAAGCCAAAGTTGCCGTCAATCTGGAACGGGGGATGAGCATCAAAAAGATTTTCGTATGTACCGCCGCCCTTTGTGTAGTTGACACCGACACTCTTGACGGGTCGGAGCTGCATTTCGATAAGCTTGAGTGCGTGATCGCCGTCAAAAAGTCTTGCCCAGAAATTGATTTTCCAGCCGAGGCTCCAGCCTGTGCCGTTATCGCCTCTGCGTTCGAGAGTTCTGCGGCAAGCCTTTGCAAGTTCAGGTGTTCCGTCAACAGTGATAAGGTGAGCAGGATGAAGCGCATAAAGATGCGAACAATGTCTGTGGTGGATTTCTGTTTCGGGATAATCGTCATCAAACTCAAGAAGCTGACCGTCGCCGCCGATTTTGAAATCAGCCATTTTTGAAATAGTATCTTTGAGAGTGTTTGCAAATTCGCCGTCAATGCCGAGAATCTCACAGCATTTTATGCAATTTTCAAAAAGCTCTCTTGAAATTGACATTGACATGGTGCTGTATTTTGCGACGCAGCGTTTGTCACCCTCATATTCAAATGAATTTTCGGGAGATGTGCCGGGTGCGAGAACGAGCTTGCCGTCATATTCAACCATTATGTCGAGATAAAATTCTGCGGCCTTTTTCATTATGGGGTAAGCTGTTTTCTCAAGGTATTCTTTATCGTTTGTGTATTCATAATGCTCAAAAAGGTGCTCGCAGAGCCAGCCTGATGAGCCGTGCCAGAATGCCCATTGTGCACTTCCGCTGACGGGTGTTGAAAGTCTCCAGAGGTCAACGTTATGATGAGAGGTCCATCCCTTTGCACCGTACTGACCCATAGCAGCTTTTTCACCGCTGATGCTGAGTTCTTCAACCATTTTGATAAGAGGAAGATTGATTTCGGGCATGCGGCACATAAGAACAGGCCAATAGTTCATTTCGGTATTGATGTTTACCGTATAGTTTGAATGCCAGGGCGGAATAAGCCTGTCATTCCATATTCCTTGAAGAGTTGAGGGTTGTGAGCCTTCTCTTGATGAAGAAATTGCAAGGTATCTGCCGTAGTTATAAACAAGAGTAATAAGTGAAGCATCGTCTTTCTTTCTCTTGAATGCGGTGAGACGCTTGTCAGTAGGAATATCTCCGTTTCCCTCGCCGAGGTCAAGGTTTACTCTGCCGTAAATAGCTTTGTAATCATTAAGATGTGCAGATTTGATGCTATCATAATCAGAAAGAGCAGCAATTCTTTCCATGCAGGGCTTTAGATATTCCTTGCCTTCAAGGTACGGCTGCTTGTCAAAGCCGTTGAAGCTTGTTTCGGCAGTAAAGAAAAGAACAGCTTCTGTTGCGTCTGTAATATTAAGACGGTTTTCGGTAAGCTTTTTGTTGCCGTCTGTAATAACCTTTACAACAGCTCTGAAGTGAATGCCCTTCTTTTCCGGCTCTTTAAAATATCCCTGTTTGCATGATTCGTTGTTAAGATTGTTTTCGCCAGGGCATTCGCCGTCAAGAACAACGTAATCTCCGTCAACATAGCTGCTGGTGCGAAGCTTTGATGTGAGACCGAAGTTGAAATTCATTTTACCGCCATCAGATGTGAATTTTGCTGCGATTGCCTTTGCAGGATATGATGCAAAATATTCTCTTTTATAGTTTACGCCCGAACAGTTAAATTCAACTGTTGAAACCGCATTTTCAAGGTCAAGCGTTCTTTTGTAATCTTTAGCTCTGCCTTTTAATGAAAAAGCAATTTCAAGATTGCCGAGAGGCATGTATGCTTGGCTCCAGACACTTTGAAATCTCTCTTCAATTTCTTCTTCAGCTTCGCGAAGCTTGCCGTTTAAAGCAAGGTCACGGGCTTTTCTGAAAGATTCGGGAGCGCCTTCTCTGACTGTATTTTTCGGCATGCCTGTCCAGAGTTCATCATGGTTAAGGCAGAGAGTTTCTTTTGCTGTACCGCCGTAAATCATTGCGCCGAGAGTGCCGTTGCCGATAGGCAGACTCTGGGTCCATGCTTTGGCGGGTGACTTGTACCATAAAACGGTTGATGATGACATACTATTTTCTCCTTTTTAGGAAGTTTTAAACAATTATACACCATTGATATTAAACAGTCAATGAATAAAAATGAAAGAAATCTTGCAGGATTTTAAATTTCACTTGCATTTTCAATGCTGTTGGTGTAAAATTAAAAAGTATGAAATGAGGTGCGGATATGGCTGAGAACTTTAATCGGAAAATAGATGCAATCTATAAAAGCCTTTCAAAAGGACACAAAAAAATTGCTGATTACATTAAAAATAATTACGAAAAAGCATCATTTATGACTGCTGCAAGCCTCGGCAAGGCGGTTGGTGTCAGTGAGTCAACGGTTGTGCGTTTTGCTTCAAATATCGGCTTTGACGGCTATCCTGAATTGCAGAAATATCTTCAGGAAATGGTTAAAAGCCATCTGACAAGCGTTCAACGAATGGATGTTGCCGCAAGCCGTTTTGAAGGCGACGATATGCTTAACACGGCATTTGCCGTTGACATTGAAATGATAAAGGCAACAAGAGACGGAATTTCACGCGATGCATTTGAAAAGAGCGCAGATGCTATTAACAGCGCAAAGAAAATCTATATTCTCGGAGCCAGAAGCTCTGCAGCTCTTGCAAGCTTTGCGGCTTTTTATTTCAGATTTCTTTATGAAAATGTTGTTCTTGTCGATACCTCCGCTTCAAGTGAAATATTCGAGCAGATGTTTCGTATTGACAGCGATGATGTCTGCATTGCGATAAGTTTCCCGAGGTATTCAACCCAGACCGTAAAGGCGCTGAATTTCGCAAAGGACAGGGGAGCAACTATTGTTTCTATAACTGACGGCGAACTTTCGCCCATTGCGCAGCTAGCAACACATCTTCTTGTTGCAAAGAGCAGCATGGTATCTTTTGTTGACTCTCTTGTAGCACCTTTAAGCCTTATAAATGCTCTTGTTGCGGCTGCTGCAAGAAAAAAGCAGGATGACGTTTATAAAGATTTCAAAGAGCTTGAAAAGATATGGGACGAATATCATGTTTACCGCACGGGCGGGGAGGGTAACTCATGAAAACCTCATTGCTCGTAATCGGCGGCGGCGCTGCAGGGCTTATGGCCGCGGGTACTGCTGCTCACGAAGGCGTTGAAACAATAGTTCTTGAGAGAAATGAGCGCCCTGCAAGAAAGCTGATGATAACAGGCAAGGGAAGATGTAACGTTACAAACAACTGCACATCTCTGCAGGAGCTTATTTCCAATGTTCCAAGAAACGGAAGATTCTTATATGGGGCATTCTCGAGATATATGCCGTCGGATGTTATTGAGTTTTTTGAAAACAGCGGTGTTGAGCTTAAAACAGAAAGAGGAAACAGGGTTTTTCCCGTTTCGGATAATGCGGTTGATATAGTTGATGCTCTTGCAGGCTACGCAAAAAAAAGAGCAAGATTTATGCAAGGCAGAGCCGTTGAACTTTTGCATGACGGTGAGTGTGTAAAAGGTGTAAAAACCGAAAGCGGCGAAGAAATACTTGCAGATAAAATAATCATTGCAACAGGAGGACTGTCATATCCCGGCACAGGCTCGACCGGCGACGGCTATGAACTTGCAAGGCAGGTAAGTCACAAGATAACCGACCTTGTCCCTTCGCTTGTTCCTCTTGAAATTCATGAGGGATTCTGTAGCGAGCTTATGGGTCTTTCGTTGCGCAATACCGCAATCAAGGTTGTTGATACCGAAAGCGGAAAGCCGGTTTATACCGATTTCGGTGAGATGCTTTTCACTCATTTCGGTGTATCGGGTCCGATGATATTGAGTGCATCGGCGCACATGCGAAACATGAAAAGCGGAAAGTATAAAATATATATCGATTTGAAGCCTGCGCTTACTCTTGAACAGCTTGATGCAAGAATATTGCGTGATTTTTCCGAAAATACTAACAAGAATTTTATCAATGCTCTTAATTCACTGTTGCCTAAAAAGATTGTACCGGTAATTGTGAAATTGAGCAAAATCGGACTTTCAACAAAGGTCAATCAGATTACAAAGGAACAGAGATTGGCGCTTGCACAGCTTCTTAAAGGTATGTGCGTAACCGTTACAGGATTCAGACCCGTTGCAGAAGCCATCATAACCTCGGGCGGAGTTGATATTTCTCAAATCAGCCCTAAAACAATGGAATCAAAACTTATTAAGGGACTGTATTTTGCAGGTGAAGTAATTGATGTTGACGCTTATACGGGCGGATTCAACCTTCAGATAGCATTTTCAACAGGCAGGCTTGCAGGTTTGAGCGCTGCCGAAGAAATAAAAATAGGACGTGGAGAGTAACTATGAATAATATTATCAATGTTGCAATTGACGGTCCTGCAGGCGCAGGAAAAAGTACTATTTCAAGAGCAGCCGCAAAGGCTGTTGGTTTCATATATGTTGATACCGGTGCACTTTACAGAACAGTCGGTGTCAATGCGTTGAGAAAAGGGATTGATACCAAGGATAAGCCTGCTGTTGCAGCAACTCTTTCAGATATCAGCGTGGACCTTGTTTTTGAAAACGGCGAACAGAAGGTACTTCTTAACGGCGAAGATGTTTCGTCGGAAATCAGAACTCCGCCTGCATCAATGGCTGCATCCGATGTTTCGGCAGTTCCGGAGGTCAGAGCTTTTCTCTTTGATTTGCAGAGAGATATTGCAAAGCGAAATAATTGTGTAATGGACGGCAGAGATATCGGTACGGTTGTTCTTCCAGATGCTAAAGTGAAAATTTTTCTTACTGCATCTTCCGAGGCAAGAGCAATGAGAAGATATAAGGAGCTTGTTGAAAAAGGCGCACAGGTTGAATATAAGGATGTTCTTGAGGATTTGATTCAGAGGGATTATAATGATTCCCACCGAGAAATCGCTCCTCTAAAGCCGGCGGAAGACGGTGTTATTCTTGACACTACAAACCTTAATCTTGAGGAATCCATAAATGAAATCATAAGAATTATCAAGGAGGCTATATAAATGAAGGGATTTGATTATTCAAAAATCAAAGAAGGAAAATTGTATGACAACATGCGTCCTATAGGAAAGATGATTGAAAACGGACTTTATGATGTAGAATATGTCGGCACCGAAAATATTCCGGAGAAGGGCGGATTGATTCTTGCATCAAACCATATGAATGCTCTTGACCCCGTTTTTATTGCTTTGGGAATGGAAAAAAGACAGCTCCATTTTATGGGTAAAAAAGAGCTTTTTGAAAATCCCATTGTAAAATATTTTCTTTCAAAGCTTAATGGTTTCCCGATTGTCAGGGGCGGAGCGGATTCCGAGGCTCTTAACTATGCTATCAGAATAGTTAAGGAGGGCTATATTCTCGGAATTTTCCCCGAAGGTACACGTTCAAAGGATTTCAAGCCTGCAAGAGCAAAGTCTGGTGTTGCTGTTATCGCAAGAGCTGCAAAGGCTGATGTTCTTCCTGTTGCCATTTATACATCCGATGATATGAAGAAGCACACAAAGCTTACAATCAGATTTGGCGAGGTTATTCCTTATGAAAGTCTTGGTATCAATGATGACAGTTCAAGGGAAGAGATCAAGGCTTGCGCGCAGAATATTATGGACGAAATCACAAAGCTTTGGGAGATGGGACATTGCGAATAACTCTTGCAAAAACAGCGGGCTTTTGCTTCGGTGTTGACAGAGCGGTTAACATGGCATATGACCTTGCAAAAAAAGAAATTCCATGTGCGACTCTCGGTCTGCTTATCCATAACACAAGAGTAACAACAGAGCTTGAAGAGATGGGCGTACGCACCATCGACTGTGCAAGCGAAGTAAACAGCGGCGAAACCGTTATAATAAGAGCTCATGGAGTTGCAAAAGCTGTATATAATGAGCTTGAAGCAATGGGAGCCGATATATGCGATGCAACTTGCCCGTTTGTTAAGAAAATCCATAACATTGCTGACGAAAACTCGGCAGAGGATATTCCCGTTTTGATAGCCGGTGACCCTAATCATCCCGAGGTAATCGGAATCATGGGTTATTGCAAAGGTGACGTTTATGTTTTTAACAGCGCCGAAGAACTTGACAAGATTCTGTCTGAAAACCCGGATTTATGCGAAAAAAGAATAATGATCGTTTCGCAGACAACATTTTCGCAAAATGTATGGAATTTTTGTAAAGAAAAAATAAAAATATACTGTACAAATCCGAAATTTTTTGATACAATATGCTTTGCGACCCGTAAAAGACAGGATGAAGCGGAGGAGCTTTCAAAGAAGAGCGACCTTATGATTATCATAGGCGGGCGCCACAGTTCGAATACGGTGAAATTAAAAACCGTGTGCAGCGAAAACTGTGAAACATTCCTGGTGGAAAGAGCTGACGAGCTCAGGACCATAGATTTTTCCAATCACGCCGAAATCGGCGTCACGGCAGGGGCTTCAACCCCTTCCGCAATAATTAAGGAGGTACTTTTAGAAATGTCCGAAATCGTAAAGGAAACCACAAATATGCAGGTAGAGGAGGTGCCTTCTGAAGCAGCGATCACAGATGAGATGAATTTCTCCGAAGCACTTGAAGCTTCCCTTAGCAGCATGAGCACAGACCAGAAAGTTAAGGGCGTTGTTATGGGTATTACACCCACAGAGATTCAGGTTGATATCGGCAGAAAGCATGCAGGCTTTGTTCCCATGGACGAATACAGCGCTGATCCTACTGCTAATGCAGCAAAGGAGCTTAAAATCGGCGATGAAATCGATCTTATTATAATGAAGACAAATGATGCTGAAGGAACTGTTATGCTCTCAAAGAAACGCTTCGATGCTCAGAAGTCCTGGGTTGACGTCATCGACGCAGCAGAAGACGGCAGAATCCTTGAAGGCACAGTTGCAGAAGTTGTTAAGGGCGGCATCCGCGTTGTTACAAATGGTGCACGCGTTTTCATTCCTGCATCACTTGCAACAGAGCGTCGCGACGAGAATCTTGAAGATCTTCTCAAGCAGACCGTTCAGTTCCGCGTTATTGAGGTAGACAAGCACCGCAGAAGAGCTGTCGGCTCAATCCGTGCTATCATCAAGGAGCAGAAGAAGGCAGCTGCAGAAGCATTCTGGGCACAGGCTGCAGAGGGTCAGCAGTATCACGGCGTTGTTAAGTCAATGACAAATTACGGCGCATTCGTTGATATCGGCGGTGTTGACGGTATGGTTCATATTTCCGAAATGTCATGGAAGCGCATCAAGAATCCTTCAGAGGTTCTTGAAATCGGTCAGGAAGTTGATGTTTACATCAAGTCGCTTGATGCTGAAAACAAGAAGATTTCTCTCGGCTACAGAAGAGATGAAGATAATCCCTGGGAGATTCTCAAGAAGAACTATCCCGAAGGAGCAGTTGTTGAAGCTGAAATCGTCGGAATGACAACCTTCGGTGCTTTTGCAAGAGTTATTCCCGGCATTGACGGTCTTATCCATATTTCACAGATTGCTGACCGTCATATCAGCAAGCCTCAGGATGTACTTAAGGTTGGCGAAACCGTAACATGCAAGATTACTGCAATTGATTACGATAAGAAGCGCGTAAGCCTTTCGATCCGTGCTCTCATTGAGCCCGCAGAGGAAGTAGCAGAGGAAGCTGTTGAAGAAGCAGCTGCTGAAGAAGCTCCCGCAGCAGAAGACGCAGAATAATGGCTTTTATTGTCCGCCCGCAGGCTTTTTCCTGTGGGCGGCTTTTGCAATCATTAAGTTTTGGAGTGATAAATTATAAAAAAAGGAAAAATTCTCGGACCTTTTTATTGTATACTCGCGGCAGTTGTATGGGGTCTTTCGTTTGTTGCACAGAGTGAAGGCGCAAGTATAGGAACATTCACTTTTAACGGAATCAGAACTCTTATCGGGGGCATAGTGTTGATTCCGCTCGTAGCTTTAAGTATTAAAAAAGAAAATTCGCATCTCCCTGCTGAAGAAAAGAAGAAATTTCCGATAAAGGATGTTATTATTGGCGGTGTTTGCTGCGGCATACCTCTTTTCATCGGTGGAAATCTTCAGCAGCATGCTTTCAATTATATTGAGGTCGGCAAGGTTGGATTTATAACAGCACTTTATATGGTGCTTGTGCCCGTAATCGGAATTTTTCTTAAGCAAAAGGCGAAATTCAATATTTGGATTGGTGTTGGACTTGGTGTTGTTGGTCTGTATTTTTTAAGTATTCCAAAAGGTAATTTCGCAATCGGTAAGGGTGAGCTTATAACAGTTCTTTGCTCTTTTGCGTTTGCAGCGCATATACTTGTTATCGACCATTTTTGCAAAAAGGTCAATAATATTGCTCTTTCATGTGCGCAGTTTTTTGTTGCGGGCACGGTTTCTGTAATATGCATGTTTATATTTGAAGAGCCGAAGCTTGATGAAATTATAGGTGCGGCTGTGCCCATCCTTT
Organism: Clostridia bacterium; assembly: GCA_017409265.1. GTDB lineage: Bacteria > Bacillota > Clostridia > Oscillospirales > Acutalibacteraceae > CAG-177. The sequence continues at coordinate 17,931 of JAFQSY010000034.1, forward strand.
ATGCAGGTGTTATGAGCTGCGGTGTTGCATTTACTGCCCAGATTTTCGGTCAGAAATATACAGAACCGGCTGTCGCATCTCTTCTTCTCTGCCTTGAATCCGTTTTTGCGGTTCTTTTCGGCTGGCTTCTTCTGAAAGAACAGCTTTCATCAAGAGAGCTTTTCGGTTGTGCGGTAATGTTTATCGCAATTGTATTTACGCAGATGCCTTCGGAGAAATTTGTATTAAAGAGAAAATAAAATCAAAGGGAAGTGAATTGAATGCTCAACAAAATAATTTCGGTAATCATGTCATTTGCGATATCTTTAACGGGGATGGTTTATTCCTCGATTAACGATATGATTGATGCTGTCAGTGAATTTATTTTCGGCATTCCTTGTTCAATTGAAGCGATTAAGGATGATTTCTTCAGCGACATTGATGCTTCGGATATTGAAACAGTCGATGAGGATAAGGGATTTGTTAACGACAAGATTGCCGTTTTTCTCAATCCCGATATATCTTTTTCGGAAAAGCTTTCGTTTTTTAACAGCATCGACGGAACACTCGTCGGCTGGAGTGCACCTGCCGATTTGTATGTTCTTGATTATGATGAGATGACGTTTGAAAATGTTATGTCGGAATGTGAGCGCATTTATGAAAATGAAAACGTTGAGCTTGCAGTTCCCGTTACCGCTTTTAAATACAGCAGCAATAAAACTCCTGTGGATGATTTCGGATATCCCGATATCAGCGGAGAATGGGATGAGCTCAATCCCGAGGGTCGCAATTGGTGGCTTGAGGCGATTGATGCAAGGCAGGCATGGGATTATGAGAAATATTTCAGTCGTATTGACATCGGCGTTGTTGATGCAGGCTTTGATGTTGACCACAATGACCTTAACGGAAAAATTTATTTCCCCGATTCAAAGCAGGCAGGCAGAAACCGCCAGAATCCCCACGGCTGCCATGTTGCAGGTATAATTGGTGCAAACCATAACAGCAGCGGAATTGCCGGAATCTGCAATAATTCAAGGCTTATCTGCGTTGATTGGGAACCGGAGCTTTTGCAGCTGTGGATAAGCGATCTTGAAATTTATTTTGCGCTTTCAACCCTTGTTGAATCAGGCGCAAAAGTTATTAATTTTTCGCTTGGAACTTCAGGTACAAAACACGGTAATTCTTCAAATCTGTGGGAAAGACTTATAACTCCTGCCGCATATTCTTACACAATGAGCTCTCTCCTGGCTAAGGGCTATGATTTTGTTGCTGTTCAATCGGCAGGCAACGGCGATGCAGACGGAAATCCCATTGATGCCAAATATAACGGCAGTTTTACAACCATAAATAAAAACAATGTTTTTACGGGTTCCAACAATGTTTCGGCTGATGACATTCTTAACAGAATAATTATTGTCGGTAGTGTTGACAATAATGGAGACGGAACATATACCCAATCATTTTTCTCCAATGTCGGTAGCACGATTTCTGTCAGTGCGCCCGGTGAAAGCATTTACAGTTGTTCAATAGACGGCGGATATGAATATCTTTCGGGAACATCAATGTCAGCACCGATTGTAACGGGAGTTGCATCGCTTGTGTGGTCGGTAAATCCCTCATTTACAGGCGCCGATGTTAAAGATATCATCCACACCTCAACCGACTCTGTTGCGGAAATTTATACAAGATTGCCTTATGCATATGACGTTGAGCTTGAGGAATATCCCGTTGTCAACGCAAAGCTTGCGGTTGAAGAAGCTATAAGAAGAACAGATTCCTCGGTTGGTACAGTTAGCGGAAAGATAACGAAAAACGCTGCTGAGATAGTCTGTGACGGTGTATCGCATACTGTATTTTCAGACGGAACATTCTCTTTTGTCAGCTCTGCAGGTACCTCAACAGCACAGGTACTTGACAGCAGCGGAAATATTGTCGGAAGCTTCGCACTTTCAATTTCCGCAGGCGAAACTGTTGATATCGGTGAGATCATTTTTGAGCAAAGCATCCCTGCAACAAACAGTGATGCGGTAAAAGAATAAGAAAGGATTGAGCTTTATGGCTGAAATCAAAAAGAATTGGTATAAAGAAATGTCTGTTTATCAGATATGGCCGAGAAGCTTTAAAGATGGAAACGGCGACGGTATCGGCGATATCAAGGGTGTTATGGAAAAGCTTGATTACATAAAGAGTATCGGTGTTGATGCTATCTGGTTTTCTCCGCTTTATAAGTCACCCCAACATGACTATGGTTATGATATTGCCGATTATAAATCAATAGCGCCCGAATACGGCACTCTTGAAGAGTTTAAAGAGCTTCTTGATGCTGCGCACAGTAAGGGCCTTAAAATCATCATGGACCTTGTTATTAACCATACATCCAACGAGCATGAATGGTTTAAAGAAAGCCAGAAGGGTCACGACAATCCTTACCATGATTATTATTTCTGGCGAAAGGGTAAGAAAAGCGGTGGCAAAAAGCCCCCTAACAACTGGCTTTCAACCTTTGCAGGTCCGGGTTGGCATTATAATGAAAACCTTGATGAATGGTATCTTACTCTTTTTGCAAAGGAACAGCCCGACCTCAATATGGATAACCCCAAGGTCCGTGAAGAAATAAAGGATATTATTCGATTCTGGCTTGATATGGGCGTTGACGGTTTCCGTGAGGATGTTATAACCTTTATTTCAAAGAAAGAGGGACTTCCCAACGGATTTCCGATTCCCGTTGCATGCGGTATGGAGCATTACAAATGCGGCCCACACCTTGATGAATATCTTAAGGAGTTCAGAGCAGTTACTGATAATTATGACTGCATGACAGTCGGCGAAGCTCCGATGATGACTCCTAAGCTTGCACTCCGTTTCATAAAAGAGGGTGCAGGTCAGACCCTTAACATGATGTTTAACTTCCAGCACATGGAGGCTGACTCTTTCATGGTCAGCTGGGTGCCGATGCCTTTCAGCCTTAAAAAGCTCAAGAATGCTTATAACAGATGGCAGCATAAACTTTACGGTATTGCATGGAATGCAAACTATATCGAAAATCACGACCAGCCCAGAATTATCAGTCGTTACGGCAATGAAAAATACAGGGTTGAAAGCGGAAAAATGCTTGCAACAATGTATATCTGCCAAAGCGGTACACCTTTCATCTATCAGGGTCAGGAAATCGGTATGCTCAATATTAAGATGAACAGCGTTGACGACTATACCGATACGCAAGTTAAGAGCACATATCAGCTTTTTAAAAAGCTTGGTTTCAGCGATAAGATGTTCCTTAAAATTGCAAACCGTGCATCGAGAGATAATTCGAGAACTCCTGTTCAGTGGAGTGCAGAAAAGAATGCAGGTTTTACAACAGCCGATGAAGCATGGTTTAAGGTTAATCCCAATTATACGGAGATTAACGTTGAGGCTGAAGAAAAGGATGAAAACTCAATTCTTAACTATTACAGAAAGCTTCTTAAATTTCGCAAGGAAAACGAAATCTGTATTTACGGTGATTTCAAGCTTCACTGTAAGAACAGCAGAAAGCTCTTTGTTTATGAGCGCAACTATGAGGGTAAGAGAATGCTTGTTATTAACTCATTTGTTGAGTCGCCCGTAAACTTTACAGCCCCTTCAGGCTTTGATTTGAGCAATGGCAAACTTGTTCTTTCAAACTATGGAGTTTCCGATAATACCCTCAATACATTTATGACAAAGCCCTACGAAACAAGAGTTTACCTTTTTGAATAAGGCAAAAATAAAGCTCCCCGAAATTTAATTTCGGGGAGCTTTTCAATGTTTAAATTATGCGCCGTAAGCTGCTGAATATGCGTTATTCTTTCTGATCTTATCGCAGTAATCCTTTGCAGCGTGATTTGTCCAAGTGTCGTTAGCGGTAATCTTGTATTCGCCGTCTTCGGCAAGGAGTGTTTCCTGATATTCTGTGAATGATTCTGAACCCATTGTTGATTTTATGGTATTCTTCCAATCAAGGTCATCTGTGTTATCGCTTACGAAATACATGATATGATAGCCAAATTCTGTTTCGATGATACCGCTGTCGCCTGCTTTTCTTGAAGAATCGAAGCTCCAATCCTCGAATTCAGCAACGTAGCTGTCGCTGATTCTGATGCCTTCGTAAAGACCACCTGTTGATGCGGAGCCTTCATCTTCTGAATTTTCGGTAACCATTTTTTCAAATGATTTCTCTGTCTTATCGCCTGCAAGCCATGCATCATAAAGAGCTTTTGCTTCTTTATGTGCTGCTTTCTTTTCTTCGTCTGTAACGTTATTTTCGTCGGCAGCGTCAAACTTGATGAGGCAGTGACGTACGTCAACGCTGTTCATTGCATAGATGGGATTAACCGTAACGATGATATAAACAGCCTTTTCACCGGTAATCATTGTTTTATCTCCGGCTTTGCGTGCGGCATCAAATGCCCAGTCAGCGCCTTCTTCAGAGATAGCGGTAACAAGTGATTCATACTGTGCATTCTTTGTGAAGGTTGTGTAATCTGTATCAGAGGGCTTTTCAGCATCCTTGTTTTTGTATTCCTTAACGGCGGCAATGAGAGTTTCCTCATTTGTTACCTTATCAAAAACAGCCTTTGCTTCTGCGATAACCTTATCGTTTTCAGCCTTCTGTCTGTCCTTAAGCTGTGCTTCTGTTTCGCCTTCGTTTGCCTTAAGAGTTGTGAATGCGAATGAATAATAACGAATGTCGGTATAGTCATAATCTTTTCTGTTAGCATCATATTCAGCCTTAACAGCTTCGTCTGTAACAGCGTCTGTGAGTTCGCTCTGCTTGTCTGAATAGTAATTCTCTGCAAGATATTCCATTGTAATCTGCTCGGTGAATGCCTTCTCGTTGAAGCCGGGGCCGAAGTTCTGTCTGAGGAATGCGTTGAGAGAATAGTTACTGCTTGCAGCCTGCTCTCTGTAGTTTTCAATAAGCTCGTCAATTTCAGCCTGGGTTTCCTCTGAAAGTTTATAATCATTCTTTACAGCTTCGTTATAATATGCAGTTACAAACTGTGCGTAGTCAACAGCGTTATCCTTGATAACTTCGCTCCATGTTGTATCGTTGCCGTCAGCATCCTTTGTTGTCTGCTCGTCGGGGGGGAGTGTGGTATCAAAGCCGATATCATAGCCCATCTGTGAATAATAGTTTGACTGTGAAACCATCTGATTATATTGGCTGGAGTAGTAATAGTTAAACTTTGCGGCGGAGATTTTTTCATCGCCGATTGTTACTGCTGTTGCAAATTTCTCGATAACTCCGAGCTCGTCGATTGTTTTCCATGCGATGCCGCCTACGATAGCAACTGCAAGAACAATTGCGACAGCCTTTTTAGCTATTTTTGCAGCGGTTGATCTTTTTTCTATGCTCTTTGCGTTCTTTTTAGCTGCTTTAGCAATTCTTGCTTTTCGCTCCTCGCGATAAATTTCAGCCTTGCTCTTTGAGCTTTCATTTTTTGCCATTACTGTTCATCCTTTTCTGTTATGTTTTGAATGCTGACCGAACAAAATCAGCATAATGCATATATATTATACTATTTTAAAAGATTTTACAAGCTTTTTTGCAAAAATTTATTTTATATTTGTATTTTGTTTACATTTTGCCGCTTGATGTAAGACTTCCGTTAAGAAACTCCGTGCGGAACCAGACATTACTTATTTCAAAGTTTTTACCGTTGAGATATTCAAGACAGCCCGCATCGGAAGTGAATGTGAATTTGAGTCTGTAAGAATATAAAAACTGTTTTTTATATCCCAGCGCCTTGTTCAAAGAGTTTGTGCCGTATTTTCCGTCGCCGAGAAGGGGATGACCTATGCTTGCAAAGTGCGCCCTTATCTGATGAGTTCTGCCTGTCAGAAGCTCAACCTCAACCAGACTTAATCCGTCTTTTTCATTTATAACATTATATTTTGTCCTGATTTCTTTGGAACCGGGTTTTTCTGATTTGAAAACATCAACCTTGTTTTTCTTTTCGTCTTTTGAAAGCCATCCCGTAAGCAATCCGCTTTTTTTGTTGAGCGTGCCGTGGATAACGCAGAGATAATATTTTTCTATTTCTCTGTCCTTCAGCTTTTGATTGAGAATGCGCAGGCTTTCGGCGTTTTTTGCCGCAATAACAATTCCGCCTGTATTTCTGTCAATTCTGTTGACAAGCGCGGGAGCAAATGAGTTTTCATCCTTCGGGTTGTAATCTCCTTTTTCGTAAAGATAGCGTTTGACTCTTGTTATCAGCGTGTCATTATATTCCGTTTCATCGGGATGTGAAAGCAATCCGACTTTTTTGTTGAGAAGAATAATATTTTTATCCTCATAAACTATATCAAGATTTTTAGATGCGGAAAGAAAATCGTAGCGTTCGTCGGCAGGAGCAAAAAACTCATCATTGATATACATATCAACAACATCGTTTTCGCACAGCTTTGCTGAAATGTCGCTGCGCTTTGAATTGACTTTGATTCTTTTTGTTCTGATATACTTATACATTAGTGATTTGGGCAGGGCAGGAACTGCTTTTGAAATGAATTTGTCGAGCCTCTGACCCGAATCGTTTTTTGAAATTATAAAACTTTTCAATTTATACCTCTTGCAATCAAACCGAAAGAATTTTAAAAAAAGCTTTTCAAATTTGATAATTCGTTATATAATCAATAAAAATACGTCTTAAGGACGGTGTATCGGTGGAAAATAAAGACACAAAAATCAATAACCCTCATCAGCATCATAGGGCAAGAGTACGCGAAACTTTCAAAAAAGCCGGTGTTGACGGAATGCCTGACCATAATCTGCTTGAACTGCTGCTGTTTTATTCCATTCCGAGAAAGGATACAAACGAGCTTGCTCACAGGCTTATTGAAACCTTCGGCTCGCTCAACGGAGTTTTTGATGCGTCATATGAACAGCTTATTGAGGTTGAAGGAATGGGTGAAAGCTCGGCTTTGTTGCTGTCGCTTGTGCCCGGTATCTGCAGGCGCTATATTGAGGGAATGACGGATAAAAAGAAAATCAATTTAAGCACTCCCGAAGCAGCAAAAGAATATATTGTTAAGAAGTATTACGGCTGCAAAAATGAGGTTTTTTATATGCTGTGTCTGGATTCAGCCGGCAATCTTATAAACTGCTGCAAGCTCAGCGAAGGCTCATCGGGCACGGTTGTTGTCGATAAAAGAATCATGCTTGAAGCTGCGATGAGAAACAAGGCAGACAAGGTGGTTTTTGCCCATAACCATCCCAACGGAGTTGCTGCTCCTTCAAAGGATGACCTTGAGCTTACGTATGAGTTTTCATCCATTCTGTCAAACATCGGAATAAGAGCTACGGATCATCTGATTGTTTCGGGTGATGATGTTCTTTCTCTTGTGTCTGTGGAAAAATTTAAAACTCTTTTTCTTTAAAATTCAATTATAACCTTATGGATTCCCGGTGCCGCTGTGATTTTGAGCATGGCGGCGCCGTTTTCGTTTATTGGTTCAAGAGTATATTCGCCGTCGCATTCAATGCTCTTATATGCCTTGTGAATATATATTTCGGTAGGAACGGGATATTCTTTATCTTGGTTGTATGTAAGGGTAAAAATATTGTTATTTCTGTCAAAACAGTATTTTTCAATTTTTCCGCAGACCGCAACAGGGGCTGTTCTTATAAGACTGCCCATAATCGGGTTTTCAAGCAGACCTTCATAATATGCCCAATATGTCTGGCTCCACTGATAGCTGTCAAATTTGTCAAGCAGATAATCAATGTGGTAAAGCCAATCGGTTCCTTCCGATGCTCCGCCCCATTCACCGACAAGCAGGGGAACACCGAGCCTTTCCTGTGAACGCCTGTGTTCATCAAAAATTGAACCGACTCGGTTGTTGCTTGCGTATTTATATGCAGGTGTATCAACCATAAGGTCATACGCGTGAGGTGCAAAGCAGAGCTGATCCTCGCGCTTTCCGTCGTAGTTTACCGCCGGAGCCGAATAGGGAATGCCGAGATTTGAATAATAGCTGTTTTCCATAATGATAATGCCGTTATCCGTAATCTCTCTGATTGCTTTTGCTGTTTTGTTGATGAATTTTGAATATGCGCCAGTGTCAAACTTTCTGATAAGCTCATCTCCTGCGCTTGTTACCTTGCGGAAGAGGTTCGGGTCATCAAACGGGTCAAGGCATTTTACAGCATTGCCCGTTACAAGATTTTTAAGCATCTGAAACTTCTTACAGCGTTTATCGGTTAAAACGGTTTTTGCAACGCTCAATATGAGTTTTCTGAAAACCTTTCCACCGTCGCTGCCGGGGAAAGGTTCATTGAGAATGTCAAAGCCGAAAAGGGCAGGATGATCCTTGAATCTTTCCGCAACATGCTTCCACATATTGCAGAAATAGGTCTGAAGAGGAACTCCGTTATATTCTTTGTCTGCCCAGAAATTATCAAAGCAGTTGTGAGTTGCTTTACCCCAGAAATATCCTTCGGCCCATACAAGTCTTGTCGGGTGGAATTTTGCGCCGTCGGTAAGGCATGCCCATTCGGGCGCACCGTCGCCTGCCATGTTGTAAAAACCGGCATAAAGGTCCTGGTGCATATCGAGGTAAAAATAGATGCCGTATTTTGAGCATAAGTCGGCAACTTTTTCAATCTTATCAAGATATTCCTCATTATATTTACAGGGTTCGGGCTCAACTGCATCCCATGTAAGACCGAGACGGATAATATTGAACCCGTGTTCACTCAATTTTGAAATTAGTTTTTCATCAAAAGGTACATCGTAAGTTCTTCTTTCATGCTCTGATTTGTTATATCCCTTGTCGCAAAGATTCATGCCGTTGAAAATTCTTTGTCTGCCCTCGGAGTCAACAAATCGGTTTTCAAATGTTGAGATTTTCAGCATAGTAATTGCACCCTTTCAAAATTTATCCATTTTGATTATACCATTATAACTTTATTTATGCAATATTATTTTTAGTTAATGTTTCAAATTCGTGTTGCGTTATGAAAATATGTGTGGTATACTTTATTTGTATAATTTTATTTGAAATAGGAGTAATATTATGGCAGCATCAACACTTTTTAAAATGTATTGCAGAACTTATCAGGGTATTTTCAGAGTTGCGGTTAATTTCCTTAATTGGAAAGAACCCGAACTTGTGAAGGGCGCAGGCAGCGTTAAAAAGCTTCCTGAGGTAGTTAAGGCGAACGGTCATAACAGCGTTCTTGTTGTAACCGATAAGGGCCTTATGGGGCTTCATCTGCTTGACGGTCTTTTTGAGGGACTTGAAAAGGCAAATGTCAAGTATGCAGTATATGACGGAACACAGCCTAATCCCACCATCAACAACATTGAAGATGCACGTCAACTTTATGTTGATAACAATTGTTCTGCAGTTATCGCATTCGGCGGCGGTTCGCCCATGGACTGTGCAAAGGTTGCGGCAGCAAGAATTGCAAGACCTAAAACCAGCGTTCAGAAGATGAGGGGAACTCTTAAAATTCTCAAGAAGCTTCCGACAATTTATGCAGTTCCTACAACTGCGGGAACAGGCTCCGAAACAACCATCGCAGCCGTTGTTTCTGACCCGACAACTCATGAAAAATATGCTCTTCAGGATCCCGTTCTCCGTCCCAAGTATGCGGTTCTTGATCCTGAGCTTACAGTCGGTCTGCCTCCTCACATAACTTCAACAACAGGTATGGATGCTCTTACCCATGCAGTTGAGGCATATATCGGTCACAGCAACACAAAAGAAACTGCTGCTGCTGCCGAAAAGGCAACCAGGATGATTTTTGAAAATATTCTTAAAGTATACGAAAACGGCAAGGATCTTGTTGCAAGAGAAAATATGCTCGAAGCCTCATATCTTGCAGGTATCGCATTCACAAGAGCTTATGTCGGTTATGTTCATGCAATCGCTCATAATTTCGGCGGTATGTACGGAACTCCTCACGGTCTTGCAAATGCTGTTATTCTTCCCTATGTTCTTGATGCATTCGGTGAAACCGCTCATAAGCCCCTCGCAAAGCTCGCTGATATTGCAGGTCTTGAAACAGCGGGTATGAACGAAGCACAGAAAGCAAATCTCTTTATTTCTAAAATCAGAGAGTATAACAAACTTCTCAATATTCCTGAGCACCTTGAGGTTCAGGAAAAGGATATTGACACAATCGCAAAGAGAGCAAATAAAGAAGGCAATCCTCTTTATCCCGTTCCCAAGATTATGGATGTCGATGATTTGAAGGCTGTTATCCGTAAAGTAGGAAATCTTAATTAAATGTTTAACAAAATATTAACACAATTTTAGTTAATTATTACTGAAAGGAAGTGTTGTTATGAAGCTGAAAAAGATTATTTGTACTATTGTTGCAGCGGTAATTGCGATGAGTTCATTTTCTGTTTCGGTATTTGCGGCAGACTCAAAATGGGAAGCCAAAAACGAAGAGCCATTTATTTTTGTTCACGGGCTCAACGGTTGGGGCGGTGCTGAAGGTATCAATGGTGTTATTCCTTATTGGGGTGCGACAACGGGCGATTTGATGGATTATCTGCGTGGTGAAGGATACGAGTGCTATTCGGCATCTGTCGGACCTTTAAGCAGCGCATGGGACAGAGCCTGCGAGCTTTATGCCCAGCTTACGGGAACAACCGTTGACTACGGCGAAGCTCATTCAAAAGCCCATAACCATGACCGCTACGGAAGAACTTTTTATCAGCCTCTTGTTCAGGATTGGGGAGAGCTTGATGAAAACGGAAAAATTCAGCAGATTCATCTGATAGGACACAGCTTCGGCGGTACCACCTCGAGAATGCTTGTTCATCTTCTCGGCAAAGGTTCTGCGGAAGAGATGGCTGCAACACCTTCCGATGATATTTCACCGCTTTTCACGGGCGGCAAATCCGACTGGGTGAAGAGTGTGACGACAATATGCACACCTCATAACAGTGCATCTGTTTATTATCCTCTGGAACTGCTTGGTCTTGATGTTTTTGTTCAGACCTTCAGTTATATTTATGCGGGAACGATGGGCAGGTCTTATCTGAACGGCAGAATTGTTGATTTTTATCTTGAGCAGTTCGGACTGACGGATATTCCCGGCGGAGAAAAGGCGGATAATTTTTTTGTGGCTCTGAATCGCATTCTTGAAAACAAGGAAGATTCATGCCAGTATGACCTGACCCCCGAGGGAACAAAAAAGCTTAATGAAAAGCTTTCTGTTAATGAGGATATATACTATTTTTCATATGCTTTCTCAACAACAAATGAGGTTCTTGGGGTTCATCTGCCGAGTATAAAAACCAATCCTGTTATTTATCTTACCTCGCTTGCAATGGGTATCGGAAAATTTACAGACCCCGTTCTCGGAACGGTTTATGACGGCGAGTGGCTTGCAAACGATGCTCTGGTTAATACCGAAAGTGCAAAATATCCGCTTGATGAGCCCCACAAGGATTTTGACAGCGAAAACATTGAACGCGGAATATGGCATGTTATGCCTGTTGAGAGAGGCGACCACGGTACGGCTATCGGGCTTTTTGCCGATGCCGGTGAAACACATGGATTTTATCTTGAGCTTTGTGAAATGCTCAACGCACTTCCCGATTAATCGAATAATAAGGGGCTGTTTTTTACAGCCCCTTGAATTTTAAGGAGGAACAATGAAACAGAAAAGAATCATAGCGGCAGTTCTGATTTTATCCGTTTTATTCAGCGGATTTTCGCTTACGGGTGAAGTCAGTGAGTTAAGAAGAACTCTTGACGGATATACCGAAACAGTTGTAAGATTTTTCAGAAGCAATTTCGGAATAAGAAGCTATTCAAATTATGAAGAACTATGTGTAATTCCCGAAACCGAAAACGGGTATGTTCCGCAGGGATACTGCTACAACGAAAAAATAAAACTTCATTTTATTTCTTATTATCACGATGAGTCAGCATCTGTTATTGCGGTTGTCGATGCAGAAAGCGGCAAAAGACTTAAAACGCTCATTCTTAAGCAGTCAAACGGCAAGGATTTTAAGGGACATGCAGGCGGAATTGCCGAAGACGGAGAATATTTTTACCTTGCAGACGGAAAAAAATTCTACCGTTTGCCTTTGAAGAGCCTTGTTGATGCCGTTGATGGCGGAGAGATTGTTCTTTCCGAAAGAGTTGTTACGGACGTTAAATGCTCGTATCTTAACAGCGACGGTACATATATTTATGCAGGTGAATTTTATACTTTCACGAGCGGTGGCAGCTATGATACGGATAAATCTCATTACATGGCAATTTCACTCTTTGAAACATCATACTCACGCTGCAATGCTTACAGAATTTCCGATATTTCCGCTCTGTTTTCAGCTGAAGGCGGAGAAACGGCAGTTCCCGAGATGATTTTCACAACTCCAAATTGCGTTCAGGGTTTCACAAGACTTTCTGACAGCGGATTTGCTTTGAGCATTTCTTACGGCAGGGATAATAACTCGAAACTTGCATTTTATGAAGATGTTACGGCAGGTAAAAGTGATTTTTCTGTTGATTTTAATGGCAAAGCAGTTCCGGCATATCATCTTGATAACAACGCAAGAACTGTTCAGCTGCGGCAGCCGCCTTTGCTTGAAGGCATTGACGATGCCGACGGAAAGGTTGCGGGCATTTTTGAATCGGGAGCAAAGAAATACAGCGACTCGGCTTTTATCGTTAACAGCATTTGTGTTTTTGGGTAATTTTCCAAAAAAACTTTAACAAACTTTTTTGATGAAATAATTAGTTATAAGCTGTGATTTGTTCGCAATTGACAAATTACAGCTTCTTAATATGTGCAAGTTCACTAAAATAATTTTGCTTGTTTAAGTTTAACTGTTAAGGCTGAATAATTTCAAAGATTCATTTCTTTGTTGGTTTTGCACAAAACACATGCTTTGCTTTTGTGCAAAATTACTTGACTTTTTCACGAAATGGTGTATAATAAAGCCACAACGAAAAGAAAGGAATGAATGTTAATGAATTTCGAAAACACAACTTACAAAGCTGAAAGAAAGCTCATCGAGGAAATCGGCAAGGAGAAGAAGTTTCTTACATTCAAAAAACTCTGCAAAATCTTTGAGTTGAACGCTCTTCTCACCAGCCACAACTAATGGCTGAAGAGGGCTGATTCCCTCAACCCCGTGAAATATCATCCCCAACGGGTGATTTCATATATTCTGACGCAGGAGCCAAGCCTGCGCAGAGCTTCAGAAAATCAGCACAGACCGAAAAAGGTTAAATCCTTCTTCGGTCTGTTTTTTATTTATGCTCATATAGTAAAGTAAAGGGGGAAAAAAGATGAATTGCTGTATTACCGAGCTTCGGTGCAAGGAAGTTATAAACAAATCCAATGGATGCCGACTGGGACTTGTGAGTGATGTTGAAGTCGATTCCTGCTGCGGGAGAATAACTGCTCTTATAATTTACGGCAGACCGAAATATTGGGGAATTTGCGGGAAAAGAGAGAGAATCCGAATCTGCTGGGAGGATATAGAAGTTATCGGCAGTGATACAATCCTTGTCTGCAAAGCTCAATGCGAGGATAACGGCAGACGCAGAAACAGATGAAACAACACCCCGAAACACTATGTTTCGGGGTGTTGTTGAATTAAGAATTAATACTTGAAGTTTCTGTAGAAGATGTGAGTTGTGCCTGTTGCATTACCGCCGCCTGCTGCTTCGATAACAACGTCGATGTCGAATTCGACAGTAAGGCTTACAAGGTGGCCTGTTGCAGCATCAATAACAGCTACAACCTTTGCGTTTGAGTAGCTTTCCTCAATAACTGCGCTGCTGAGAACCTCGCCGATTGCACTGTAGATAACGGGAGCAGTCTTGTGGTCAAAGTAGCTCTTGTCTGCATCGCCGACGCAGATACCGCACTTGTCAATGGGAGCCTTAGTCCACTTTTCTGATTTTGAAGCCTTGCTTGTGCCGTCTTTAACTTTAAGAACGATTGTATACTGACCGTTCTTTTCGGTGCAGTTGGCGCTTGTTAAATCGGCTGCTGTGAGTGAGCTCTTTCTGAGGTAGTGGTGAGGAACATCGCTTTCCCACTGACCCTTTGTAACGTCCATTGTGTATTTGTTTTCAGCGCCGATACCCATGAAACTATAAATAAGGTCGCCGAATGTCTTGAGAAGGAAACCGGCATTGAGTGTTTCGTTATCTGTGTAACGCTCTTTGTTGAAGCCAACCTTTGCTGCGTATGCATCGTTGATTGTCTTGTTGTAAAGAGTGAGGATTTCTTCTGTTGTTGCGGGTGCTGCTGCGATTGCGGGAACGGTTGATTCAGCAACGGTTGTTTCTTCTGCTGCGGTTGATTCTTCGGTACCGCTTACTGCTTCTGTTGCATCGACAGCATCGCTTGCTGCTTCTGTTACATCTGCAACGGGGTCTGTTTCGTCGATAACTTCAGCTTCTGTTTCGGGTGCTGCAGTTGTGGTTTCTGCTGTTTCGTTGCCGCCGCATGCTGCGAGGCTGAAAACAAGCATACCTGCGAGGATAAGTGCAAGAATTCTTTTCATTGGGTTTTATCTCCTTTTAGTTATTTTATGCCTTTTGGCATCGTTACCTTATTAAACCGATTCAATGAATCGTATGAAAGCGGCTTTTCCGCTTTCGTTGCGCTTGAAGACGCCTGCATGCTCAAGAACGGTTGCAAAAACTTTTCCGACTTCTGCATGAATAATATCTGTGATGTTATCTGCGTTGATATTACTGTAATTACGGATGAATCCGTCAACCCAATCTGCATGAAGAGCTGTGGATTCATCTGCGTGAAGGTCTTTACCTGCTATGATTGCGTCTGCAAGAACTTCAAGCTCTTTTTTGAGCCTTGCGGGAAGAACGGCAAGACCCATAACCTCAATAAGACCGATGTTTTCTTTCTTGATGTGATGAAGCTCTGCGTGGGGATGGTATACTCCCAACGGATGTTCATCGGTTGTTATGTTGTTGCGCAGAACAAGGTCAAGCTCATATTTTTTACCTCTGCGTCTTGCGATGGGTGTTATTGTGTTGTGAGGCGTTCCGTTTGTTTCAGCAAAAATGAAGGCACTTTCATCTGTGTATGAACGCCATGATGTAAGGATTTTGTCCGCAAGCTCAACCAGACTTTCGCGGCTGTCTGACTGAAGTCTGATTGTTGACATCGGCCATTTTACTATACCTGCATCAACATTGTCAAATCCTTTAAAATTAAGCTTTGTTTCAATAGGTGCACGTTCCATTGCAAACTCAAATCTGCCGCCTTGAAAATGCTCATGGCTTAAAATTGAGCCTCCGACTATCGGTAAATCTGCATTTGAACCAATGAAATAGTGGGGGAACAAAGATTCAAATTCAAGAAGTTTTGCAAAAGCGGATTTATCAATTTTCATCGGAGTGTGTTCTCCGTTAAAAACGATGCAATGTTCATTGTAATAAACATAGGGCGAATACTGCAGGAACCATCCCGAGTTATTGATTGTTATGGGAATGATTCGGTGGTTTTGTCTTGCCGGAAAATCAATTCTGCCCGAATATCCCTCGCATTCTCTGCAAAGCTGACACTTCGGATATCCCGACTGCGGTGCGTTCTTTGCAGCTGCAATTGCCTTGGGGTCTTTTTCGGGCTTTGAAAGGTTGACGGTTATATCCATTGTACCGTAATCGCCGGTATACTTCCACTTGAGGTCTTTTTTTATTCTGTCTCGGCGGATATAATTTGTGTCACAGCTGAAATTATAATAATAATCTGTTGCTTTTTCGGGAGATTCAACGTAAAGTGAGCTGAAATTTTCAATAACCAGTGAGGGTCGGGGCGTAAGCGCACCCATAAGAGCGGTGTCGAAAAGATCTCTGTATGTAATCGAATCTTCGATTATTCCGTTTTCAGCCGCATAGTCGCAGAGCTTATCAAGTATTTCGTTGATTTCTCCGTCGGCGGCAGTACAGTCGGAATCGAATGAATTTCTTTTGAGGAGATACATAACTGCATTTGTGCAGTAAACTCTATCGCAGTCTTCAATAAGCTTGCGGGAAACGGCATAGTTTATCAGAGCTTTGATATATGAGTCTGTCATAAAATCATCTGCCTTTAAATCGTTAATAATTTAATTATACACGTTTACAATGCTGTATGCAAGAGTCATGTTAAATATTTATTCGTTTTTTGCGATTAATAAATTTTTTCTCGTTTAGATATTTACATTTTATATTTCATATGTTAAAATATTAAAGCGTGAAAGTATTCTGAAAGGAAGGCATTCCCATTATGGATAATAAAATAAAAGACAAGAATGTAGATTTTCTTTTTGAGGCGATTCTGAATCTTCAGACTCTTGAAGAGTGCTATGATTTTTTTGAGGACCTCTGTACTGTTCCCGAAATAAAAGCAATCTCGCAGAGAATCGTTGTTGCAAAAATGCTCCGCGATAAAAAAGTTTACAGCGATATTGTCGCCGAAACAGGTGCAAGTACCGCAACCATCAGCAGAGTCAACCGTTCTCTTCAGTATGGCTGCAACGGCTATGAAGAGATATTCAAGAGGATGGAAAAATAAATGCCATATGATGATTTTTCCCGTTTTTATGACAGACTGACAGATAACGTTGAGTATGAGAAGCGTGCAGATTATTTTTGCAGGCTTCTTTCAATGTGCGGATTAACCGAAGGTATTCTGCTTGACCTCGGCTGCGGTACGGGCAGTATGTCTGTTGAAATGGCAAAGAAGGGCTTTGATGTTATCGGTGTTGACAGCAGCATCGGTATGCTCAATGCAGCCAGACAGAAGACTTTTGAAAGCGGAGTGCAGGTGCTTCTTCTTAATCAAAGTATGCAGGAAATTGACCTTTATGGAACCGTTGACTGTGCAATATGCGTTCTTGACGGAATAAATCACCTTTCTGACGAAGAAGAGGTTAAGGCAGCGTTCGGAAGAATTTCGCTTTTTATGAATAAAGGCGGAGCATTCGCTTTTGATGTCAATACAATATATAAACATAAAAATATACTTGCCGATAATTCGTTTGTATATGATTGTGATGACTTTTTCTGTGCATGGCAAAACAATTATAATCCCGACGATAACAGCGTTGATATCACTCTTGATTTTTTTGAAGAAGAGGAAGGCGTTTATTATCGCAGTGGAGAATCTTTCAGCGAGCAGGCATATGAACTTCCCGAAATATTGGAATGGCTTGAGCAGGCAGGTTTTGAGGTTATCGGAATTTATGATGATATGACAACCGAAAGTGTTAAGCCCGACACTCAAAGGGCAGTATTTTTAGCGAAAAAGAAGTGAGAAAATTATGAGTGAACTTGTAAGAATGATTTCAACTGACGGCACATTGACCGTCATTGCGGCAGAAACAACCGATATTGTTAAAAAAATGAAAAGGATTCATCGGACATCTCCTATAGCATCCGTGGCATTGGGCAGACTTATAACAGCTGCTTCAATGATGGGAGCTGTTCTTAAGGGTAAGGATAATACCATAACGCTGCGAATTAACGGCGGAGGCCCTGCCGGTTCTCTTATTGGTGTTTCGGACAGCGAAGGCAATGTCAGAGGTTATGTTTCAAATCCCGCTGTTGAAGATATGATAAATGATAAGGGTAGGCTTGACATCGGCGGTGCGGTCGGAAAAGAAGGAACACTTACCGTTATGAAGGATCTCGGAATGAAAGAGCCGTATATCGGTCAAATTCCTCTTGTTTCGGGCGAAATTGCAGAGGATATAACAAGCTATTTTGCAATCAGTGAACAGTTACCAAGCGTTTGTGCTCTCGGAGTTTCTCTTAAAAAGAGTTCTGCAATTGAGGTTGCGGGCGGATTTATAATTCAGCTTCTTCCCACCGCAATGGATGACACAATAGATAAGGTGGAAGAATGCCTCAAGGGCCTTGAACCCATAACAAAAATGCTATCAGACGGAATGACCGCAGAGGAAATCTGCCGCCATGTGCTTAAGGGCTTTGAACTTGAAATCCTTGATACATCAAATCCTGAATATAAATGTAATTGTTCAAAAGAAAGAACTGCAAAAGCGCTTCTGACTCTTGGAAAAGAAGAGCTTCTTGATATGGCAAATGACCCTCAAACAGAGGTTTCATGCCATTTCTGTGATAAAAAATATGTATTTACTCCCGAGGAAATCAAGGTATTGGCAGATAAATAATAAAGGAGTTTTTGATTATGGGAAAGCTATTCGGTTATCCCGAATTTGATGCAACCGGTGAAGAGATTCTTTGCACCTATGATAATGATTACAGCGAAATGCTTATGGATGTGCGTGTTTACCGCATGAAGGCAGGGGATGAGAGAAAGTTCTGCCGTGCAGGTGAAGAAACCGCAATTCTTCTTCTTTCGGGTAAGATAACTTACAAGTGGAATGATAATGCGGAAACTGTCGGCCGTGAAAGTGTGTTTACGGAAGGACCGTATGCCCTTCACGTTTGTGCGGATTCCGATGTTGCCGTAAAAGCGGAAGAGGATTCCGAAATCCTTGTTCAGTGTACTTATAATGACGAAGTGTTTGATGCGAAACTTTATGTGCCCGAAGATGCACCGTGGGGTTATTCCTGTGTGGGTAAATTCGGTAATGTTGCAAAGCGCCGTGTCAATACTATAATAGATAAGGAAATTGCGCCTTATTCAAACATGGTTCTCGGCGAGGTTCTGAATGACAGAGGAAATTGGTCGGGATATCTTCCTCACAGACATCCGCAGCCCGAATGCTATTATTTTAAGTTTGACAGACCCGAGGGCTTTGGTGCAAGTTTTGTTGGTGATGAGGTTTTCAAAAGTGTTGATAACAGTTTTTCGGCAATTCCCGGCGGTGCACTTCATCCCCAATCGGTTGCCCCCGGATTTCAGATGTATACCTGCTGGATGATTCGCCATCTTGACGGTGACCCTTGGCTTCAGACTACCCGTAATGAAGATGAAAAATATATCTGGCTTCATGAAGCTGAATTCTGATTTACTGAAGGTCAAGCAGTAGTTTCATGAGGTTTTCAACGTGTTAAGTTGTCGCAAAATTGTTCGCAAAAAGAAATAAAAAATAATTTAAAAAAATTTGAAATTTTTTTTAAAAAAGGGTTGACAATTCCGAAAAAGTAGTGTATTATAACGTACGTCGCTTGACGAAAGCGACGCCAACGTGGGAGCATAGCTCAGCTGGGAGAGCATCTGCCTTACAAGCAGAGGGTCACAGGTTCGAGCCCTGTTGTTCCCACCATTTGGCCCGGTAGTTCAGCTGGTTAGAACGCTAGCCTGTCACGCTAGAGGTCGAC
>JAFQSY010000035.1 GCA_017409265.1 Clostridia bacterium
ATAGGAATCCTCGATGTGGTTATGACCCTTTGCGGGTGAAACTTCCTTATAGCTTGCACTGCAGGTATTGCACTTATATGTTGCCTCGCCGCTCGAAGTACAGGTTGCCGTGTCGGAAACAAGACCGTAGATATGACCTGTCTTTTGTGAATCAACCGTCTTTGTATCGCCGCAGCCTGAGCATTTATAGGTTGCCTTGCCGTCTGCCTGGCAGGTTGCAGTATCGCTGACAAGTGTCCAATTGTGCTCTGTCTTAGGAATTCTGACAGCCTTCATGCCGCAACTTACCTTATTGCCGAGAGGGTCAATTTTGCCGTTGTTGGTACATTTGTAATAACGAAGACCGGTTGCTTTGCAACTTGCAGGTATTGTTGAGGAAAGCACCCATGTATGGTTACCCGTTTCACCAAAATGGTGACCGCATCCTTCGCAGACGTAACCCCTTGCACAGTTATATGTTGTGTTTGCGCTTGTGTTGCCCATTCCGTCAACAGGGCAAACGGTATGTGCACCGTATTCCAGCTTGTGGTCATTGGGGCAGGCATCTTCGGGAGCATGAGTTTCACAAGCCCACCAATGGTGAGTTTCGTTTACTTCCATATCCATTGCGTTGCCGTAGTCGCAGTTGTTATCAAGACCGCAGGCTGTGCAAATTCTGTTTGAGTTAAAGGTGTGCTTGCCTTTGTTAAAGGTTTTGTCGCATCTCCAGCAATACTTCCAGTGGTTGGTGCTGTCATATGACCACTGATACTCACCCTCGTATTCTTCATACGTGTGTCCGAGAGCACCTACATTTGTTGTTTTTGTATCACCGCACTTTGTGCAGATTTCTGTGCTTGTGCCGCCGCTTGTGCAGGTTGCGGTTGTGCTGCTTACATAGTAATCGTGTGTTTTGCAGGGCTCGATTGCTTTGACAAGCAGCGTGTATTTTTTGAAGCCGCAGTAATTACCGTCCGGATTCTTTAAAGAAACAATGATATAATAGGTATATGTTCCCGGTGTTTTGCAATCGTCTTCAAAACCGAAAGTGCCATCATCGTAATCGGATCCGTTGTTATGATATTCATAGACCTTTTTTCCCGTAGTGTCATACAGCACTTCGGCGAGATCCCACGAGTATCCCATATCGGTAAGATATTCAGGAAGCTTGTCGAGTTTAAAAGACACAATATCATCAGCACCTATAACATAGGTACAAGAAGCTGCGAGGCTGTCAAACACAACGGGCTTACCTTTTCTGTGCCACGCATTAAGAGAAGGAGTGATAATATCGATACGGTCATCCTCTTTATAAGTTTCAAGATAATCAGCAGAGGGGTTATAACAAAGCTTACCGCCCTTCACCATAATGATTTTGCTGGTATCATAAGAGCCTGAAGGGAAATTGAAATTATTTAAACTACCGTCAGAGCATTCGTTGCTCAGTCCGCTGGAATGATATGTACGGATTGCATTATAGGTGTTTATATCAAAACTGCCGCTATTAATTGTTATATTCCTAATTTTAGAGGAAAGGAAATGACCAACACCGTTATTTGTATATTCACCGCCGTTTATTACAAGTTTGCCTTGAGCAACTATTGCAGTATAACCAAAATTTGTGTGTCCGACAAAATTACCGCCGTTAAAGGTTGCTTCACCACCATTTTCAACCCAGACGATATGACCCGTTGCAATCTGATATGCGTTTTTAAATTTATCAGAGAGATACTGTTCCTTTGCACCGCCTGCAATAAACGTGCCGCCGTTTACAGTGAGCTTACCGTAAACAAGGAACATATCTCTTTGAGCAATATCCGTGTATTTTGAAACATCAAAACGAGCAACTGCCGGAGAAATATAGTGAGCATCATATTTTACTTCGCCCGTTCCCCTTGTGTCTTCAACCGTGAAATCAGCGCCCACAGGAACGGTGAAAAGAGTTCTGATTGAGTCGAGAGTATAGTCCTTATCGCTTGATACGTCGGAATGGTCAACAACCTTGAGCTTTTTGCCGTTGAGGTTGAGAATCTTGGTACCGTTGACGGTAAGCTGGGCTGCTTCACTCTCTTCTGTTTTGCCCAGACCGATTTCCTTTGTTATATCATTGCCGAGCTTGATTGCATTGGTGCCGTATTGCGAAAGTGCACTCTGAAGCTGAGCATAGGTTGTAACCGTCTGAGCCATATCGGCAATGGGAATATAATAATAATAGCAAACATTCCAAACTTCCGTTGTATATCCGTCTATCATCACACGATCTAAACGAAATTCAAAATCATAGTAAGAGTATGTTTCATCGCCGGCTATCAGAACCAAATCTCTTTCGGTATATTTTCGGCATGTAAAACAGACTTTTAATTGATATCCGGTATTCTTCAAAAAAGTACCCGAATTTTGTTCGGTAAATTCGCCGTCGTTGTTAAGGCGAACGCCATCGCGCATATAATCCAAGCCGGTGGTGTAAGCGGAAAGAATGATTTCAACTCCCTCTGAAGCTATGTAGCTTGTCTTGACGGTGTACTGACTTCTTTTTGTAGGAACGGGTTGACCTGCTTCAAAACGAAAATCCGTTTTAACGTAGTCCGCCGGCTCCGTATCCGCACTTGCAGAGAGAGGAACAATACCGACCGCCATAATCAGGCAGAGCAGTATTGCCAAGGTTTTTTTGAGTAATTTCATAAAAAATTGCTCCTTTCGTTTTTGTTCATAATGGGTATACTTTTGTCAGTATACATTCTTACATCGTAATCATATCACCTTTTTTCAGTTTGCACATTGTACTTTAGTGCTTTAATGAAAGAAAATTTTATTATTTTCAAAAAAATTTATAAATATATCGTAGGGGCGACCTGCGGTCGCCCGTTTC
>JAFQSY010000036.1 GCA_017409265.1 Clostridia bacterium
ATATGTTTATATGGGCTGCGCGTTTGAATTAACGCCCCGCTCGGATGCTCCTTAAGTGGAGATGCTGCAGATAGCGAGGTCATTAAGATAGCCCGACGAACATTAAAGTCCGTCGGGCATTTTTTATTAGGGTGAGATTATGAAAGAACAAACAGTAACCTTTTTCGGTCACAGAGATACCCCAAAAGAAATAGAGCCAGCCTTGCGACTGACTCTGATAGATTTGATTGAAAATAAAAATGCAACTGTGTTTTATGTCGGCAACCACGGTAATTTTGATGCAATGGTACGCCATCAGCTTGAGGATTTGTCAAAGACTTATCCTATAAAATATTACATTGTCCTTGCCTATATGCCGAGCAAGAATGCCGAACCCGACGAGCACTCAATCCTACCCGAAGGAATAGAAACCGTTCCCCGCCGCTTTGCCATCAACTACCGCAATAAATGGATGCTCACCAAATCCGACATCGTCGTAACCTATGTCACCCGCAAATTCGGCGGTGCGTGGGAGTTTAAACAGATGGCGGAGAAGAGCCAAAAGAAAGTGCTCGATTTATTTCATACATAATGTGTTTATACGATACAGTTCTGTCTTGCTTTTTTCGGCCGTGTTTGCTACTATAAACTTAAACAAACAGAAAGCAGGTTTTCGTATGAATATAGTTCAATGGTTCGAATCCATGTTGCTTATATTTTCTTTGATGTTCACATCAATAACGGGTTTCTTTAACGGCACAAATAAAGATACTCAATTGCTTCAGGAAAAGACGGGCGGATATATTTACGGAGTCTGCCATCCTGATGAAAATTATGAACGTATCAATGAGCTTGGTCTTGGTTGGGTGCGTTTTGATATTCCGTACCCGTATAACGCAGACGGCAGCATCAGCGCCTCTTATATTGCGTTTAAAAACAGAGCAAAGGGCTACGCTGAGCAGGGAATTAAGGTTATGGCGATCACTCCATACCCGAGATCGTATTTTGAAATCGGCGGTTTCGACCCGTCAGCAGACGAAAATGCCGAACGTACAAAAGAGATTGCAGTATTTCTCTGCAACGACCTGCGTGATATTATAGGCGGAATACAGATAACAAACGAGATGGGTGTTTCCAACTTCACATATCCGCTGACAATGGAGCAGGGGGTAAAGTTTATCGGTATTCAGGCAGAGGCCCTCAGCGAAGTCAAGGGCGACCTGATAATCGGTTACAACTCCGCAGGTGTTATGGAAGAGCTGCACTACCTTATGAAACCTTATCTGCAGTATATGGATTACGTCGGCGTTGACCTTTACTACGGCACGTGGTACGACGGCGAGCTGCACGACTATGTTTCCGCAGTCCGCAAGGTAAACCAAATTACCAAAAAGCCTATCATTGTGGCAGAATTCGGTTTTGTCAGCGCAGGAGAGCCGAAAAGTGATGCACAGCGTGCCGAAATTCTTGCACGTTACGGCTATGATTCCGAAGAAGCGGCACGTGCGGACATTGAGAATTTTGTCGCAAAACTTCCGGCGGAGCTGAAATATCATGTTTATGAGGAGTATCCCGACCCTGCAACTTGGAGCGATGCAGTTTTCGAGGCTATGTATAAGCATTTCTACTGCTATCTCGATGAAACACTCACAGGTATAGCCCATACGCCGGAGGGTCAGGCTGAGTTTTACAGCCAGCTTTTGCCGAATTTGAAAAAGATAGACTGTCTTGCAGGATTTTTCGTTTTCTGTTGGAGGGATTCACCTGCATGCTGGTACTGCGGACAGTCGGACTGCCCCTATGAAACGGCATGGGGAATAACAGACGTCAACGGAAATCCCAAGCCTGCCTTTTATGCAGTAAAAGATGCTATGGCTTCTTTTGAAGAATGATTCATTAAAATAACAACACCGCAGTCGGTACGAAAAGTATCAACTGCGGTGTTGTTTATATATCAGTAATTGCTATCTTTATTACACCGTCAAGCTTATTCTCAAAGATTTCGTATGCTTTTTCGATGTCTTTGAGAACGAATCGGTGGGTGATTAATGGAGTGGTATCTATCTTGCCCTGCTCGATGAGTGAGAGAATTTCATCGCAGTCACAGCCGTCAACACCGCCCGTTTTGAAAATCAGATTCTTGCCGTACATATCGGGAAGAGGAAGGCTCTGCGGTTTATCGTAGAGCGCAACAACCGTAACAATCGCATTCGGTCTTGCACACTCCCACGCAAGGCGGAAAGTATCTTCTGCGCCTGCAACCTCAAGTACAACATCCGCACCGCCGTGGCCTGAATTTTCAAGTACAAAATCCTTGCAGTTTTCAGGCTCGCAGACGAGCACGTCGGGATAATGCGACTTCACAAAATCAATGCGGTTTTTGTCCTTTTCGCATACGATAATTCTCTTCGGGTTTTTGAGCATAACGCAAAGCAGAGTACAGATACCTGTCGGACCTGCGCCGATAATCAGTACGGTATCATCGGGAGTAATCTCCGAAATGCGTGTTGCCCAGAATCCCGTTGCAAGCACGTCGCCGACAAACAAAGCCTGCTCATCGGTAACGGAATCGGGGATTCTGTTGAGACCCATATCAGCGTAAGGTACACGGACAAATTCAGTCTGTCCGCCGTCAATACGGCAACCGAGTGCCCAACCGCCGTTTTTATCGGTACAGTTATTTACAAATCCCTTCTTGCAGAAGAAACATTCACCGCAGAAAGTTTCAACGTTAACCGTAACCCTATCACCGACTCTGACATTCTTGACATCAGCGCCGACAGATTCAACAATACCGACCATCTCGTGTCCGACTGTAATGCCTGGTACAGCACGGGGTACAGAGCCGTGTTTGATGTGCAAATCGCTACTGCAAATACTGCTCAGCGTAACTCTCACAATCGCATCACGGGAGTCAATTATCTCCGGCTTCGGCTTGTCCGTAAGCTCAAATTTTCCGTGTTCTTTGTATGTATAAGCTATCATATTAATGCTCCGATTTTTTCAGTTTTCTCAACGTAACAATCGTTGTTCCGATTACCCCGAGACCGAATGCAAGTAACATAAACGGCATAATTGCAAAGGTTGTTGCCGATGCAATATATCCGAAAGCAAACTGAATCGCAAATCCGATGCCGTAAGCACCGCTCATATGGTAACCTGTGATGTCGGCCGAATATTCTGCGCCGAATCTTGCAGGCACGCTGTGAAGCACGCTCGGAAATACGGGACCGTAACCCATACCGATTAAAAGCAAACCGACAAGTGCTGTTTTGCCGATTGGCAGAAGCATAACTATCATTCCGACTGCGGCAATTACCATTCCGCCTTTAATCAGCGTGTTGTCCGAAAGCTTTTCGGAAAGAAAACCTGCAATGATTCTGCCAACCATAATTCCGCAGAAATAAAGTGAAATCCATTTTGCCGCTTCGTCGGGTGAAATGGCAAGAACATTGACCGCATATGTAGCACCCCATGTGCCTATCGTGAATTCGCCTGCACAGTAAAGTCCGAGCGAAAGAATGCTTGTTACCATTCCTTTTTCTTTCAGCAAATCTAAAAAGCTCTTCTTGGGCAATTCTTTTTGTGCGGATTCGGTTTCGGCAACTGCTTTGGGCTGAACATTCCATTTTTTCAGGCTCGCAAGAATGATAAGTGCAATCGCAAACTGAATAAGTGCAACAACACGGTAACCGCCTCTCCACGTTCCGTCACCGCCGAGGAATGCGGACATAATCATAGGACTGATTGTAACCCCGAGACCCCAGCAGCAATGAAGCCAGTTCATATGCTTTGCCTTGTAGTGAAGCGAAACGAAGTTATTCAGACCCGTGTCAATCGCACCTGCACCATAGCCCATAATGATTGTGCAAATCATCATCACAATGATATTCGGTGAAAAACTGATGCCGATAAGTCCGAGTGCGGTGAGAAGCGTTGAGAAAAATGTTACTCTGCCCGTACCGAATTTTCGCAGAAGAGGACCTGCAATGAATGCAATACCGCCCGTGGAAACAGCCGTAACAACGCTGTAAACCGAGCCGAAGCTTTCGGGTAAACCGAATTCAAGGTGAACAACTGGCCACGTTACGCCGAAAAGCGAATCGGGAAATCCGAGTGAAACAAACGCTATGTAGATAACAATAAGTAATGCTGTCATATTAATACTCCGTCACAATGGTCAACTTCGTGCTGAATTATCTGTGCAGGGAAACCTGTGAAAGTTTTTATGCGTGTCCGAAATTCAGCTGTCTGCCACTGTACTTTTATAGTCTGATAACGCTTACACTTTCGGGGTCCACCGAGCAGAGAAAGACAGCCTTCTTCTGCATCGTAGGGTCCTGATTTCTTTATGATTTCGGGGTTGAACATTGCCATATATGTGCCGTCATTATCAAATGCAATAATACGTTTATGCACACCAATCATATTAGCCGCCATACCGACACAGCCGTCTTTGTGGGCGGTGAGAGTATCTAGCAAATCCTGTGCCACCTGCAAATCTTCTTTTGTTGCGACCTCCGATTTCCTCGCAAGCAAAATCGGGTCGTGTATAAGTTCTTTTATCATTTTATTTATCCTCAAAAGTGAAAATATCGTTAATTATACATGCTAAATCATCGGCACCTGTATTAACTTCTGGTACTAAAAATCGTTGGATGCTATCATCGCACACACACATAATTCCGTTAATAAATGCCGATTTATTGTTCTGATTATCGCCAAAGTATGTGTCCAAATTGCCGGCGTGAGCAACCCATCTGCCACTTTCGCTTTTCTTTTTACCCCAGATATGAATGCCTTTGATAATCTCTCGATATTTAGCTATATCATTTATTGCTTTGAAATACTTGTCTTCGTTAAATTTTAAGGTGTCAATATTTTCGGCAGTAAGCAGTTGAGGAAAATCTAAAACAACACCAAGATTAATGTTGTTTTCCTCTATTTTTTGACATAGTTCTGCAATTTCCTTCGCTTTGCTTACTATAAACTTTCCACCTTTATAAATTGCACCAGACCTATTTTCAATAACAATAGTTGTTTCAGGGTATACCTTGTGGATTCTGTTTTCAAAAAACTTATATCTCTCCAAAAACAAATCAATGTCACAATAATCATTGAAAGGCGGATGAATTTCTATAACCGCAGGTGCATTCTTGTCTTTGGTTAATGCAATGATAAATTCGGCAAATTCCTTTGCCCATTTATCTGATTTCCAAAGCTGAGGAACACCGTTTTTATGAGAGGATTTCAGTTCTTCAAAACTTGAAATCAAATTGCTGTCGAATTTACGTATACCATAGCTGTATTCGGTATGTAAAGAATACTTTTCGGCGGTTTCAATCTCAGCTTTATCAAGGTGACCTGCAACTTCTTTAATATCTGAAGAATAGCCTTCAGGATATGGTGCATTGTTATATTCAATTAAAATGAATTTGTTTGTGTTCATATTTCTTCAACACCAATACTTTTAAGATAGTTATAAACACCATCATAAAATTCAGGAGGTCTTGTGGCGTCGTTTTCATTTCCATAAGGAACAAAAATTGCCATACCCTGACGAGCACGTGTTAAGAGAACTCGGTATGCATTTTTGAGATAGAGTTTTCTTTCTTCTGAGCTTACCAAATTCCACCGGTTACCAACGAAATTATTATATGTCCATTTCCCATTAGTGTAGCGGTAATCTGCATCCCACGCTACAACAGAATAGTCAAGTTCAAGACCCTGAATATCAAATTCAGTTACAACGTCCTCAAGCATATAGCTGGAGCGTACATCATCTTTACCGTTTAAAAACCAATTTTCAACGGAAACATCGTTTTTAACA
>JAFQSY010000003.1 GCA_017409265.1 Clostridia bacterium
GTGGGATTCGAAGGACGAGCGGTACAGAGCAACAGTCCGGTGGACTGTTGTGACCGCGAGCGACCAAGCGCCCGCAGGCGCGCGAATCGAATCCCACCAGGTCCACCAGAAACCGCCGCAGCCTTGCTGCAGCGGTTTTTTTGTGGGATTCGAAGGACGAGCGGTACAGAGCAACAGTCCGGTGGACTGTTGTGACCGCGAGCGACCAAGCGCCCGCAGGCGCGCGAATCGAATCCCACCAGGTCCACCAGAAACCGCCGCAGCTTTTGCCGCAGCGGTTTTTTTATTTATATTATTTTTGTTACACACAATCTTTTCTTTGACATAATATTATTAAACTGTTATAATTAGACAAATATGGAAATAATTTGACGAAAAGGGGTGATATTTGTTGATAAGTTTTGAAAGAGCAAATGAGATTGCAAATTTATACTATAACGACATATATCATCTTTGTCTTTCAAGACTCAAGAAGGAAGAAAACGCTGCTGATGTTACTCAGGAGGTTTTTCTTTTCTTCCAGGAAAAATATAATGAACTTGATGATGATTACATAAAAGCATGGCTTTATAAAGTTGCCGACAACAAAATAAAAGAGCGGTTCAGAGCTATCGCAAAGAGAGAAAAAGAGCTTATTTACGCAGCTGTGTTCGGTTCGCGAACAAGCACGGATATCCTTTATGAAATGGAAGAAGATAATAAGGTAACTCCGGAAGAGCTCGAGGAAAAGAAGAAGAGCCTTCTTTCTTCGTTAAGTGAAAAAGAGCTTGAGCTTTTCGAAATGGTTTACACCAAACATATGGAATACGAAGAAATGGCAAAGGCTTTTGATATTTCTGAACACGCAGTCAGGGCGAGAGTTTACAGACTGAGATTGAAAATCAAGGAAAAAGCAGCCTTCATATTCATGGCAATTCTGCTTCTGTTTATGCGATTCTAAAAATTTTTCAAAAAAATATAAAATTTTTGCGTGACAAAATGCAATTTCCGTCATATATACATGAAGGGAGGTATTGCGTTTTATCAATCATAACTACAGGAGGTGAACAAATCCATGGGAAACAAACAAGATATGAATGCTTTAAAACAGTCTTTAAAGGACAAGCTTATGGCGATAATTCTGCTTGAAACTTCAAAGGACTATAAGGATATGGACAGCGATCTTGTAACGGAATGCGTTGATTTTCTCATGGAGCTTGAAGGAAAACAAAAACTTACCAAAGCAGAAATCGAACAAAGAGTAAATGAAATACCGTTCAAGGGCAAGGTAACGGCAATAGGCTCTTACACTAAGAAAAAGTTAAGAGCAAAGAGGCTTGCGGTTATAGCTGCAATCCTTGCATTTATCATTGCACTCTTTGGTATAATAGCCATTGCTTCGGGCGATACCGTCAGTGAATTTTTCAGACAAATGACCTATTCTATTTTTAAAAATCTTGACGATAACCCGATAAATCAAAACAATATAACATTTTATAAATCCAATGAAACCAAGACATATTCTTCAATTGAAGAACTGGTTAAAAGTGAAGAAATTGAAATCTTATATCCCTCTTGGTTGCCTGGAAATGAAAAGATTGTCAATGTAATGTATATAAATGATGGTGAATCGGAAAGCTATGTATTTCAATGCAATGTTCCTGAATACAGCGTTGAAGTTGAACTGAGTACCGGATTATCGGAAAACCTGAAATCTAATTGTGTTGAAGTGAAAATTGCAGGTTATTCGGTATATTATAGACAATATGCACAGTATATACAGGCAAATTTCATTTATAAGAATTACCGTTATTCAGTGAAATCCGATACCGAAAACAATCTTTTCAAAATCATTGAAAATTTGAAGGAGATTAACTGATATGAAAAAAATAATTGCGCTTATTTTAGTTGTTGTTTCTCTGTTTTCGACAATGTCAATAGCTGCTTATGCTGAGGACACAAACGAAAACACCGTTACAATTACCGTGAATGAAACCGAGTTTGTTTTTGATGCAAATACCACCGAAGAGTTCCGCAACAAAGCTATTGCCCATTACTTTAACCATAATGATGACAGTACATCTACCTATGGACTTACCTGCACACTTTTTGGCCATAAGCTTGAATCATCTATTATTTCAGCTGTAACACACAAAGTGAATGCAACAGACCCCAGATGCTTGCGCGAAAGATATAACACAGAAGTATGTTCAAGATGTGACTACACCAACTCAACTTTGATTTCTTCAACATATATTACCTGCTGTTAAAAACGATAATTTTTGCCGATGTGCTTTTTGTGCATCGGCAATTCCCTATAGGTGAGAGAAAATGAATGATAAACTAATCGTCAGCCTTTTTGGGCACAGAATAATTGAAGATTATAATGCCGTTGAAAGCAAACTCTATGAGCTTTTACGCATTATTATGCAAAACAGCAGCAGAGAAATTGAGTTTCTCGTCGGCAGAAACGGTGATTTCGACCTGATGGCGGCATCTGTTATCCGAAAACTGAAAAAAGAAACAGGCAATGAAAATGCTTTTCTCACCCTTGTTCTTCCCTATGAAACCGCTGAACTGCGAAACAATACAGAAGCTTTTGAAAGTTATTATGATTCAATAGAAATCTGCGAAGCCTCTGCCGACTGCAATTTCAAATATGCAATTGTGGCAAGAAACAGAGATATGATTGACCGTTCGGATATGGTTGTAGTCTATGTCAAAAACGAATCAGGCGGCGCGTATCAGGCTCTGAAATATGCAGAGAAGAATCAAAAACGAATCATAAATCTTTATCATACCCAAAACGAAAACTAACCGAGTTTGCTGAAAAAGCAAGCTCGGTTAAATTTTTTTGCGTGACAAATCTGATTTTTCGTCATATATAAATATAGACAAAAATCAGAGGTGATATTTTGAAAGAATACAAACGCTGTCTTGCTGTGATAAGAACATATCTGAATGACAAAACTCTTAAGCTTAATGCAAAAAAACTTGATAAACTTATCAGCGAAGAACTCGAAAAACCAATAGATGAAATGGACACACATTTAATTGATCTTTGCCTGAATGCCCTCGTTGCTTACAGAACATATATGTCAGAACGTGAAAATAAGAAGTGACTCGCTTCCCGTACCGTTTACTATATTGGTCAGGTCAAATTACTTGTGGAATTGACTTTATAACGATGAACAAATATAATTATATTTGAAACAACAATTATAAAGGAGAAGGATATGTCAAACGAGATTAGCAGGTGTTTTGGGCGCCGCAAAAAAGTTAAAAAACACAATTGCTAAAACGATAAAGAAAATAATGACAAGTGCAAGTTTAACATTGAATCTCCACTGCGGTTTAATTATAAAATTTTTATAAGAACAAATAGGTGATGAAATATATGCTGCAGCGGTTTTTTTATTTGTGGGATTCGAAGGACGAGCGGTACAGAGCAACAGTCCGGTGGACTGTTGTGACCGCGAGCGACCAAGCGCCCGCAGGCGCGCGAATCGAATCCCACCAGGTCCACCAAGCAGCGCCTCTTGCGAGGCGAAGATATAGAGATAATATTGAATAAATAATAGGTAATAGTGAACGAAAATTCGTACGCTGTTTGTATTATTAGCTTTTCTTTATTATCTCTTTTTTATTATCTAAATTGTCTAAAAAAAACTTAATATGTTCGAGAGGTGCTTTTTGTTTAGTTCTTTTGTTCTTTGCGTAAGGCGGTCCCTTTCTTCTTGCAAACCAAGAACAGCTTTAGCAAAGGAAGTAAAAATTTATAATTGACAATAAACTCTTTCGTTGATAATATGTATTTAATCTGTTTTAAGGGGTGTATATTTTGTCAAGAACAACTAAGAAAACAATTGCGGTTTTACTGGCGGTGTGTATGTGTGTGCTCTCTCTTCCGATCGGTGCTTTTGCCGCAGGCAGAAAAACCGCCTTGCCCACATCGGCAGGAATACAGGCTCTGCGTGATGAGTTCGACAGCTTTGTTGCCCCCGAAGAGGGCGGCTATGCGCTTGATTACTGCTGTTATTCTCCCGCAGGGAAAAACGATTCCGTAAAATATCCCCTTGTTATTTTCCTTCACGGAATAGGTCACGGCGACTATGTGAATTCTCAGCTTGATGACAGCGATATGCCTTATTGGGCATCCTCTGAGCTTCAGAGGCGATTCACAAGCGGCGGAGCTTTTATTCTGCTTCCCCGTGCACCTGAGGATAAGCTGGTTTACTGGAGCACCTCGTTGCTTGAATCGCTTCGTGCCGTTATTGACGATGTTATTGACAGGTACGGAAAAAACATTGATTTAACCCGTATCTATATTGGCGGCAGCTCTGCAGGAGCGGAAATGACCTGGGACATGATAGCCGCATATCCTGAGTATTTTGCGGGCGCATTCCCCATTGCGGCAACGGGAAACACAACTGCAGGCGAGGTAAAGGCTTGTTCGGATGTTGCAATATGGATGATTTCAAGCAAAAAGGATCCCATAATAAACTATTCACTTGTAACACTTCCTTTGTGGAATAATGTTCTCAAGTATAATTCTCAGCCCGAAAAGTGCCGTCTGAGCAGCTTCAGCAACGTAACGGAGCCTGCAGGTTCTGCGGCGAGTGACAATCATCACATGGCAAAGGTAGTTACATATGATTTGCATATGCTTGACGGCAGCATCTACCCTGATGTTGAAACAATCGACGGCAGCGGCAATACCCTTACTCTCAAGAGTCCCAACGGTCTGATTTATTGGATGAATTCTGTTTCCTCATCCTATAACGGTGAGTCAGCTGAAGGCACGGGAAATACGGTTGTTACTTTTATCAGCCATATTTTAAATCTTGTAAGAAACGGCTTTCTTAAGGTGGTCAACATATTCCAGAGATTATTGGGTCTTTAATAAACAAATCGGCTTGCTTCGGCAGGCCGATATTGATTTTTGCACCTCTTGCGGCACGGCGCAAAGTGTGATATCATCAAATCAGAAATTTATTGAACGGGTGATATTATGAAAAAGCTTAAAAGCACGGTTTACAAGGCTGTGGGCAAGGTAGTGAATTACGTTACCACCGTTACCTCTCAGGGCAGTGCTCAGGGCGGAGGATTGCCTGCCTTTGTGCCCGATGAAAAAACGGTTTCCCTCTGCCGCAGGGTCGGCGCAGAGGGCATAGTCATGCTCAAAAACGAAAAAAACACCCTGCCTCTGACTGCGGAAAATACCGTTTCTGTTTTCGGCAGAGTGCAGAATGACTGGTTTTACGTGGGCTACGGCTCGGGCGGCGACGTAAAGGCGCCCTACAAGGTAAGCCTCATGCAGGGCTTGAAAAACTGCGCAGTAAACGTAAACGAGGAGCTTGCCGGAATCTACCGCAGCTGGTGCGCAGAAAATCCCGTGGACGACGGCTTCTGGGGTCACTGGCCGATGTGCTACGATGAAATGCCCGTTGACAGTGCGCTCGCTCTTGCGGCGGCGAAAAAATCGGACACGGCGGTTGTGGTTATAGGCAGAGCCGCAGGTGAGGACAGGGAAAACAAGCTTGAAGCAGGCAGCTACTATCTCACCGAGTCGGAAAAAGCGATGCTTTCAGCCGTCACCTCGGCTTTTGATAAGGTTGCGGTTTTGCTCAACTGCGGCAACATCATAGATATGAGCGAGCTTGACGCTTACGGTGATAAAATCACGGCGATTCTTTACGTCTGGCAGGCAGGTATGGAGAGCGGAAACGCCGTTGCCGACGTGCTTTCGGGCAGATGCTCACCGAGCGGAAAGCTTACGGATACCGTTGCAAAAAGCTATGAGGATTACCCCTCGAGCAAGGATTTCGGCAATAAGGATTTCAACTGCTACACAGAGGATATTTACGTAGGCTACAGAGGATTTGAAACCTTTAATAAGGATAGGGTGCTTTATCCCTTCGGCTTCGGTCTCAGCTATACTCAGTTTGAAATCTGTAACGTAAGCTGCGCCGTAAACGCAGGTGAAATCAGCATCACGGCTGACGTGAAAAACACGGGTAAATACAGCGGCAAAGAGGTGCTGCAGGTCTACGTTGAAGCCCCCGTGGGCAGACTCGGCAAGCCGTCAAGGGCGCTTGCTGCCTTTGCAAAAACCCGTGAAATCGCAAGCGGAGAAAGCGAAACCGTAAAGCTTTCCTTTGCGGTAAGCGCGATGGCATCCTACGATGACGAAAAGGAATACGCATATATTCTCGAAAAGGGAATTTATTCCGTTTATCTCGGCACTGACGTAAGAAGCGCCACAAAGTGCTTCGAATACGTGCAGGTGCAGGATGAAATAACCGAGCGTCTTGCGCAGAGTGCCGCCCCCGTAAAGTCTTTCAGACGCCTTAAGAATCTCGGCGGCGCAAAATATGAGGACGTGCCGCTTGCAAAGTACAGCCTTAAGGATATCATTCTTGAAAATCTGCCCGAAGAGATTACCCCCACGGGCGATAAGGGCTATAAACTGGGCGACGTAAAAAGCGGCAAGGTCAGTATGGATAAATTTATCGCTCAGCTCAGCTATGACGAGCTTGAGGCGCTCAGCAGGGGCGATTACGTGATGAACAGCCCCCTCGGTGCGCAGGGCAACGCAGGCGCTTTCGGCGGAGTGCTGGAATCCTTGCGCAGCAAGGGAATTCCTGCCGTCACCACCACGGACGGACCCTCAGGCATAAGACTCAGCGCAGGCGCATCCCTTCTGCCCGTTGCAACGGAGCTCGGCTGCACCTGGAATCCCGCCCTCGTGCAGGAGCTTTATGCTCAGACGGGGCATGAAATGAACAAAGCAGGCTCCCACGTGCTTCTTGCACCGGGTATGAATATCCACCGCAATCCTCTGTGCGGCAGAAACTTTGAGTATTTCTCCGAGGACCCTCTGCTTACGGGAATTATGGCATCGGCGGTTGTAAAGGGCGTGCAGAGCGCAGGGGCATCCGCTTGTCCCAAGCATTTCGCCTGCAACAATCAGGAGGTAAACCGCACCCGTAACGATTCCGTGCTTTCAGAGCGTGCGCTCAGGGAGATTTACCTCAAGGGCTTTGAAATCTGCGTAAAGACCGCATCGCCGCAGAATATTATGACCTCTTACAACAAAATAAACGGCGTGTGGGGTCACTATAACTACGAGCTTTGCGAGCGCATACTCAGGGGCGAATGGGGTTACACGGGATGCATTATGACCGATTGGTGGATGCGCTCCTCAAAATCGCCCGAATTCCCCAAAATCCGCAATCAGGCTTACCGTGTAAGAGCGGGAGTCAACGTGCTTATGCCGGGCGGCAACAGAGCGGGCAAGCGCAAGCCTGACGGCACCTTGCTCAGGACTCTCGGCAAAAAGGGCGGCATAACCCTCGGCGAGTTGCAGCGCAACGCCGCGTGGGTGCTGAATTTTGCAATGAACAGTAAAGCTATGAAATAAAATTGATACAAAATAAAGGGTCTGCTCGGCAGACCCTTTGTTTTTCATATATTAAACCGTCGGTAAAATTGTTATATACTTCAGAGTCAGCAGATTCACTATCTTCAAAAGTATAAGGACACATATCGCTTGCCAAAGACGCAATCCAATCGTTTTTGTCTTCATCATAAAATCTGTTAATTATGTTACAGAGCGACAGATATGCTTTGTCGGTGTAGTTTGAAATTATGTTTAATGCTATTCCTTTAAACCTTTTTTATTTCCTTTGAATTATAAACAACAAACGCCATTGTTTCGCCATTTGAATTGCAAAATTCAATCTCATAGTCATCATTGTTTTTGTGGCAAAGAACAATTGTACCGACTGTTCCTTTGGAAATATTATTTTTGTCTACAAGAGTTATTATTGTGTCGCATTCACAAAACTTCATATAACTATTCTCCTTTCACATATAAAGATATGAGTTTAGGTATACCTGAATTTGCGTCAATAATCCACGCTGTTCTTACTGTTACAACTTTTCCATTCGGACCTTTTATAGGTATATCTGCATGATATCTTTGCCCATATTGATCTGATACACCTCTCACAGCTTCATGTCCGGACACACTTTCTTTTATTTGGCGAATCAAATCTTTTGAGTTATCTTTGTTAAACCCTGATGCACTTTGAAAAACTCTTGCTTTGTTCTTTCCTGTTTCATGATTAGGATTCAAGGCGTAATTGTTAATCTTTGATTCCGATATCTCACATTTTGCTGCATTGGGAAGAGTGTTTCTGAACGCCGAACCTCTTCCTTTTTCAAAAGCAACACAGCCGTATGCTCTTTTAATATACATATCAAAAACGTTGCTTTTTTGTTCCTGTCCGGGTTCGTAATAAAAAGTATAGTGTTTTTTATAGTTGTTGGTTTGTGCATAATCAACCTTGATGATTTTACCTTTCATATCTTCAAAAGGTTCACCGTAACAGATAACTGCCTTGGGCTTGATTTTTCGCATCATTTCTTCATAGCCTTGCATAAACAGGCTTTTCTCTTTCCTTACGCCAATTGTAGAAACGGCTACAACACTTCCTTTGGGAATTCCGTCAAAGCAAAACCAGAATGTATTCGGTTCTCCCCAAGAAACCGTCGGA
>JAFQSY010000037.1 GCA_017409265.1 Clostridia bacterium
CAATATACTTTATACTATGCTTCCTACGCCGGCATTATCCGGATCAGGTTTACGGGTCGCAGGTTTACCTGCCTCTCAGCCGTTTATAACAGCTCCCCGGTGAAACAAAAACAGGAGACAGCCTTTCGGATGCCCCCTGTAAAAAATCCTTGTGTATGACTTCCTACGACGGCATTATCCGCATCAGGTTATAGGGTCGAAGTTTGATTACTTCCTCTCAGCCTGCAAACACAAGCTCCCCTGTATTTATTTCGTTTGATATTATATACCAACCTTCGCAAAAATACAATAGGTTTTCAGAAAAAACACAAAAATCCGATTTTAATATCAAATTCCACTTAATCGATTTAATATTCAATTTAGCAAATTGGAATTTGTTAGTTTCCGTTATGTTAGTTACTCTATTTGTTGACACAGCGAAGCACTGCATTGCAGTCACGGCAAAATTCAACAACGCTAATTGAAATGTTATCAAGAGAAAATCTGAAGACATGCGGTTTAACCCCTAAAGCAGTGGGAATAAGATACTCAAGAAATCCGTGGTGGCTGAAAACCGCAACACGGTCACCGTATGAAAATCTGTTTTTAATGTAAGAAATCACTTTTTCTGCACGGATGATATTATCATCAAAAGCCTCACAGCCAAATTCATAATTCTCGGTGTCGTAGAGCTTTTCGCACATTTTTATGTTTTTATAATATCTTTGAAGATATTCTTCATTGCAGCCGTAATAGCCGGGAGTGCAGCCGCATTCCACGAGCTCGGGACAAATTTCGAGCAAAGGCTTATCAGGTTTTGCATTGCAAACTCCGACAGCGGTTTTAAAGCTGCGCAACAAAGAACTCGTAATATATGCATCTATCGGCAAATCCTTAAGCTTTTCGCCTAACTCATTGCATTGCTGTTCACCTTTTGCGGTAAGCTCGCCATCGCTCGGATCCCGGTCTCCTATATCACAATAATTTGTTTCGGCATGTCTGATAAAAATGATTTGCAAAGAGTCATGTTTTTTCATAATTTCACCTTTTGATTTGTGTGATATTTGATATTAAATTCTTGGTTGTTGTCAGTCGGTTTTTTGATTAAATGAACAATAATAAATTTTCAATTTACTCTATCCATATCGGACTGCTCCATGCGTAGCGTCCGTCTGTGAGACGACAGCGTTGACATTCCCGAAGGCTACAACATCAAACGCTACGGTGTTATAGACGGAAAATGCGGTATATATAAGCAGAGAATCAGTCCGCATGTGACCGATGTGGAATTGAAAATTGCAGTTTATAAGCTTGCCGAAAAGCTCGGTGTACCTTGCTGTCCCGTTTATCTTCACGATAAGAATACAATCTTTTCTGAATTTCTTTGCGATTTCTCAAATGAATATATCGTGCACTTACGCAGACTTTTTGACGGTGAACGTTCCGATAGGTTAACCGCAGGATAAAAAAGCTCAAATCCCATTTTCATCCTCCAGCATCCCGTACTTTTGCTTTACTCTGTCAAGCTTTTCTAGCAAAGGTTTGCCGAAAATGAACATCATAAGCGCGGTGCAGATTCCCTGACTTACATTCACGGGGAATCCCGATGCGAGTGAAGCGGTAATTGTTGCAAAACTGATTTCAGGCATCATAATGAAGATATGAGAAGTATCAAGCAAAGGTCCTATCCAGAATACATTTGCAAGAAATCCGAAAATTGCCATAATCCACGGTTTTCTCGGAATTTTATTCTTGATAAACACAAATCCTGCAAGCATTCCGCCTGCACCGTATGCCATCATCTGCCACGGCATATATGCACCTTGTCCGTAGAAAAAATTACTTGCGAATGCGGTAATTGCGCCGACGATGAATCCCGATTCGGGGCCGAAGGCGATACCCGTAAGCATGATTATCGCAAATGCTGCCTTGAAATGAGGAATGGGAATTACAACACGCCCGATAACCGCAAGTGCACACATAATCGCAAGAACAACAAGCTCTCTTGCCTGCGGTTTTCTTCTTTCAAACATCATAAAAAACGGTATCGAAAGCTCGGCAATGATGAGAACACCTGTTATGTAGTAGCCTTTTCCGGGTAATTTATCTCCCCAAAATAATGTAAGCGGAATCAAAGCGAGGAACACAATCAGCATTGCAACATTTGATTTTTTCATATTGCTCCTCCTTTGTTTTTACAGTATAATTCAACAACATTTTCAGCAGTAACGGCATTTATGAAAATGTGTTTGCCCATTCGGTTTGCCGCCGTTGTGTAGAAGCTGTTGCCACCGAAGAATTTCTGCGGTGTGTCGGTTGTGAGCACCTGACCGTCGAAGAACATACTCACTCTGTCGGCGTGTTTTGCGCAAAATTCAACATCGTGAGATACCATAAGAATTGTGATTCCTTGATTTTTCAGACTGAAGAGGACAGAGGCAAATGTTTCCTTGAAAAAGCTGTCCATACCTTTTGTAGGTTCATCGAGAAGAAGGATTTTTGGCTCGGTCAGAAGAACTTTGGCAAGCGCTGCTCTTTGCTGTTCACCGCCCGATAAATCGTAAGGGTGACTGTCAAGAAGTTCAGTGATTTGACAGATTTGCGCAATATCATTTATTTGGTTTTTATCCTTTGTCATTTCCTCAAGTTCTTCCTTGACCGTCTTTTTGACAAACAGACTTTTCGGGTCTTGCGGAAGCATCGAAATGCAGTTTCTGAAAAGCTCTCCCGATTTGAATTTATTAACAGGTTTGCCGAAAACCTTAATTTTACCTCGATAAGGTTTGCAGATTCCGCAGATTGTCTTTAATGTTGTGGATTTGCCGGCACCGTTTCCGCCGACAATTGCGGAAATGCTTCCTTTTGGAATTTCAAGGCTGACACCTCTGAGAATATCGGGGGCATCTTTTTCGTATCTGAACCATAATTCTTTGAGTGATAAAGCAGGATTTTCAATATCTTCATCAATATTTTCGTAAGGTATTTCTTTGATTTCGGGTTCATTTTCAAATTCTTTATTCAGCCATGCTCTGCCTTCTCTGACGGTGAGAGGGCAGTCACCGCTGCCGTTTGCACCGAAGAAAACACGAACGGGTGTGGGCATAGCTGTGAACATCGGATTATTTTGCTCATGTAAAAGTTTACCGATATTTCTCGGAGTATCATCAGCAATGATTTTTCCCGAATCCATAACAACCGCACGGTCTGCATAAGGGAAAACATCTTCAAGACGGTGCTCTGTTATGATAACTGTTGTGCCGAGCTCAGTGTTGATTTTTCTTACGGTATTGAGGAAATCCGATGCGGCAATGGGGTCAAGCTGACTTGTCGGCTCATCAAGAATAAGAATTTCGGGCTGCATTGCCATAATTGAGGCGAGGTTAAGAAGCTGTTTCTGCCCGCCCGAAAGAACGGCAACATCTCTGTGAAACCAATCCTGAATTCCGAAATAGCAAGCCATTTCCGCAACGCGTGAACGCATTGTTTTTTGGTCACAGCCAAGGCTTTCAAGGCCGAATGCAAGCTCGTGCCATACCTTGTCCGTTACAATCTGGTCATCGGGATTCTGCATGACATAGCCGATTTTTGATGACTGTTCACGGTTGTCAACGGCTTTTAAAGCGGTACCGTTAAAATAAATTTCACCGCTTCTTTTTCCGTAGGGAGTCAGAACGGTTTTCAGATGGCGGAGAAGTGTTGTTTTTCCGCTTCCCGATTTACCGCAGAGAACGATATATTCGCCTTTTTCTATTTTTAGCGACACATTGTCAAGTGACTTTCTGTCTTTTGAGGTCGGATATGAAAAATTCAGATTTTCGATTTTGAAATGTTCCATTGTATAACCTCCTTGATGTTCAGAATAGTCGGAATCAGAAGATAGCCGAGATATACAATAAATCCGATTGTGTTAATACCTTTTATCGGTGTTATATTTCTTTCGGGCAGAAATTCGGCATTCATTCCGCCGTTTGCGGCAAAGAAGATAACAATTCCAAGCAAAATAAGCATAACAACCCCAAAAAGCCAATCGGTTTTTGTCATTTTATAAACCATAAAGCTTGTCCGTTTTGCAGTGCCGTAACCCCTTGAACGCATTGAATCACTTGTTGTGATACTTCCTTCAAGAGCCCATGATGTAAGTACTCCTATAACGGTCATTCCCGAATTGAGTTTGTTTTTTATTGATGATTTTTCTTCAATGCCCTTGCCTATTGAACTTCGCACTCCGATAATCTGCTTTGCTTTTTGCAGAAGACTCGGAATCATACGGAACACCATAACAAGAAGCAAGGATAACGATGGCGCAAGATTGCCGAAAAGGCAGATGAATTTATCACCTGTCAATACTTTTCCGTAACAACCGAGCCACAGAATCATCAATACAAATGTTGCCGCAACGGCAATGCCGTAAACAAGTGCTTCAAGTGTATACGGTCTGTCGAGATAAGTGAAAAGAACCGTTACACCTCTTGTGTTTACTATCGGATTGAAAAGTGTGATGAATATGAAAAGCGGTATCATCAGCAGTATTGTTTTAATTGCTTTTCTGCCGTTTAGGGAAAAGTAATACACACCGCTTGCAAATATGCCCGCAAGCAGATATATAGGGTGTTGCAACAGTACACCAAAGCAGACAGCTCCGATGAAAAACAGCAGATTCACCGCAGGATGAAGTTTTGAGAATGCATCTTGTTTCATGTTTTTCTCCGTTACTTTTTCTTCGCTTCTTTCAGTCCGGCAGTTTCCAACGCTCTTGGCCACGGACCGAGAAACGCTTTTATGCGTGACATTGTAACCACATCAAAGTCATCTTTTTTGGGCAGTCTTCCCAATTCATTGCTTTTCTGGCGAAGAGTATCAATTGCCCACTCTTTTTTACTGTTTTTAATCATTTTTATCACCAAACAAAAAACTCTTTCAACACAAAGGCTGAAAGAGTGCAATAAACCCATAAAAATAATAACGACATCAACCCGAAAAATCGGGACAAATCCGGCTGCAATCTTCTCACCAAAGCTGTCATAACCAAAAAATTTGCAGGTGTTCCGACTGATGTGCAAAGCACAAACACGGTAATGGAGGTTGCTCGGGAGTTTAACCCGATTTCCCTGCTTGTCTGCCGGACATATGCCCTGCAGGCATTAAATTAAATTTTCTATATTATATTATTTTAAATAACTAATGTCAAGGTCTTTGCCCATTTCACAGGTATAGTGCCATTGTATATTATCGCCGTCTGAAAGCTCATAACTTCCACAGCCGACAGACGGCGATTCTCCATTTACAAAATATATCCATCCCGAAGATTTACCGAAATCCATTTCGTAAATATTATTGATTCCTTCAATATATGTCATATTCGCAGAAAAATGAATTTTGCTTTTTTGGCATACCTCTGAAAGCACATCGTAAACCGTATCGCCGTTTTTTATTTCAACCTTGGTTTCATCAAGAATAAAGCCGTCTGCCGGTATGTGCTTTTGGGGGAAATCTTTAATT
Organism: Clostridia bacterium; assembly: GCA_017409265.1. Classification (GTDB taxonomy): domain Bacteria; phylum Bacillota; class Clostridia; order Oscillospirales; family Acutalibacteraceae; genus CAG-177. Next base: position 5,479 of record JAFQSY010000037.1, read on the forward strand.
GTGTCACATCTTATGCTGATTGTTACCGTGCCGACATAATCAGCATTTCCTTCAGGCAAAACGTAGCCAATAAAACAACAAACAACAATCGCACCAATAAGAATTGCCGCAATCATAACCTTGACGTTTTTTCTGCTTTTCAGCAGCAAAGCGATACATATTAAAACCATAATAACAAATAATGCAGCAATTAGGGGGATAGAATCATTTTTATCCGTTTGAGATTCAGCAACCTGTGTTGCGACGTCTAACGTTACAGAAGTTACTGTTGACCAAGTGGCTTTTTCGGATTTTTTCGTGTAGGCCGATGACTGCGTTGTTATGATATCTGTTGTCGTTTCAGCTTCAGTTTCAGTTTTTGCAAAAATATAAAAAGGTGATTTGCCGTTTTTCATTTTTTCGTAAGCAATCGCCCCGCTCATAACCTGGACAGTTGCGGTTGAATTGCTTTCACCGCCTTCTTTATGACAATAGCTGCCGTCAGGTAAACGAAAAAGATTTATTCCGTCAAAAACCGTGTTACCGTTTTTGATAAACCGACTGTCGGATACGGCGTCAATTCCGAGGGAAGAGAGCGCTATAATTACCTGTGAAATACTTTCCGGATTGCATACACCATAGCTTGAATAACCGCCGTTTTCATTCTGACGGACAGAAAGAAAATCAATGGCATTGTCAACAGCAGTTTTTACGGTTGAGTCCTGAAAATAATGGGGTGATAATGCTTGAATAGTCATTGCCGAAGTATCAACATCGCCGTTTTCTCCGTGTATTGCCCATCCTCCGTCAGCAAGCTGAAAAGACAAAATCTCGCTTATAAGATTCGATTGTGAATATTTTTCACTTACATAGCCGTTATTGAGCAAATGCAGACCGAAAACAAGACTCATTATTCCTTGTTTCCCGATTGAATTTTCCAATGCATTTCGGATATAAGGCTCATCTTTTTCGCCAATCGCAACAAATGTAAGAGCATATTTCAGACGTGATGATGCTGAACCTATTTCGTTCTCCGAAAGGTAACCAATCAAAGATTTTTTGTATTCAGAGAAGTTGTATTTTCCGTGGTTGCTCAACGCAATCACATACCATTCGGAACCAAGCCCGGCATTCTCTGTCAGCTCACCGTCTATCCATTCCTGAACGGAGCTTGAAGAGGAACTCTGAAGATTATATCCTATTATGTCATCAATATATTTGCTGTAAGCGACAGCAGGAATAAATCCTGCTGTCGCAATAATCACAGCGAGAAAAAAAGCCTGTAATTTATAAAATGTTTTCATGATTTATGCGAACAATGAAAGAAGAAAATTGATAATCATTGAGAAAAATGACGTTATTGCAGAAATAATTGATGCAAATATTCCGCCGCTTATCTGAACTGTGCATACAGGTGGAACAAGGGTTTCCGTTGATGATACCGCACTTATAATGTGTTTGCCTGTGCTGCTTATCTGTATTGTTGCCTTACCGTTTACATCTGTTTTAACTCCTGTTGCCATGCCGTCAACAGTAATCTCCGCACCGGCAACGGGGAGTGTTACGGGGTTCCAGTTTACATCATAGCCTGCACTGTTAAGAATCAGTTCAATATCGGAACCGGAATCTGCTGAAACGGAATAGCTGCCGAAAAAACAGTATTTATCCGAATATTTTTTGCTGTCGGAATAAACAAAAGCATTAAGATAATCTCCGTTTTTAACCGTATCGGCGAGGCTCCAACATGATGAATTGTTAAGATAATAGCCAAAATTTCCGCTTGTATCACCCCAAAGCTTACCTATTGAAAGTCCGTAATTCTTGTGTGTGTAGTAGTTGTATCCTGCTTTTGCACCGCCGGAATATGCAGCCTCATGTGCCGCATAAAGTGCGTCGTTAACTGTCAGAGTGCCGTCACCGTCGATATCCGTAACAGTAACATTTACCTGTGCTGCAACAAGGGTACCTTTATCGGCAACGGAAACATAAACGGTTGCAGATAAATTTTCCGCAAATGCCGTTATGCTGATGCAGCTTATAATAACAAGCAAAGTAAGTATAAACGAGAAAACTTTTTTCATTTTGAAAACTCCTTTGAATTAAATTTTATCAAAACAGCGGCCACTGATTCTGAACATAAAAAATACCCTTTTAACCCGAAAGTTAAAAGAGTACAACAGACAAACACCAAACACAGACAACGGCAGAATGCAAACCGAAGCGCTGTTTATGGCGTTTAATCGGTTGCACTCTTCTCACCAAAGTTGTGTTTTAACCAAAAAAGACACGGCAGGTGTTCTGACTTATACAAGAAAAATCTTTGTAATTTACAGTAATGGCGGTTGTTCAGGATTCAAACCTGATTTCCCTTTTGATTTACTCAGCTTGCAACTTTTCAAACCGTATCTTGTTAATTCATATTTAATTGCTGATTATTATAATCGCATTTCTCTATGTTGTCAAGGGATGAATATTTTTTATTTGTGTTCGGTGAGCAGATGCTGTATAATTTTTTTAGTGTGTTAAACGTTGTTTCAGGTGTTGCAAATCTGACCCAGACATCGCTGATTGAAGGTGTTGTGCCGAGACTTGACGGAATTATATAGCGCCGCATGAAATAATTTTGTTTTCTATTGTTTATTGGAAAAGAAAGTGATATAATCATAAAAATCTGAACAAACAATGTTTTGCGTTGTTTTTAAAAGGTGAAAAGGTTGAAAAACAGATTGTTAAAAAATAAAAAAATATCAGCTGCAGCAAAATATCTGGCTTCTGTCGTCGCTTTAGTGTTGGCGGCTGTGATTATAGGCTTGCTCGGCGGTGTTATCGGTGCATCGTTTTCAAAAGCAATAGAAGCTGTAACAGAGGTAAGAGAAAAAAACAGCTTTGTTGTTTTTCTTCTTCCGTTCGGAGGGCTTATTTCGGTTTTGCTCTATAAGATAACAAAAACCGAAAGAATAGGCACCGACAGAATACTTGAAAGCGCAAGGGGAGAAGGAAAAACTCCTTTTTTGATTATGCCCGTTGTTTTTGCGGCATCGGTTATAACCCATCTTTTTGGCGGTTCTGCGGGAAAAGAGGGGGCTGCGCTTCAAATCGGAGGCGCAATTGCGCAACCCTTTTCAAGGCTTGTCCATGCAGACGAAAAAACAGGCTCTCTGTTTACCGTATGCGGTATGTCTGCTTTGTTTTCGGCAGTGTTTGGCATACCTATCGGTGCCTGCGTTTTTGCCGCTGAAGTTGCGGCTGTCGGGATGCTTAACGGATTATCACTTATGCCGTCTTTTGTTTCAAGCATTACGGCATATTTTGTTTCGGTCAGTCTTGGTGTTGCACCCGAAAGGTTTGAACTGCATTCCGTGCCTGAACTGAGTGCTGTTTCTTTGCTTAAAACTGCTGCAGCTGCAGCGGTTATTGCCGTTGTCAGCGCAGTTTTCTGTTTTATGCTTCATGGCGGAGAAAAACTATTTGAAAAGATTATCAAGAATCCGTATATTAGAATTTTTGCGGGCGGATGCATAATTGTTGTTCTGACTCTTATTTTCGGAACTGATTATAACGGCGGTGGAATGTCCGTTATTGAGCAAATTTTTGACAGAGGCATAATAAACACAGAGGCATTCCTGCTCAAGATTATTTTTACGGTTGTTACCGTGGCATCAGGCTATAAGGGCGGAGAAATAGTTCCTTCGTTTTTTATCGGAGGCGCGCTCGGTGCTGTTGTTTCGCCTTGTATAGGACTGCCTTCTCAATTCGGAGCGGCAGTCGGAATGGTGTCTTTTTTCAGCGGAGTCACGAATTGTCCGTTAGCCGCCGCTGTAATCAGTGCAGAGCTTTTCGGCGTACAGGGATTGGTACTTTTTGCCGCCGCAGCGTTTATTTCGCGTGTGGCTTCGGGAAATATCAGCCTTTATCATAAACAGAAAATCAAAGAAAGTCTCTGAACGTATGTTAATTTATTAAATTAAGAGGTGGTTGCATGTTTGCAAAAATATACAATAAAGAAATCAAAATTGATTATAACAATGTTGACGGACTCAACAGATATCCGCAGGATTTGATAGCGGAATATAATCAGTCAATCGAAGAGGGGCTTGACATTGAAAAATATAAAGACCTTTTTGAGGCTGTATCGGCTCTTAAAAGCGGCGAATATAAAACCCGCATGAGTGATATACTTTATGAAATGGTCATAAATGCAAAAATGAAGCCGGGATATAAATATAATGAGCCGTCGGAACTTAAAGAGATCAAAGCGTTGAGAAAACCCCATGATTTTTCCGCGGTCATGCCTGACAGTGAAACGCTTAAAAAGAAGATTCTCGGCGCATGGACGGGCAGAGTATGCGGATGCCTTCTCGGAAAGCCGATTGAATGCATCAGAAGCAATGAACTTATTCCGCTGCTTAAGGAAACGGGCAATTATCCCATGCACAGATATATCGTCAGCGACGATATTACCGATGAGGTTTGCTCGCATTATAAATTCCACCTTAAAAACAAGGATTATGCAGATACCGTTGACGGAATGCCTGTTGATGATGACACAAACTATGTTGTTCTTGCGCAGAAAATCATCAGCGAATACGGCAGGGGTTTTGAATCTGAAGATGTTGCAAAAGCGTGGATGAAATATCAGTCGGTGTATTCATATTTTACCGCAGAAAGAATCGCTTTTGTCAATTTTATAAACTGCATTGAGCCGCCTGCATCGGCAATGTATAAAAATGTTTGCCGTGAATGGATAGGAGCGCAGATAAGAGGCGATTATTTCGGATATATCAATCCCGGCAATCCCGAAGAGGCAGCCGAAATGGCTTTCAGGGATGCAAGAATTTCTCATGTTAAAAACGGGATTTACGGCGAGATGTTTGCTTCGGCAATGATTGCCTGTGCTGCAGTTACGGATAATATTGAGGATATCATTCTCGGCGGTTTGGCACAGATACCTTCAACTTCAAGGCTTTACGAATCGGTCATGAAGATTTTTGACGGCTATAAAAACGGAGTTACCGTTGACGAATGTTTTGAAGTTATTCATTCCGCTTATGATGAGCATACCGACCACGGTTGGTGCCATACGATATCCAATGCGATGATTGTAACCGCTGCGCTTCTTTACGGCGAAGGTGATTTCGGAAAATCAATCTGCTGCGCTGTCGGAATGGCGTTTGATACCGACTGCAACGGTGCAACTGTAGGCTCAATTATGGGAATGAGAAATACAATTGACGGGATAGGGGAGTATTGGAAAAAACCTGTTAACGGGAAAATACACACCTCAATTTTCGGCGTGGGTACTGTTGATATCGGGAAAGCGGCGGAAGAAACAATGAAGCATATGGCTTGATAATATGATAAGGACCCTCGGAGCTTTCCGAGAGTCCTTATGTTTTATTTTTTGTTACCGGCAATTCTGTCATTAAATACTTTATGAAAAGAACATTCAATAAAATAAATCTTCCGCTATTTCAGTAACATGACAGCGCTCGACAGAGTTGTTGTTAAGGAGACGGGCGAAATCTTCTGCGACCTTATAATCGGTTGTAAAGTCAATAATGAGTCCTTTTTCATCCGAAACGCCGCAAACAGTAACCGGACTGTCTTCGATTTCTGTCTGTTCCTTTTCTGCCCTATACATGCATCAGCCCTCCTAATCCATAAAACGTGACCTTTTGCCACATAATTATACACCTGATTAAGAGTTATTGCAATGGCATTACAAAAATAAACTGTAAAAAATTGCCATATTAAAAATCTGAAATGATTTTTTTGAGAATTTCATCGTCTGCGGGGCAGAAACGGTATTGGGGAATTTCGTCCGGCGTTATGCATCTGATATCGTTGTGCTCGAGTCTTTGAGGTGTTCCTTCGCGGATTTCTGCGTTGAAAAGAGTAAGATGGATTGTTATGTCGGGATATTCGTGGTCAACCTCCATAAAAACATCGCCGACTTCTACCGTAACGCCTATTTCTTCGTGGCATTCACGGATAAGAGCTTCTTCAAGGGTTTCACCGCTTTCAACCTTTCCGCCTACAAATTCCCATTGAAATGCCCTTGTCTTGTTTTCTGGCCTTTGAAAAATCATGAATTTATTGCCCTGACGAATCAGAGCGGCAACAACCTGTGTCATGCTTCCTCCCGATATTCCTTGGGCGATTTGCCTGTGTATTTTCTGAATATTTTTGCGAAATAGTTGACATCAAAAATTCCGCAATGCTGGGCAACCGTCTGTATTTGAAGGCTTGTTGAGCGAAGAAGGAATGTTGCATGGTCAACACGCTTTTGTGTTACATATTCCGTAAGCGTTTTGCCCGTTTCTTTTTTGAAAAGGGCAGAAAGATAGCTTGCGTTTACGTTAAGGCTTTCAGCGAGTTTTTTAAGGCCGAGATCTGCTGTAAGGTCGGCATCAATAAGTGTAAGCACTTTCTGAATGAGAAGAGAATAGTTTTTCATTGAATATTGCTTTACAAGAGCGCAATATTTTTTGACCATCTCTCTCATCAGATCATTTGAATCGGAAACGGTTTTTATTCTTTCAATTTTTTTTGCAAAATCGGTTGAAAGCCCGTCAATGTAAAACGGATGCACAGAACCGTATTCCGCAGCCTTGCGCAAAAGAGTGTTGCTGATTATCAGATAGTTTTTCATGTTTCTGACAGGGTCATCAATTCTTTTTTCGAATGCAGTTGCCGAAGCAGTTGAAAAAAGCTTTTCAACTCTGTGGGCAGCGCCTTGAGAAACAGCCTGCATGAGCTCTCTTTCAGCATCATATCGCTCTTCAAGAAGCTTGATTGATAAAAGAGCATCTTCCGATTTTGCCTTGAAATGGTGGATAGCATCAATTTCATCCTTTTCGATTCTTGTGTCACTTATTGATTCAACGCTGAATGCGCTGTCATCGCCCCATGCAACCTCGCCGAAGCTGAAGAAGAGATTCATCAAATATTTTTCATCGTTTATTACGGGAATGTTACCGAAATATTTTATCATCTGAGAAACAAGCTGTGCAGGAACAGAAAACTTTTCAGCCATTTCCATCAGATTTTCGCTTGTTCTGTCCGAATTGAGATATGGACCCGTAATGAGAATACGTTTTACGTCTGTATCGGGTAGAATAATAAAAATATAATGGCAGAAAAAACTGTCGGTGACCTTATAAATTGTTTTGGGCTTCATTACGCCGAACAGATCAAAAAGGCTGTTGTAGCAATCTCCGAGATTGAGAAATTCGCGAAGGCCTTTATCAATGTTGCCGGGGAGAGGTTCATTTTCGGTTATGATGCAGGTGTCAATGTGAAAGTTCCGCAGAATACGGCGCAAAAAATCAAGCTCTGTTGAATAAAACACGGAAAAAACCTCCTTTAATTATGTCTCTAATATATATTATTGTATAATTTTTACTGATTTGCAATAGTTGAATAAAAAAAATACTTGAAAGTGCAAAAAAAATTATAACAAAAAGACTTGATTTCCTTTAGAATATAATAGGATGTATTCGTCAAAACAGACAAAGAATATCCACTCTGACCACCAAAATTATGAAAGTTGAGGTTTTGAGATGAAGAAAAAAGTGGCATTGGATGCTTCGGGATACCGTAAATTCGGTATGCTTGATAAAATAGCATACGCTGCAGGCGATTTCGGCTGCAACATGAGCTTTGCGCTTAAAGGTACGGTTCAGACTTTCTGGCTTGTTTATATGATGATGGAAACGGGGCTTCTTTCCGTTCTTTTGCTGATTGTTCAGGCTTGGGATGCAATTAACGACCCTCTTATCGGCAGTTTGATTGATAACGATAAGAGAAAATACAAAATGGGAAAATTCAAGATGTATATATTCATCGGTGCCTGCGGTTTACTTGTTGCAGGTGCGGCGGTATTTCTCCCTTTCCCCGATGCAAGTGTTGTTGTTAAGGCGATACTTTTTGTTCTCGGATACATAATCTGGGATGCTTGCTACACCGTTGCAAACGTTCCTTACGGTTCAATGCTTTCTCTTATTACCGAAGACAGCGGCGAGCGTGCACAGCTTTCAACCTGGCGCAGCATCGGTTCAATGTTCGGCAACATTATTCCTATGATTATTCTTCCCATGCTCATTTGGCAGAAGGTTACTTATGACGGAACAGGAGATTATCACACCAATCCCGTAACAGGCGAAGCATATAAAATCGGAGACCCTGTTCTTGACCCCCTTACAGGTAAGCAGTTTGAAACCCTGCTTGGTGAGCGTGTGTTCTGGGCAGCTCTTATCATGGGCGTGCTTGGATTTGTTGCTTTTATATTTATGATTAAGAAAATCACCATCCGTGTTGACGAAAATTCGGTCAAAACAAATGAAGGTGAAAAGTTCAATATCGTAAAAGCGTTCGGCAACTTTATGAAGAACCGCCCTGCAGTCGGCGCAACAATTGCCGCTATGGGTATGTTCCTCGGAATGCAGTCGGCAACGACCGCAAACACAATTATGTTTGCGACCTATTTTAACAAGGCTTCAATGTCCGGTATCGTTCAGATGATAGGTTTTTTGCCCATGGTTCTTTTCCTTCCCTTTATTAAAAAGCTTGTTAACAAATTCGGTAAAAAAGAGGCTTCTGTTGCCGGTACTCTCGTATCGGTTGTCGGCGGCGTTATTATGATGATATTCCCCATGGTTGAAAACAGAGATACTGCTCTTATCGTTTACCTTGCAGGTCTTATTGCTTTCGGTATCGGCATGGGTGTTTACACCTGCGTTTCGTGGGCGATGATGGCGGACGCAATTGACTATAACGAGTGGAAGTTCAACACCCGTGAAGAAGGAACTGTATATTCGCTCCATTCTTTCTTCCGTAAGCTTGCGCAGGGCATAGGACCCTCAATCGTTCTTTGGATAATGGGTGTTCTCGGATATAATTCCGAACTCGGCACAATAGGTCAGAGCTTCGAAACATCCCATAATATGTGCTGGCTTGTTGCGGGTCTTTATCTCTTCAGCGCCGTTGTTCAGTTTATCGGTGTTGCACTTGTTTACAATCTTGATAAGAAAACTCTTGGAAAAATGACAACCGAGCTTGAAGAAAGACATGCGTCTGCAGCGCAGACAGCAAATGTTGAATAATTAAAAAGATAAATTCAACAGCCGGTAGTTTCTGCCGGCTGTTTATTTTATAACAAGGAGAAAATCAATGAGAAAAATAATTAATATTAACAGAAAATGGGCATTTACAAAGGATTTTTTCGAAATCCCTTCGTCAATTCCCGAGAAATGGAATTTTGTGAATCTTCCGCATACATGGAATGCCATTGACGGTCAGGACGGAGGCAACGATTATTACAGAGGTACTTGCTGTTATATAAAAGAACTTGACAGAGAAGAAATTCCCGAGGCAGACAGATATTATCTTGAAATCAAGGGCGCAAACTCTTCTGCGGATGTTTATGTTAACGGTAAAAGGCTTGCACACCATGACGGCGGATATTCAACCTGGAGAGTTGATATCACAGATGAAATGGATGTCAAAACTCTTATTGCAATAACAGTAGATAACAGTCCCAATGAAGAAGTATACCCTCAGATGGCGGATTTCACCTTCTACGGCGGACTTTACAGAGATGTTAATATCATCGCTGTGAGCAATTCACACTTTGATCTTGATTATTGCGGAACACCCGGTATAAAGGTTACTCCTGAAGTCAGCGGCGCAGATGCAAAGGTTGAGGTTGAGGTTTATCTCACAAACGCAATGGAAGCGCAGAATCTTGTTTATGAAATCAAAGATGCAGACGGTGCGGTTGTTGCCGAGTCATCTCTCGATGTTTCAAACACAAAGGCTGTTTTTGATATTAAAAATGTAAATCTCTGGAACGGCAGAAAGAATCCTTATCTTTACACAGCAGAGGTAAAACTTGTTGCGGGTGAAGATGTTCTTGATAACGTCAGCGCACGCTTCGGTTGCCGTACATTCAAGATTGACCCCGAAAAGGGCTTTATTCTCAACGGCGAATCCTATCCTCTCCGCGGTGTTTCAAGACATCAGGACAGATGGGGGATAGGCAATGCTCTTCTTCCCGAGCATCACGAAGAGGATATTGAACTTATCTGCGAGGTAGGCGCAACAACAATCAGACTTGCGCACTATCAGCATGACCAATATTTCTATGATCTTTGTGACGAAAAGGGTCTTGTAATCTGGGCTGAAATCCCCTATATTTCAAAGCATATGCCCGGCGGACGCGAAAACACAATTTCGCAGATGAAGGAGCTTATAACGCAGAATTATAACCATCCTTCAATTGTCGTATGGGGACTTTCAAACGAAATATCAATGGCAGGCTCGGATGATGACCTTCTTGAAAACCACAGAATCCTCAATGACCTCTGTCACGAGATGGATAAAACAAGACTTACAACCATTGCTGTTGTTTCAATGTGCAGCATGGATGACCCTTATATTCAGATTCCGGATGTTGTTTCACATAACCATTATTTCGGATGGTACGGCGGCGACACTTCTATGAACGGTCCGTGGTTTGATAATTTCCATGCAAAGTTCCCCAACATTCCCGTCGGTATGAGTGAATACGGATGTGAGGCTCTTGATTGGCACACTTCAAACCCTGTTCAGGGCGATTATACCGAAGAATATCAGGCATATTATCACGAAGAGCTTATCAAGCAGCTTTTCACCCGTCCTTACATTTGGGCAACCCATGTATGGAATATGTTTGACTTCGGCGCAGATGCAAGAAGCGAAGGCGGTGAAAACGGACAGAACCACAAGGGTCTTGTTACTTTCGACCGTAAATATAAGAAAGATTCGTTCTATGCATATAAGGCATGGCTTTCCGATGATCCGTTTGTGCATATCTGCGGTAAGAGATACATTGACCGCGTTGAAGAGGTAACAAAGGTTACTGTTTATTCCAATCAGCCCGAGGTTGAGCTTTTCGTCAACGGCGAAAGCCTCGGTAAAAAGATGAGCGCAGAGCATTTCTTCTATTTTGATGTTCCCGTAAGCGCTGAAACAAAGCTGGTCGCCGTTGCGGGCGATTGCAGGGATGAAAGCTTTATCCGCAAAGTTGAAACTTTCAACGAGGCTTACAGACTCAAAGAAAAGGGCGCTATCCTCAATTGGTTTGATATAACGGAGCGTGAAGGATATTTCTCACTCAACGATAAGATGGGCGATGTTATGAGTTCACCCGAAGGAATGCAGCTTTTCGGCAGCATAATGAAGAAGCTTATGACCGTCGGTGACGGTGCAGAAGGTATGGCTGCAGGCTTTGAAATGAACGAGGGCATGATGAAGATGATGAACGGTTTTACCGTTATCAGGCTTACAACTCTTCTCGGTACGGCAGGTATCAAATTCACAAAAGAGCAGCTTCTTGAAATGAATGCACAGCTCAATCAGATTAAAAAACCGAATTAATTACTTGTAAAAAAATTTTTATCCCTTCTCCTTGGAACAATTCCTTTGGAGAAGGGATTATTTTATCTGCTGATTCCGATATTCAGGAATATGCTAACGAATTTTGCGAAGAAATCGGTGAAAAAGCCGAGGAACCAGTTCGTAAAAACCTCGCCTGCATCAAGCTCGGTTATCTCAAACGACGTTTTCAGCGAGCCTGAATAATTTCCGATGCCTTTAATTGAAACGTAGGCAGTTCCTTTGCTTGTATTGTTATAATAATAAACTTTATAATCCGTACCCTCTTTGAGATATCTGCCGTTATCAGTGATGGTGAGGGCAGGCTTTATTGCGTCGCCCGTGTATCGCTGGTCTTTTATTTCTGCAACACTTACCTTTGAAATGTTCCTGGTAACGATTGTGAAGCTTGCCGTGCTTGCAAACATTGAATAATCGCCGAGACCCGTGACCTTGACCCTTGCTTCGCCGGCATTTATGTTGTTGCTGTAACTGACTGTGAAATCTTTATTTGCTTCAAGCTTACCGCTTGAAAGCGAAACGCTTATTGCAGGTCTTATTTGGTTTCCCGTATAAACCTGATTCGGGATTTTTTCGATTATAAAGGTGCTGACGGTAATGCCTTTTGCCGTTGCATATGCGCAGGCATAGGAATTATCCGAGCAGTAAATAACGAGATTTGCGCAGCCCTCAAACGCATCATCGGCGATTTCCGTAACGCTGTCGGGAATAACGGCTGTTTCAAGGGCGGTGCAGTTTTTGAATGCCGCCGTACCGATAACGGAAACGGAATCGGGGATGGTTACGGATTCGAGAATGGTGCAATTCTCAAATGTGCCATATTGCATTGATTCCCAGCTTAATGCAGTTACATCGGAACCAAGATAAATGTTCCTTATATTGCATTCATCAAACGGAGAGGCGTAATACCAATCATTGGGAAGATATTCTACACCATGGTCAGTTACTCTGCAATTATCAGCGTAGAAATAAAGTGTAGTGAGATTATAGTTTCTCCAAAATGCTCTGTAACCAAGATTTTTGAGTTTTTTAGGGATTGTGAGAGTGTTAATTGCAGTTTCAGCAAAAGCAAAGCACCATATTGATTCAATGCTTTCGGGCAAAACTATTTTTTTAAGCGATTTACAATCGCAAAAAGCAGACTCTTCTATAGTTTCTAATTTTTGAGGGAAAACCATTTCTGTTATTGCGGTAGAATCAAAACACCAACCGCCTATTGTTTTTAAGTTGTTAGGAAGATTTACTTCGCATAGAGAGAAGCACCAATAAAAAACTCCTTCTTCAAGTTTTTCGATCTCATCGTTTAAAACGGCTTTTTTAAGATTCCCACATTCGGAAAAAGCACCTGAACCAATAAAATGAACGTTTGATAAATCAACGGATTCGATTGATTCGCAATTAGTAAAGCAAAATTCTCCGATTGACTCAAGATTTTCAGAAAACTCTAAATTTTCAAGTGATGAGCAGTTTTCAAATGCATATGCGCCGATTTCAGTAACGCTATTCATAACAATGCTTTCAAGTGATTCACAACCTGAGAATGATGCGTACCCTATTTTAGTTATGTTTTCGGGAATAGCGATGTTTTTGAGAGATGTGCAGTTCCTAAAAATCTCGTCAGAAATTTCCGACAGGGAATTGGGAATATTTATGTTTTCAAGTGACTTATTTCCGGCAAAGGCAAATCGACCTATATGATTTATTGTGTCAGGAATAGTTATGGATTTAATTAAATTTTCAGGAATGTAACAATCATAATATTCGTAATCAGATTCGTTTGTTGCACCGAAAGCAAATGAAGCAATTGATGTTACGGGGTATCCGTCTAAAACTTTAGGTATTACAACATTACTGTCAGTTCCTATATATTTTGTAATAACAGCTTCGTTATTATCGTTAAGATAATATCTAAATCCGAATGATTCTTTTTCATTCATAGACGGAAGCTCTATAGTTGGAACAAACTGATTAAATTTAGTTCTGCAATAAGTTATTATGTCATCCGTTTCATTTATCGCTGAATCAAAATACTCTTCTAAAAGTAAATGAAGTTCATAATCAACTCCGTTATTGCAAATTATTTTTTCGATTTTCATGGTGGCATCGCTTGAATGTGATTCAGTATACACCCAATCGTTATAACGAAGTTTTCCGTTGCAAACTATTTCTTTAAGAAATAAATTTTTTAATGACATTCTCCAGTTTAAGATATAGTTGTTTTTTGCAGTCATAGTTACTTTTTTTACATTTGATGTTTGTTCGTTATATGTAGAAAAAGAATCAAGTTTTAATGCTTCAATATTAGGACCAAAAATCAATTCTTCAACACTTGTGTTTACAAAAGCAGTTCCATCAAATGAGGTAAGACTATCAGGCAATTCAACTTCGGTAAGCAATGAGCAATTATTAAATGCAAAAGCTTTTATTGATGTAAGACCTTCGCTGAAAACAACTTTTTTTAAGGCTGTCAGCAATTCAAAAGCCCTGCCTTCAATTGTTTTTACCGATGAGGGAATAAAAAGCGATTCAATTAATCTATTGTTTTTGTAGTTGTCTGAATGAAATCTACCTGTGAAACTTTCACGACCGATAACCGTCACCGGCATTCCGTTTATTTCCGACGGAATGATAACCTCGGTGTCATCTCCGTGATAAAAAACGATTTCAACCTCATCGCCGTTGATGATCTTGCATTCGTAATCACCCCACATAAAGGTTTCCTCAACCTCTGCAGCAGAAGCTTTTGAAGCAAAAATATCTGAAAAGTCAATGTCCGTAAACGGCATTGCCGAAAAAATTAAAATTAATATAAGAAAAAAAGATAAAATCTTTCGTTTCATGTGCATTCCTCCTTTTAAATGATTTGAAGCAAAACGTCGCATTTATCTATTCCTTATAAACCATAAACGAGCATGAGCAGCCGTTATAGCTGACGGTTACAAGTGCGCTTTGTTCAAACAGTCCGTTTTCGATTTCAGTTTCAACGGTATATTCATCCGCCGAAAGCTCCGTTTCGTTTCCGTCGCTGTAAACTGCATAAACCTGCATCTGCGACAGACTGATGTTTTCCAAATCATTTGCTGTAAATTCAAAATTTTCGGGGAATACGGCATAAACTGAATTAAGAACAGGCGTTGTTTCACTTACAAGAATCCTGACCTCAAGTGCTTTTTCAAAGCTCTTGTATTTTACGGTTACGGATTCTGTTTTTGCTTCTGCGCCGAAGCTCTTGCTTGTGATAACCTCATATTCATTTGCCGAAAGCAGTCTGCGTTCTCCGTTATCGTATTCTGCAAACACTTTTATGCCCTCACAGCTGAAGCTTTCACCGATATAATATTCGGTTCTGAAATCTTCGTCGGTTTCAACCGTAATGCCGTTCACTGATGCGGCCTTTGTGGAAGGCTCTCGGGTTACGGGCGGCGGGTCGGTTGCCTCAATCGGGTCAATTCGGTTTGTGAAAAGCCCCGAGAAAAATCCCGAAACCTCGCTGATAATGTCTGTGTTTTCCGCATTCAGAACGGTGTTTACGCTGAAAGCGATAGCGATAACTGCGCATATCGCCGCTGCAATTTTAATTACATTCCCCGAAGAGCTGCCGCTGACCTTTGCAATGAAATCTCTGCGTGAAATAAGGGGTAATGCCTGCGCCGAAAAGCCGGAGCGGATTGCGTTGACTGCATCTGCGCATTCGTCAATAAAATCAAAATCCGTTTCATCGCCCTTTTCAAATTCTGCATCCATGAGCGCTTCAAGCAGCTCGCAAAGCTCTTTTTCGAGATTTTTCGTAAAATCGGGATGCATAAGTATTTCTTTGTTCAGAGTTATCATTTCGTCAGCCTCCTTTCTCTTCAAAGCTTGAGCCGTAAATCATTTCTTCAACTCTGTTGCGCAGCCTTATAAGTCTCATTGATGCTGCGGGTCTTGATATCCCAAGAGCAGAGGATATTGATTCAACGCTCATTTTTTGCTGATATCTCATAATGTATAGCTGTTTTTCGTTTTCGCCAAGCTGCTTGATAAGACGTTTTGCGCATTCGCCATAATCAATGTTCTCCTGCAGCCTGACACGGTCAATATCGGGCGATTCAAAATCCCTCGCGTCGTCTAACGGAACGCTGTGCCTCAAATCCTCCGCAAGCCGCTGCTTTTGCCGTTTGACAAAATTATCTGCCGTACGATACAGAAAAGCTCTCGGATTTTCAAATTCTTCGCCCTCAATCAGTTTTTTGTAAAAAACGATAAAGGCTTCCTGCACACAGTCGTCTGCAGCCTCCCGTGAGCCGTTAAGTCGGGAAAGACAATAATTGAAAAGCTTTATTCTGTAATCGGCATAACACTGCTGCAGCAAAGCATCTGCCCGTCTTTTAACGCTCATTGCTTTCCCTCCT
This sequence comes from Clostridia bacterium, assembly GCA_017409265.1. GTDB lineage: Bacteria > Bacillota > Clostridia > Oscillospirales > Acutalibacteraceae > CAG-177. Next base: position 21,285 of record JAFQSY010000037.1, read on the forward strand.
TTCGTTCAGCCTTCATTATGTAGTCACGAAAAAATCAAAATGTAACAAAAATTTTTAAAAAAAATTTCAGTTTGTTTCAAAATTCATAAAAACAGATTAAATTATATCGTTTTAATTATACATCATGCACAATGCACAATCAAGAAAATATTCCCGCTACAAAAATTTGCAGCGGGAAATTTTTATTTATTCTGTTATATTGTCTGAATCGTCATCCGTTTCTGTGGTTTTTTCGGGAATGGCTTCATCATCTGTTTCGATAATATCTTCTGCTATTTCTTCCGTAACATCTTCAGAAACAGTTTCTGTGGTTTCTTCTTCGGATTTCGAAAGAGCTTCTTCGGATTCCTCTTCTGCCGTTTCTTCGGGCAGGTCAAGCTCAACGCTCACAGGTTCTTCCGGTTCATCATAAGAAGGCTCTTCAATGACTACGGGAACAAACGGTGCGTTAACGCCCTTTTCTCTGCGCTTTTTAAAGATAATTGCAGCAACTATGAGAGCGATAACCGTAAGCGCAGAGATACCTGCGCCGAGAATAAGTCCGTCAGGCATGAAGGTAAGCTCGATTGTGTGTTCGCCTGCTTCAAGATTGAAGCAAAGGTATGCATCAACAAGAGCGAAAACGTCGCTGTCTTCTGTAAGCTCAACGCCGTCAACCTTTACGCTCCAGCCGGTGTCATAGGGGATAGAGGTGAAGAACATGCAGTTTTCGTCAACGGTAACGGTTCCCTTGATTTTTGTTTCCTCAAAGGATTCGACATTAAGACTGCGGCTCTTGAGAATTTCATAGCCCTCGTTGAGCTTATCCTCGTTAATATAATAAGGATAGAAATCTATATAACCGTATTCGGAATCTTCAATTGAAATGAAAACAATAACCTCTTCGTCGGGATCTATAACGCCGAGGTCATAGATATAAGGCTCGTCGGTTGCCTGTGTATGCTCTTCGCCGTTAGCCGTGATTGAAATTTCATCAAAGTCGCTTGAATTGACATAGAGATAGCAATGCTTTGTTTCGGGAGTTTTAAGAATGAAGGTCAGCTCGCCTTCGCCCGAGCCTGTTTTGGTGTAGTAAATATCACCCGTGTCAAGTCCCGATGTAATTTCATCCATGTTGTAATACTGAATTTCATCAATATTCATCATGCCGTAAACATCGGAAACGCCCGTTGCATATTCAAACCAATCGCTCTGAACGGTGAACGGATTTGTCATGTCGGTGTACCATTCACTCATATCGCTGTTGACGCCGAAACCGATGGGGAGATAATAGTTGTTTTCGTATGCCGTGAAATTCTCAACAGTCATCAGCTCATCAAAGTAGTCAGTTTCAACCGTAACGGTCTGATTGTTGTCAACAACATATTTGAGCGAATGCATCATGTTGTAGACGGGAGTCTGAAGATGATAGGTGTAGCTGTTGATATAGTTGCCGTAAAGACCAAGATCGCTCTGAACGTTTGAAAGTCTTTCGTAAGCCATTGATGAGAAGGTTGAAACGCCGTTGAAGCCGTACCATGCAGGGTCCATTCTTGCTCTGTTATAGGTGAGATCCATTCGGTACATATCGTCGCCGCCGTTGTGTTCATCAAGAAGCTCTTTAAGCTCTCTGAAATCGCTGTAATCTCCGACAAAATTCTGCTTGGGCTGGTCCATGCTGTATCTGTCTGTGTTTGCGCATGCAACCTCGCCTATAACGCAGCAGAGAAGAAGAACGGCAACAGCGGATTGCTGATATCTCTTGTCCTTCATAATTGCAAAAACAAGGCAGTAGGTAACAACGAAAATAAGGCTGATGAGAATTGTTATTTCTTCGACATTCTTGGAACCGATTTCCTGTATCAGTATTATTGAGCCGACAACTGCAAAGCCTGCACCGAGAATACCTCTGCCGCTGAATTCGTTGAGCCTTGTGAATGTTTTGTACGCAATCATAAGAAGAATGAAGGAATACATGAATGAGAAACGGTAGGGCAGGTCGTTGGGATAATGGAAGCCGTGCCAGATATAGTTGAGAATATTGGTATTGAAGCTGAAATAAAAGATACCGAGGAGAGCAACGTGAGCGATTTTCTCTTTGAGAGGAATCGATTTTGTGAAGAAATAAAGAGGAACAAGCATAAGAGTTGCAATTCCGCAATATACATTGGGAAGAACATCCTCACCGCTGCTTCTGATGGTCGGGTCAACACTTGCAAGATGGTTTGCGAGAAAATCGAAAATTGAGAAATATGATTTGTAATCTGTCGGGAATGTGCCTGAGGTTGCGGAGCAGTTCTGAAGAATAAAATAAGTGGGGATAAGTGCAAACGCAACAAGGCCTGCGGCTGCAAGGCTTGAAAACGCAAAGGTAAATCCGCTGCGCAGAAAAAGATTGCCTTTGAGTTTGTTTTTGAAAGTGTATTTTTTTGAGCCGTTTTCCGTAAGTGTGTACGGAGTTGATTCGTGAAGAGATGACATCTCAAAATTGGAGAAATAGTAAATTATGAAATAAATGACCGAGAAAATGCAGGTCATATATCCCATGTAGTAGCTTGAAACGAGAGTCAATGCAAGAAATGCAATATAAATTTTGGGTTTTCTGTGTTTGATTATCATTTCAATGCCGAGAATAACCATGGGGAAATAGACCATGGCATCAATCCACATAACGTTCCAATAATAAGCAATGAAATAACCGCACATTGCGTAAAGCACGCCGAAAGCAGCCGAGGTGTAATCGTGTCTTCCCTGCGAGCGCTTAAGATAATAGGTGAATGCCGCGGCGGCGAGAGCAGCCTTTGAAATAATCATTCCGGCAATTGCTTCCGGCATGTTTTCATGACCGAGAATGAGCATTATGATTGCACTTGGGCTTGAAAGGTAGTTGAAAAAGTTTCCAAGAAACGGAGAACCAAGACCCGTCTGCCAGGAATAAAGGAAGCTTTTGAGATTTGTTACTCTGTCATAAAACTCTGCAAACAGAGGGCCGTACTGATGATAAAGGTCCATTCGGAGAATTGTTTTGTCGCCGAACGGGAAAAGGTCATAGCAATAGTAAACAAGCATCATAACTCCGATTGTGCAAAGGCATGCAAGCCAGCAGTAGGAGTTGTTGACGAAAAAGCGCTTGAATATTGACTGCTTTTTCTGCAAGGTATTTTCAGGCATTGTCATAAATATATCCTCCGGAAGTAATTGTTTCCATAATTGTATTCAATATAACATATTACTGTTTTTATTTCAAGTAAACAATCTGTAAAGCTTGTTCTATTTGCGGACAAGAGACCATATAAATTAATTAAGGTGAAAACAATGGATAACATAAAACGCTTTGATATCGCTGTTCAGAGTCTTTCGCAAAGACTTTCAGCGGTGTTTATGTTACTTGGAAATGAAGAGAAAGAAAAAATACGGGAAATAAGATTGAGAACCCAAAAGCCCGTCATTGTTATTACAGGCAATGAAACAAAGTTTGTTTCAAAATCGGGCAGGTTGACAGAGGTGTTTTCCGAATTGAATCTGAAAACCGACGAAAACGAAATAAACGAGATTTTCAGACGTATGTGCGGATATTCCGTTCACAGCTTTACCGACGCAATAAATCAGGGATATGTAACACTTGCGGGCGGACACAGGGCAGGTGTTGCGGGAACAGCCGTTTCCGATAACGGAAAAATAACCGCTGTCAGGGATATTTGCTGTATTAATTTAAGAATTGCCAGAGAAATCAAAGGTGCTGCCGACGATATTTATAAATTGTTTTTTATGAATGATATTTCTTCTGTTATTATTGCAGGTCCTCCGTCAAGCGGAAAAACAACAATTCTGCGTGACCTTGCACGTCAGCTTTCAGGATTTGAAAGAGGTCGGCTTATAAAAACTTTTATCTGCGACGAAAGAGGAGAAATCGGTGCGTGTGTTTCGGGAATTTCACAGAATGACCTCGGGATTAACAGTGATTTACTTTCGTGCTATCCGAAAGAGCAGGGAATATTAATCGGACTGCGCTCTTTTTCTCCCGATATTATTATTTGCGATGAGATTGCAACCGATGCGGAGGCGTCGGCGGTTGAGTCGGGTCTTAACAGCGGTGTGAGCTTTGCTTTAAGCGTTCATGCAAAAGATGAGAAAGATTTGAGGGTAAAACCGATTGTAAGGCGTCTGCTTAAAAGTGGATCTTTTCAGCATGTAATTTTGCTTTCATCAAAAGATATCGGAAAAACAGAAAAAGTTTTTAAGGCAGGTGAGCTTGTTGATTAAAATTGCCGCGATGCTTCTGATTGCATTCGGATTTGCTTTTTCGGGCTTTAGCATTGCATCGTTCTATAAGAAAAAAACAGAAATTTTAAATGATATCGTAGCTATGCTGTCCGTTGCACAGACCCAGCTCCGATATGCGTGCATGCCCGTCGGTTCTTTAATGCGCATACTTGCCGAAAACCGCAGGATATCAAATCTCGGCTTTATTTCATCCTGCGTAAAGAAAACAGAAATCGGAAAAGCATTTCCACCGTCATGGCGTGAGAGTATTGAAGAAGAAAAAGAGCTTTGCAGGCTTATTCCCGATGTTCTGTCCTATCTTTTTCAGTTCGGCGAGGAACTCGGTTCAACAGACCTTGAGGGTCAGCTTTCCTGCTGTGAATACTATAAACAAATTTTTCAAAAAGAGCTTGAGATGAGAGATGAGCAGAATAAAAAATATTCAAAGCTTTTCCCGACTCTTGGAGTCATGCTCGGCATATCTGCCGCTGTTATTATTGTTTGAGGTGAATGAATATGGATATAACCGTGGTCATAAAAATAGCGGCAGTCGGGATAATCGTTGCAATTCTCAATTCAATTCTTGTGCGCTCGGGACGTGATGATTATGCGTTGATAACTATTCTTGCCGGAATCGTTGCCGTTCTTATGATGCTGATACCGCAGTTTTCAAATCTTCTTGATACGGTAAAAGCAATATTGGATTTCTGATATGGAAATCATAAAGGTTGCGTTTATCGGCATCTTGACCGCTCTGCTTTATGCATTGCTGCGTCAGATAAAACCTGAAATTGCGCCTCTTCTTATTATCGGCGGGGCATCGGTGATTCTTGTTATGCTGACCGACAGTTTGCTTGGCGTTTCATCTCAGGTTGACGAAATGATGAGCCTTGCAGGTATTGAAAAAGAGAATGTTTCGATTCTTATGAAGGCTTTGGGAATATGCGTTGTGACGCAGTTTGCGGCGGATATATGCTACGACAACTCCTGTTCTTCTGTTGCGGCGGCGGTTGAGCTCGCAGGCAGAGTCGGAGCACTTGCGCTTGCAATGCCGATGCTTAAAACAGTTGCACAGCTTGCAATTGGTCTGATAAATTCATGATGAAGAAGTTGTATGAAGAATAAAAGAATAACAATTATATTTGCTTTTTTAATATTGATAATGTGGAACATCCCTTTTGCATCTGCATCAAATGTTGATGATTATTATAAAGATCAGCTTGAGGCGAGCGGTGTAAAGGAACTATCGGATTATCTTGATGATGAAACGGCGGATTATCTTGAAAAGCTCGGATGTGATAATATTGAGCTTGAAAACCTGCTCGATGTTTCACCCAAGGCGATTTTTAACTTGATTTTTGAAATGCTGAAAAACGGTATAAAAGCACCTCTTAAAGGTTTTCTTATTGCGGCCGGAACGGTTATTCTTGTCAGCGCATGTTCCGGATTCTTCCCCGATGACGAAAAAAGCAGAATTGTTCCAAATGTCGTCTGCGGCAGTATTCTAATAACGGGAATATTTGCATCAGCTGCTGAAAGCATAGGAGCAGCGTCGGCGGCGATTGAATCCTGCTCGGCTTTTGAAAAAGCACTGATTCCCGTGCTTGCGGCTGTTATTACCGCCTGCGGAAATCCGACACTTGCACTTACCTTTAAAGGAGCAGCTTTTGCAGCAGCAGAATTTATATTGTCTTTCGGTAAAAATTTTGCGCTTCCGCTTGTCGGCATTTCGGGGTTACTCGGTATCACGGGTGCAATGCTTCCGACACTTCGGCTTTCGGCAATCAGCGACATGATAAGAAAAACAATGTCGACTGCGCTTGCATCTGCCTCAAGTCTTTTTGTCGGATTTCTTTCTCTTAAGAGCATTCTTTCCTCATCGGCAGACGGAATGGTAAAAAAAGGCGTAAAGCTTGCAGCGAATACTTTTATACCCGTTGTCGGCGGAGCGATAGGAGAAGCGTATTCATCTGTGTTGGGCACTTTTTCTCTGCTACGGAATACGGTTGGATTTTATGCCGTGACCGTGTTTTTTCTTATCTGCATTCCTGTTATACTGAATCTTGCCCTCTGGGTGATTTCAATGCGTGCGGCATGTGCAGTCAGCGATTTGCTTGATTGCCGCATTTGCTCCGAAATACTTCGAAATATTGCTTTTGTTTTTTCAATGGTTAATACTTTACTTTTGCTTTGTATGGCAGTTTTTATAATATCAACCGGTTTGGTTATTGCCATAAAAACGGGGGAATAAAATGGATGCTTTCAGGCAATGGGTGCTTTGTGTCATAATCGCAGCGGCGGCAGGTACCTTTGCATGCATTGTATCGCCAAAGGGGTCTTTGGATAAAACCGTGCGTGCAGTTGTCGGGATTTTTGTTGTTGCATCAATATGTGCACCTTTAATGCAACTGAAAAAAATTGATTCGGCGGATTATGAGCTTGCATCTTATAATTACGATTCGGATATTACCGATGAGCTGACCGAATATACCCTTTCAGCATGCCGGTCAGCGGTTGAAAACGAGGTGTTAACTCTTGCTGACAGGTTTGGAATATCCATTAAAGATATTTTTGTTGATGCATATGTCGACAAAGATGAATGTATAATTATACAAGATATACAGGTCGAAATTTATAGCAGCTGTGAATCGGAAACAGAATCTTTTTCGGCAGAACTTAAAAATAATCTCGGGTTATCCGTAACGGTCAATGCAGAATAAGGAACGGTATTCTAATGTGAAAAACATAAAAGAAGCATTGAAAAATATTATAAATAGAATATCCGACGGCACTCGTATGAGCAAAAAAATGCTTATTGCCGTTTCTCTTTTGCTGGCAGGAATGGCGGCGCTGATTCTTAGTGAAATGACCGCTGATAACAGTAAAGCTGAGCAAACGTCGCAGTCAGAAACTTCGTATTGTTACAGCTCAGATGATTATATTTCAGACCTTGAAAATCGTTTGATATCAATCATTTCGGCTATTGAGGGCGCAGGGGAAACAAAGGTTATGGTAACTCTTGAAAGCGGCTGCGAGGATATATATCTGCATGACTACGATTACGGCGAAAATAGTGAGGTGAGCGGCAGGAACAGCATAGAAAGAAAAGATGAATATGTTATCGTTGACGGCGGTGCGGGCGAGCAGGGGATAGTTGTGAGAGTGGCAGAACCGAAAATCAGAGGTGTTGCCGTTGTCTGCCGCGGCGCAGGATCTGAAATTGTTAAAGGTCAGATAATAGAAGCGGTAACGGCACTGCTTGACATTAGCAGTGCAAGAGTCAGTGTGGCTAAAATGAATTGATGTTCATTTGCATAAAAATACATATACGGAGGATTAATAATGATTATCAAAAAAAGACAGCTTTTGCTTGCAACGCTTATCATTGCTCTCGGAGCGGCAGTTTTTGTGAATTGGTATTATACACGACCTGATATTGAGAGCGTAAATGCTGATGCGTCTGAAACAACAACTCTTCCGCAGGTGCAGGAGGGTGCAAACCTCGGCGACGCACGCTATGTTATTTCAACCGATGCGACTCTTGAGGATGCTCCCGCGCAGGCAAAGGCGAACGAATATTTTGCAAGTGCAAAGCTCCGCCGTCAGACTGCTCATGACGAAGCATCGGAGGCTTTGAATGATGTAATCAAGGACGGTTCATCGTCGGAAACGGTTGCGAAACAGGCAAGTGAAGTGCTTGAGGAGCTTGCAAATTCAATTGCTCTTGAAAGTGACATTGAAAACCTGATTTCCGCAAAAGTAGGTTGTGAAAACCTTGTCATTCTCAACAGGGGAAATGCTGAAATTATTGTTGAAAACGGCTCGCTTGACGATGTGGCAATTGTCAAAATAAAAGAGATTGCCGTAAAACAGACAGGGTATCCCGTAGAGAATATTTCTATAACCGAAATGGAATATTAATAAATATTTTATAAATAACTGTTGTATATTTATAAAAATAATGTTATAATTCGGGTAATAAAGGGCAATGCCCTTCCCGGAGGGAACTATTTTGACAAGACGTGAAGAGAGAGAGCAGGCATTTATTCTGCTTTTTGAAAAATCATTTAATTCAGAAACTGAGGTTGCAGAGCTATATGATTTTGCAATCGAAAACGAAGTTATAACCGGCAGCGAGTTTGTTAAAACGCTCCTTTTCAAAACATGGGAGAATGTTGAAAGCATTGATGCCGTTATTGAAAAGCATACCAAGGGCTGGAAGGTCAGCCGTATTTCTAAGGTTGCTCTTGCTGTACTCAGGCTTGCGGTTTGCGAAATGCTATATTTTGGCGATATTCCTGTCGGCGTTTCGATTAACGAGGCTGTTGAACTTTGCAAAAAATATGCTGCAAAGGATGATGCATCTTTCGTCAACGGACTTCTCGGCTCTGTTTCAAAGGATAATCAGTAATGCGTACTCTCGGAATAGATACCAGCAACTACACAACATCTGTTTGCATATATGACAGCGAAAACGGTATTATGCTCCAGAAGAAGCTCCTTTTGCCTGTTAAAGAGGGTGAAAAAGGGCTTCGTCAGAGCGATGCCGTTTTTCATCATACCTCAAGGCTTTATCCGCTTGTGAAAGAAGCTTTTGAGGAGTTTGACGGTGAGATTGATTCAATCGGAGTTTCCGAAAAACCGAGAGATGCGGAAGGCTCGTATATGCCTTGTTTTCTTGTCGGTGTAAATGCCGCAAGCTGCATCGGTGCGGCAATGCGAAAGCCTGTTTATCACTTTTCTCACCAAGCAGGTCATATTGCGGCGGCGCTTTATTCAAGCGGAAATTTAAAACTGATAAATGAAAAATTTATTGCCTTTCATGTTTCGGGCGGAACAAGCGAAATGCTGCTTGTAACTCCCGATGGTGAAAGGACTTTTGACGTTAAGATAATCGGCGAAACTCTTGACCTTAACTGCGGACAGGCTGTTGACCGCTGCGGAGTTATGATGGGGCTTCGCTTTCCGTGCGGAAAGGAGCTTGAGAAGCTTGCTCTTAAAAGCACAGAAAAATATAATCCGAAAGTTTGTGTTAAAGACGGAAATTGCAGCCTTTCAGGGCTTGAAAATCAATGCAGAAAAATGCTTGACAGCGGCGAGAAAAAAGAGAATGTTGCAAGATACTGTCTTGATTTTATCTGCAAAACTCTTGAAAAAATGACAGAATATTCGATAACGGAATACGGCAGTCTGCCGCTTGTTTTTGCGGGTGGAGTTATGTCAAACTCAATTATCAGAGAAAAAATCCAAAGCAGATTCGGTGCAAGCTTTGCACAGCCCGATTTTTCTTGCGACAATGCGGCAGGTATTGCCCTGCTTGTAGCTCTGAAAGGAGCGGATTTTAATGGGTAACGGAGTTGTACTGAGCGTCAGCCAACTCAACAGATATGTTAAATCAATAATTGAGCAGGATATGAACCTGCAGACGGTTTTTGTTGAGGGTGAAATTTCAAATTTCACAAATCACTATAAGACGGGTCATTACTACATGACCATTAAAGATGAGTTTTCTTCAATAAAAGCGGTTATGTTCAAGTCGGCAAACATGCGCCTTAAATTCATGCCCGAAAACTCAATGAGTGTTATCATCAGAGGCAGAGTTGCGGTTTTTGAGCGTGACGGTCAGTATCAGCTTTATATTGATGATATGCAGCCCGACGGCATGGGTTCCTTGAGCCTTGCTTTTGAACAGCTTAAAGACAAGCTTGCAAAAGAAGGACTTTTTGATTCCGAAAGAAAAAAGCCTATCCCCGCATATCCAATGAGAGTCGGCGTTGTAACATCTCCGACGGGTGCGGCGATTAGGGATATAATAAATGTTATTTCACGGCGCTTTCCGCTTACAGAGCTGGTTTTGTGCCCCGTTGCGGTGCAGGGCGATTATTCCGCTCCGCAGATTAAGGCGGCAATTGAGCTTTTTAACGAAGAAAAGGCGGCGGATGTGCTGATAGTCGGCAGAGGCGGCGGCTCGGTTGAAGAGCTTTGGGCATTCAACGAAGAAATAGTAGCAAGAGCTGTTGCGGCAAGTGAAATACCGATAATTTCGGCGGTAGGACATGAAACGGATTTTACTATCTGCGATTTTGCGGCAGATTTAAGAGCGCCTACCCCTTCAGCGGCGGCAGAGCTGGCTGTGCCTGACAGCTTTCAGCAACGTGAGATGCTGCTTTCCGCTTTCCGAAGAATGGATTCTGCCGTTGCGGACAGAATCGGTACTCAGCGTGCAATGCTTGAGATGAAAAAGGCGGCTCTTGAACGAATGAGTCCTAAAAATTACATTGACAATCTCTGCGTCAGATGCGACAGAGCGGTTATGGCGATAGATTCCGCCGTAAAGCATGAAATTGCTGTCAAATCCAAGGATTTTTCAGCTCTCTGTGCAAAGCTTGATGCGATGAGTCCGCTGAAAATTCTTGCAAGGGGCTACGGAGTTGCAAGCAAGGGCGGCAAGATAATTTCCGATATCATGTCCGTTGAAAAGGGCGATATGATTAGTGTTATGCTCCATGGCGGCGATATCGAATGCGAAGTTAAAGAAGTGAAGGTTAACAGCTATGAAAAATATGACTTATGAAAAAGCCGTTGAAAGGCTTGAAGAAATTGTGGACAAGCTTGAAAACGGAAATCTTCCGCTTGAAGAAATGATGAAGCTCTATGAAGAGGGTACGGTGCTTGCTTCAAAGTGCGCAAAAAGCCTTGATGAGGCGCAGCTTAAAATTACCGAGCTTTCAGCAGGAAAGGGCGATAACTGATGTCTGATTTTGAAAAGCGAAGTTCAGAATATACAAAACTGATTAATTCTGCAGTTTCGGAATATGTTTCGGCAAAGTCTTTTGAGGGCAGAGAATCCTCGGGACTTGAAATGATGCTTGAAGCAATGGCGTATTCCCTTGAAAACGGAGGCAAAAGAATAAGACCCCTGCTGACTCTCGAATTTTGCCGTGTGTGCGGTGGGGATTATAAGAAAGCTCTTCCGTTTGCAATCGGAGTTGAGATGATACACACATATTCGCTTATCCACGACGATTTGCCGTGTATGGATGACGATGATATGAGAAGAGGTAAGCCGTCAAGCCATAAGGTTTTCGGCTATGCAAATGCACTCCTTGCGGGCGATTCGCTTTTGACTCTTGCGTTTGAAACTGTTCTTTCTGCACCCGATATCAGCGGTGAAATCAAAGCAAGGGCAGGTTTTGAACTTGCAAAGGCGGCAGGTTGCTCGGGTATGATTGCGGGGCAGGTTATGGACCTTGCAAATGAAGGCAGGGCGGCATCTCTTGATGATGTTATGGCAACTGATAAACGTAAAACAGGTGAATTGATAAGGGTTTCGGCTCTTCTTGGCTGTATTGTTGCAGGAGCAGATGAAGAAAAAATAAAAGCGGCAGAAAAATATTGCGAAAATATCGGCCTTGCGTTCCAGATTGTTGATGATATTCTGGATGTGACAAGCGATGAGGAAACTCTCGGAAAGCCCGTAGGCAGCGACAGCGAAAACGAAAAGTCGACCTATGTTTCGCTTCTCGGTCTTGATGAGTCATCGCGCTATGCTTCGGAGCTTACAGCAAAAGCAAAGGAAGCGCTTGAATTTTTCGGCAGTGAAGGAGAATTTCTGCTTGAGCTTGCGGATAGGCTCTCAGGCAGAAAAAGCTGATTTTTATGGATAATCATATTAATAAAAAAAATATTCTTTCAAATATAAAGAATCCTGCAGATGTGAAGAAGTTGAGTGACGGCGAGCTTGAATTGCTGTGTACCGAAATCCGCCAGACTCTTATTGATACCGTCGCTTCAAACGGCGGTCATCTTGCTTCAAATCTCGGGACTGTTGAACTGACCGTTGCGCTTCATAAGTCGTTCAATTCGCCCGAAGATAAAATAATATGGGATGTCGGTCATCAGGCTTATACTCACAAGCTTCTGACGGGCAGATACGGTGCATTTTCAACCTTGCGAAGGGAAAACGGAATTTCCGGATTCACAAGACCTGACGAAAGCGAGCATGACAGTTTTTATGAAGGCCATGCAGGTGTTTCCATTTCGCAGGCAGCAGGAATTGCGGCTGCAAATGCAATAAAAGGGAGCAAGAACTATGCAGTTGCCGTTATCGGTGACGGCTCTTTCGGCAACGGAATGGCGTATGAAGCCCTCAATCATGCAGGCTCAACAAAATCAAAGCTTATTGTTATTCTCAATGATAATGAGATGTCGATTTCCGAAAATGTCGGCGCAATGGCAAGGTATCTTGCGAAGGTAAGGTCGAAGCCCGAATACTATCGTTTTAAGGCAGGTACGGAAAAGACTCTCAAAAAAATACCAGTTGTCGGCGAGTCGCTGGCAAAACACATTTTTAAACTCAAGGCTACTCTGAAAAACATAATATACTCAAGCTCGTTTTTTGAAGATTTGGGTTTCAGATATATCGGACCTATCGACGGTCACGATATTAACGGACTTTGCGAGGCTATGAACAGCGCAAAAATGATTTCTGTTCCCGTTGTAATTCATATTAATACACTCAAGGGCAGGGGATATGATTTCGCGGAGATTTCTCCCGAAAGATTCCATGGGATTTCAAGGTTTGACGTTGTCACGGGTGAACCTGCAAGCAGTTCGGACAGTTATTCCGCTCATTTCGGAAAGACTCTCTGCGATTTTGCCGCAAAGGATAAGCGCATATGCGCCGTAACCGCTGCAATGGCACTTGGTACGGGTCTTGATGAATTTTCGAAAACCTATCCTGAAAGATTTTTTGATGTGGGTATCGCAGAAGAACATGCGGTTACCTTTGCAAGCGGACTTTCGGCAGGCGGAATGCTTCCTGTTTTTGCGGTTTATTCGACGTTTCTTCAAAGATGCGCCGATCAGCTTATCCATGACTGTGCGCTCCAACGCAAAAAGACTGTTATAGCGGTCGACAGAGCAGGATTTGTAGGCGAGGACGGCGAAACTCATCAGGGTCTCTTTGATGTTTCTCTTGTCAGAAGTTTGCCTAATACAACCGTCTATTCACCTGCAACTTATGCGGAAATGAGCAAGGCATTTTATAACGCTTTCTATAAAGACGATAACCTTATTGTTATCAGATATCCGAGGGGATGCATGCCTGAAACTACTGAAAACGTCGAGACATTCGGCGATTATTCCGTTATCGGAAGTCCCGATGCAAGGATTGCTCTTGTAACTTACGGCAGACTTTATTTCAATGCTCTTGAAGCAAAGAAGCTCCTTTCTGAAAAGGCTATTGAAATAAAAATTGTGAAGCTGAATAAAATCAAACCTGTTCCAGAAGAGTCCGTTGAGGCTGTCGGTGGTTGTGATGCCGTTTTCTTCTTTGAAGAGGGAATGCGAAGCGGCGGAGTTGCCGAAGGATTTGCATCAATGCTCTGCGAAAACGGCTTTAGCGGAAAATATTCAATAACTGCGGTTGACGGAGAATTTGTCAGCCACGCAAGAGTTTCAAGACTTATGGAAAAATATTCTATGAGCCCCGAGAAAATGGTTCTTTTAATAGAAAATGAGGTTGCATTATGGGCAAAAAATTAAGGCTGGATGTAGCTGTGTTTGAAAGAGGCTTTGCCGAAACGAGAGAAAAGGCAAAGGCGATGATAATGGCAGGCAGCGTCTATCTTAACGGTCAGAAGGCTCTAAAGGGCGGCGTTGAGGTTAAGGAAACCGATGTTATTGAGGTCAGGGGAGCAGTGAATCCCTTTGTCAGCAGAGGCGGACTCAAGCTCAATAAGGCTGTTTCGAGCTTCGGACTTGAGCTTAAAGACTGCGTATGTATGGATATCGGTGCATCAACGGGCGGTTTTACCGACTGTATGCTGACGAACGGTGCAAAAAAGGTTTATGCAATCGATGTCGGCTACGGTCAGCTTGCATGGAAGCTTCGTTGCGACGAAAGAGTTATAAATCTTGAACGAACAAATTTCAGGTATGTAACAAGAGAGCAGGTGCCCGACGAGGTTGATTTTGCATCGGTAGATGTTTCGTTTATATCTCTAAAGCTGATTCTTCCTGTTATGCATACTCTTTTGAGAAACGGCGGACGTTCGGTGTGTCTTATCAAGCCGCAGTTTGAAGCAGGCAGAGAGAATATCGGTAAAAAAGGTGTTGTTCGAGATAAATCCGTTCATGCGGATGTTGTTAAAAGCATAACTTTGTTTGCAAGTGAAAACGGATTTAAGGTTATAGATGTTGACTTTTCGCCCATTAAAGGACCCGAAGGTAACATAGAATATCTCATGTATATTGAAAAAAGCGATTCAGGCGAAATGCTCTGGAACGGTTCTGTTGAAGAGCTTGTTGAGCGTTCGCACGAAAATCTTGATAAATAATCGGGGGTGAGAGAATGAAAATTGCTCTTATGCCGAACTTAACCCGCTCCGAGGCGTTCGGAGTAACGGGCAGGATATGCGAAAGTCTGAAAAAACTTGGTGCGGAATACTGCTTTCTTCCCGAAAATAAAAATGATTTCGAGTTTACGGGAGCAAAGTTTCTGCCTGAAGAAGAGGCAATCGGCGGCTGCGATGCAGTTATCGCAATCGGCGGTGACGGTTCGATAATTCATGCAGCAAAGCTTGCAGCGGTAAGACAAAAGCCGATTCTCGGAGTTAATGCAGGCAGGCTTGCTTTTATGGCAGGACTCGAAGATAATGAACTCCATCTTCTTTCACGCCTGATAGATGAGGATTATACCCTCGATAAAAGGCTGATGCTTAAAACAGGTATAGTCTGCGGCGGTGAAACCGTGAATTGCGATTACTGTGTCAATGATACATTGATAACCAACAAAGAAAAACAGCGCATGACGGCAATCAATGTTGCGCTTGACGGTAATATTTTTAACAGCTACTTATGCGACGGAGTGCTTATTTCAACCCCAACGGGTTCAACCGCATATTCACTTTCAGCTGGAGGACCGATTGTTGACCCTGAACTTGAAAGTATTTTGTTGACTCCTCTCTGTCCTCATTCTCTTGTTGACCGTTCGCTTGTGTTCAGACCCGATGCGGTCATAACGGTTGAATCTGATGAGGAAAGTCCTCTCTGCATTTCAAATGACGGAACAGAGCCTGTCAATATTGAGCCGGGCCGCAAGGCAATCATTTCGCGAGCGGAATTTACTGCGAATTTTATCAGAATCAAGTCGGATAACTTTATAGATATACTTTATAAGAAATTAGCCCAGCGAAGATAAAAATTAAGGAGTGTAAAAGGTGAAAAAGAAAAGACATGAAGCGATAATCAGACTGATAGAGCAGCATTGCCTCTCAACCCAGACTGATTTGCTCGAGATGTTAAGTAAGGAAGGCTTTGAAACAACCCAGGCAACAATTTCAAGGGATATCAAGGATTTAAGACTTATCAAAAAGGTTGATGAACTTGGCAGAAGCCGCTATGCTGTTGATACGGGCGATTCAGGTGAGCTTCTCGGTAAATACAGAAGTATTTTTGCTCATTCTGTCATTTCTGCGGATTATGCAGGCAATACCCTTGTTATCCGTTGCTATACCGGTATGGCACAGGCAGCATGTGCTGCTCTTGATTCAATGCATTGGGAGGGACTTGTCGGCACTCTTGCAGGCGATGACACTATTTTTGCGCTCTGCAGAACTCCCGAGCATGCAAACCGGATGAAAGAAGCAATTGCCGAGCTTGTCGGCTGATTTCCTGAAGGGAAGAATAATAAATATGTTAATCGGTTTAAAAATCGAGAATATTGCCGTTATTGAGAGTGCAGAGCTTGAATTTGACTGCGGACTCAATGTTATGACGGGTGAAACGGGTGCGGGTAAATCCATTGTTATTGATGCGATTAACGCCGTGCTCGGCGAACGCACGTCAAGAGAGCTTATCCGTTCGGGTGCGGACAGTGCAAAGGTTTATGCATCCTTTGCGGATATAGGCGAAGAAACGCAGCGTATTCTTGATGAAATGGGCATTGAAAAAATGCCTGATAACACTCTTGTTCTCAGTCGTTCTTTGAGCCTTTCGGGAAAGAATATATGCCGTATAAACGGCTGCCCCGCAACGGTTTCCGCTCTTAAGGAAATCGGCTCGGGTCTTATTAACATTCACGGTCAGCATGACAGTCAGGCACTTCTTTCTCCCGATAAGCATTGCGGATTTATTGACAGCCTTGCGGAAAATGCGGATTTGAGAAGTGAATACAGGAAGGTCTTTACTAACCTTGTTTCGGTTAAAAAAGAGCTTGATTCTCTTTATGATACGAGGGATGAAAAAACGGCAAGGCTTGATTATTTAAGCTTTCAGATTGATGAAATAGAGAATGCGAATATCCGTATAGGTGAAAGAGAAGAACTTTCAAAAGAAAAGGAGCTTCTTCAGCACAGCGGCAAGGTTATTAAATCTCTTGAAAATGCCTATTCGGCTCTAAAAAGCGATAACGGTATTTTAACAGGTGTTGAGGAATGCGCAGGTGAGCTTGAAAGAGCTTCAAAATATTACGAGAATGCTCAAAATGCTGCAAAGGGCATAAGGGAAATATCATATGAGCTTTCAGATTTTTCGGCAGAGGTCAGGGGTCTTATAGACAGCTTTGATTATAACCCCGAAAAGCTTACGGCAATTAATGAAAGGCTTGATTTTCTCTACCGTCTTTCCATGAAATACGGAAAGGAAGAAGAGGATATCCTCTCATACCTTGAAAAATCGCGAAAAGAAAAGAACGAAATAGAAATATCCGACGAAAGAATATCGGAGCTTGAAGAAAAGCTCTATGCTCTTTCGGATGAAATAAAAATACTTTCGGCACGTCTTACCGAAAGCAGAATGAGGGCAGCGGCAGAGTTTGAAAAGTGTGTAAAATCAGAGCTTGAGTTTCTCGATATGCCGAAGGTCACTTTTGTCGTTGACAGAAAACAGACTGCGCTCACTTCAAAGGGTGCCGATGCGATTGAGTTTTTAATCAGCGCAAATCCCGGTCAGGAGCCCAGACCCATTGCGAAAATTGCATCGGGCGGCGAGCTTTCAAGAATCATGCTTGCTATCAAAAATGTTCTTTCAGATAAGGATAATATCGGCACGCTGATTTTTGACGAAATTGATACGGGTGTCAGTGGCTCGGCGGCAGAGAAAATTGCACTTAAGCTCGGCGAAGTGTCAAAGGGTAGGCAGGTTATCTGCGTTACCCATCTTGCTCGTATTGCCGCGCAGGCGGATTGTCATATGAAGATAATGAAATCCGTTGACGAAGAAAAAACTTATACTAAAATTGAAAGCCTTGATTTTGATGGCAGAGCATCGGAAATCGCAAGGATTTCGGGCGGCGGCAACATAACTGCACTTCAGCTTGAAACAGCGAGAGAAATGCTTAAAAATGCAAAGGAGAAAAAACTATGAAATTCGGCGTATGCGTAGGTACCGATATCGAAAAAATGAAGCTTATCAAGTCGCTCGGATATGACTATGCAGAGAGCCATTGTCAGGAGTTGGCTAAAAAAACAACAGAGTATCTTGACGAAATGAAGGCAACAGGTCTGCCTGTTGTTGCGGCGAATTGCTTTATTGGAATGCGAGTTGTCGGAAATGAGCGCAACGATGCGCAGATAAGCGAATATCTTGAAAGACTCTTTAAAAATGCATCATATCTCGGGCTTAAGTATCTTGTTTTCGGGTCATCGGGCGCAAGAAGAATCCCTGACGGAATGAGCCTTGAAGAGGGCAGGGCACAGATCGTTGATTTCCTCAGAACGCTTGTCGTTCCAGTTGCGGAAAAATATGACCTGCTTGTCGCAATCGAACCTCTCAGACCTGAAGAATGCAATGCGATAAACACAATTTCGGACGGTGTTGAAATCGCAAAAGCAGTCGGTTCGCCTTATGTAAAGGTGCTTGCGGATGTTGCACATATGTATGTTCAGCATGAAAGCATGGAAAGCCTTCTTAAGTTTAAGGGCTTGGTTGTTCATGCTCATACATCAAATCCCGGCCCTGATCCTGCTCTTGACTGTAAGAGAATTTATCCCAAAAAGGGAGATGCATTCAGTCAGGCAAGTTTTGTTAATGCCCTTAAGACCATCGGTGTTGAGCATTGCTCGATTGAGGCAAATGTTCTTGATTTTGAGTCTGATGTAAGAGAAGCATATGAAATACTTAAGGAGTTAAGGTGAAAAGATGAAGCTTAACAAAAACGATGTTGTTCTTTTTTCTGGTGACTCGATAACCGACGGCAACCGCGGAAAAAGCATGGACTGTAATCACATTATGGGTCACGGCTATCAGTATATAGTTGCCGGCAGACTCGCACTCGATAATGCAGAGAATATGCCGAAATTTATCAATAAAGGATATTCGGGTGAAAACGCAGAAGGACTTCTTAAAAAATGGCAGGCAGATGTTATTGATAACAAACCGACTGTTTTAAGCATACTTGTCGGTGTTAATGACGGCGGCTACGGATATTTTGCGAAGATTACTCCCGACGAAGCGGCAAAACGCCATGAAACAAATCTCCGTGCGATTCTTGAAAAAACAAGAAATGAACTCGGCGATATCAAGATTATAGTTTGTGAGCCTTTTTATTTTCCTCTTGACAAGTCAGATTATTCCTATAAAAACTCGCCACATCCGGACGGATTGGAAGGACCTTTTGAAAGACCCGACAGTCACGACTCCGAGGATTCCGTTGCATACCGTGAAGCGGCAAACAAGAGAATCAGAGCGGCAACAAAAAAGCTTGCCGAAGAGTTCAACTGTATTTTTGTTCCTCTCTATGATAAGATTAAGGAAAATGCCGAAAGGTCAAGAATAGAGTATTTTGTTTGGGACGGTACTCATCCCAGCATTGCGGGCCATATGATTATTGCCGAAGAATGGCTTAAAGCTGTTGAGGCTTGACAAAATTATTTTATAATGTATATTTATAATATCGTAAACAATACCGAAAGGATGTAATAATAATGCAGATTTATGAAGAACTTGTTGCAAGAGGACTTATTGCACAGGTAACAGACGAAAAAGAGATCAGAGATCTTATCAACAACGGCAAGGCTGTTTTTTATATCGGCTTTGACCCCACGGCTGACAGTCTTCATGTAGGTCATTTCATGGCTCTCTGCCTTATGAAAAGACTTCAGATGGCAGGTAACAGACCCATCGCTCTTCTCGGCGGCGGAACAGGTATGATCGGTGACCCTTCGGGCAGAAGCGATCTACGTCAGGTTCTTACAAAGGAAACAATCGAGCATAACGTTGAATGCTTCAAAAAGCAGATGAGCCGTTTCATTGAGTTCGGCGAAGGTAAGGCAATGATGATCAACAACGCTGATTGGCTCCTCAACCTCAATTATGTTGATGTTCTCCGCGAAGTCGGCGCATGCTTCTCTGTTAACAACATGCTTCGTGCTGAATGCTACAAGCAGAGAATGGAAAAGGGTCTTTCATTCCTTGAGTTCAACTATATGATTATGCAGAGCTATGACTTCTATCATCTCTATAAAGAATACGGCTGCAATATGCAGTTTGGCGGTGACGACCAGTGGTCAAATATGCTCGGCGGTACAGAGCTTATCAGAAAGAAGCTTGGCAAGGATGCATATGCAATGACCATCACTCTTCTCCTCAATTCCGAGGGCAAGAAGATGGGCAAAACCGCATCGGGCGCAGTTTGGCTTGACCCCGAAAAGACTTCTCCCTATGAGTTCTATCAGTATTGGCGCAACGTTGCTGATGACGACGTTCTCAAGTGCATCCGTATGCTCACATTCCTTCCTCTTGAAGAGATTGATGCAATGGATTCATGGGAAGGCAGTCAGCTTAATACAGCAAAGGAAATCCTTGCTTTTGAGCTCACAAAGCTTGTTCACGGCGAAGAAGAGGCGACAAAGGCACAGGCTGCGGCAAGAGCTATTTTCAGCGGTGCTGCAGACCTTGACAATATGCCTGCAACCACTCTTACAGATGCTGATTTCACAGACGGTGTAATTGATATTCTTGATATTCTCATGAAGGCTGAAATCACAAAGTCAAGAGGCGAGGGAAGACGTCTTGTTCAGCAGGGCGGTATTTCTGTTGACGATGCAAAGGTAACAGATTTCACAATGAGCTTTGCACAGTCCGCACTTAAGGAAAACCCCATTGTTGTTAAGAAGGGCAAGAAAATCTTCCATAAGATTGAGGCATAATTATGTTTAATCCCAAAGAAAAATGTGCTGTTTTTCTTGATATTGACGGAACTTTAATCAGCGACAGTTTCAGAATTTCCGACGATAACCTCAAAGCCATTGCCGAGGCAAGGGCGAGGGGACACATGGTTTTTATTAACACGGGACGCTCGTGGGGTAATATCCCCGATATTCTCCACGAACAGCTTGACCTTGACGGTATCATTTCGGGCATTGGTGCAATGGTAACGATAAATGGTAAAACCGTGTGGAAAATCTGCATGAGTGAAGATCTTGTCAGACGGGTTATGGAATATATCTTCAGTAACCGTGAATATTGGGCTATTTTTGAGGGATATAATAATGTATATTCAATCCCAAATGATGAGAGAGATAAAAGGAACTATGAATTATATCTTTCTTCTCCCGAAGACAGCAAAACAATCTGTGCTGTCGACGAAATTCAGGTTATCGCTATGGGGAAAATCGTTCCCGATGATTTCATTGAGCTTTTTAAAGATGATTTAACCGTTTTTCAGTTTGATACATATGCAGACTGCGTTGTTAAAGGGCTCAACAAAGCAAAGGGCATCGAAAAAGTGCTTGAACTTACGGGAATCAAAAGGGAAAACACAATCGCAATCGGCGACAGCAACAACGATTATGATATGCTGAAATATGCAGAAATTGGCGTTGCAATGGCAAATTCGCAGCAGAGAATACTCGATATGGCGGATTATGTAACCGATTCCGCAAAGGAAAGCGGAGTTGCAAGAGCAATCGAAAAACTTTTGCTTAAATAAAGATTAAAGGGAGCAGGCTTGATTGCCTGCTCCCTTGCTGTTTGTTAAATTATCTGAAATCAAATAATTCCTTTGGCATTATTTCAAGAACTTCGCAAAGCTTGAAAATGACATCGAATGATACGCCTACCTTGCCGAGTTCAATAGCGCTTATATGACTTCTGTCAATATCGGCAAGTTCAGCGAGTTGTAGCTGTGTCAGTTTTTTCTTTTTGCGGTAAAACACAACATTTAATCCGAATTTTTCATAAAGCTCTCTGTATTCCTGTTTCATAAAATCCCCCTCAAATATTGTTTGATTATATTTTATGGCGGTTTATACAAACAATAAACCTTGTGATAATAGCGCAACGCTATTGACACAAGTCAAACAATGAGGTATAATGTCAATTAACAAAGAAAACGACAACTTATATTGTATGGAGGTAACCCAAAAATGGAAACTAACCAGACGGCAGCAACAAATAAGAAAATGATGGTTTGCAAAACTTGTGGTGCATCGATGGCGAAAAGTGCAAAGAAATGTCAGTCTTGCGGTGCAAAAAATCCCAAAAAGAGAATTAAAAAGCTTATAATACTGCTAGTAATAGTAGGAACAATAGTAGGTTATCCTGCTTTCTTTATAATTCGTGATAACACATCGGCAACAATAACTGCTAAAAACGGTGAAGAACTCAGATATAATGAGTTAGGTGATATATACAGTGATTATTTGCTTAATGATGATTACAGTGATTTTGTGGAAGAATATTTGCCGGCAGAAGTTGTTGTTAAAGGAAAAATAACCGAAATTGATAACGAGACAATCGGCTTATCAAGCAATGGATTTACTGCTCATGTTGAAGCAGGAGCTCATAAAGTGATAAAGATTGAAATTAATAATGAATATATTTATATGATTCCTTATGATGTTTATGCTGATGCTGATGAATATAGTTTTGGCGAATTTAATGTTGGCGATAAGGTTGAAGCCACAGGTACAATTACAAAGTCAATTACTTTAAAATCCGGTAACTACATAAACGAAAGTCTTCCGAGTAAATTGGGAATAATCGGAACCGAAGATGGAATAACAAAAAAATAACAGGAAAAGAACGGCTCGTAAGCCGTTCTTTTTTACTAATATATTCTGATATTCAAATAAGTACACATTTTCAAAGAGACACATTTCGTTGCTTTTGGACTTTTGAAAAAAGCAAAGGGACACGCAAAGGACACAGGAACGCAAAGAGAGGGAACAGCATACGCCGTTCCCTCTTGGAAAACTCTTTATTTATAGGGGCTTGATTAACCGAAATATCTCTCAAGAAGACCCTGGAATGCTTTGCCGTGTCTTGCTTCGTCACGAGCCATTTCATGAACGGTGTCATGGATAGCATCAAGACCCTGCTCTTTAGCCATCTTTGCAAGTTCAAATTTGCCTGCTGTTGCGCCGTTTTCAGCATCAACTCTCATTTCAAGATTCTTCTTTGTGCTGTCAGTGATAACTTCGCCGAGAAGCTCTGCGAACTTTGCTGCATGCTCTGCCTCTTCATAAGCAGCCTTTTCCCAGTAAAGACCAATTTCTGGATAGCCTTCGCGGTGAGCAACCCTTGCCATTGCAAGATACATACCTACTTCAGAGCATTCGCCTTCAAAGTTAGCTCTCAAGCCGTCGATGATTTCCTGGCTTACGCCCTTTGCAACGCCTACAACGTGTTCTGCGGCCCATGACATTTCGCCGCTCTTCTGCTCGTTGAACTTTTCAGCAGGAACCTTGCACTGGGGGCAGAACTCGGGAGCTGAATCGCCTTCGTGAACATAACCGCAAACTGAACATACAAACTTTTTCATAACAATTTTCCTCCAAAATATAGTTTTAAATTTTTTTGATAAATTTATTTACTTATCCGACTTGTTTATTACAAGCGGAACAGTAGCCTGTGAATAAAACCGAATGACCTGTTATTTTTCCGTCGAAAATCTCAGACGCCTTTTTGCAAAGACCGCAGTCATTATCCATGAAAATATCGAAAACACCGCCGCAGTTAATGCATGAAAGGTGATAGTGGAGATTGATGTTGCCGTCATACCGTGCGGTGCCTGCCGATTCAATGCGGATAATCTTTCCGTCGCCCTCAAGCTGTGAAAGATTTCTGTAAACCGTTGCAAGGCTTAACGCCGGCATCGTTGGCTTTAAGGAAAAATAGATGTCCTCTGCCGTAGGGTGGTCATAGCGTGAACAGAGGTTGTCGAAAATGGCATCGCGTTGTTTACTGTGTCTTACCATTTACCTCATCCCTTTCGCTAACGATAATTGTTATCATTATTATATCGAGGGATATGCGTTTTGTCAATACTTTTTTTGAAAAATTTTTTGCTTTTTTGCCGAATGCTTATTCAAAACTGCCGAACACTTCAAAACTCTTGAAAAATAAAGCTTTTGAGTATATCATGCAGATGTAAGGAGGCTTCTTATGAAATTCAGACTGATAATTGATAAAAGCTGTGAGGAAGAGGTGGTTGTTTACGCTCATAAAGAATCAAAACTGACAGATGAAATAAAAAGGATAGCTGAAAGCGATGCAAATGAGCTTGTGGGGTATGTTGAAAGAGAGGTGTATAAAATCGGTTTATCTGAGGTATGCTGTTTTGTTGCCGAAAAAAACAATGTTTATGCGGTAACATCGAAAAACAAATTTAAAGTAAAACTTCGTTTGTATCAGATTGAAGAAATGCTTAATGACGGATTTATTAAAATTAATCAGTCTTGCATTGCAAATATAAAAGAAATTAAAAAGTTTGATACCTCTGTTTCGGGAACCCTTAAAGTGATTTTCAAAAACGGATATACTGATTATGTTTCAAGGCGCAATTTAAAATCAGTTAAAGAAAGGTTTGGTGTTAAATAATGAATAAGTATCTGAAAGAATTTTTGCACAGGGGATTAATTTTCTCGGGATTCGGGCCGATTATTCTCGGAATAATATTTTTTATTCTCTCAAAAACTCTCGATGATTTTTATGTCAGCGGCGGACAGATTCTTCTCGGAATTGTTTCAAGCTATGTTCTTGCATTCATTCAGGCAGGCGCAAGTGTTTTTAATCAGATTGAGCATTGGTCGATACCCAAATCACTTTTTTTTCATTTTGGAATGCTCTATGCAGTCTATGTTTTGTGTTATGTTATCAACTCATGGATTCCGTTTGAATGGGGAGTTATTGGCGTTTTCACGGCGATATTTATTACGGTATATTTTATAGTATGGTTTACTGTTTATTTTATTGTCAAGGCAACGAGCAGAAAGCTGAATAAAAAACTTTAATATAAAACCACACTGCAGCCTGAATTTCGGTTGCAGTGTGGTTTTTGTTATTGGATTGGATTAAGTGAATGATAAAAGAGCGGGCGAAAAATATCGGTTCAAATCATTTTTTTGCAAAATTTTTTAATTCTTCACCCGTCATTCTGTAAATAGTCCACTCATCAAGCGGTTTTGCGCCGACAGAAAGATAAAAGTCGATGCTCGGTTTGTTCCAGTCAAGGCAGCACCATTCAAGTCTGCCGCAGCCTCTTTCAACGGTTGTTTTTGCAAGAAATTTCAAAAGTGCTTTGCCGTAGCCTTTGCCCCTGTATTCGGGAAGAACGAAAAGGTCTTCAAGGTAAATCCCTGCTCTGCCGAGGAATGTTGAAAAATTGTGAAAGAAAAGCGCAAAACCAACCTCTTTTCCATTTTTAACTGCAAAAACAACCTCTGCTTTTTTCTTCTCAAATATCCATTCTTTCAGTAGCTCCGGTGTTGCAACAACGTCGCTGCTCATGTTCTCATATTCTGCAAGATTTTTAATAAATCTTAGTATGATTTCGGTATCCTTTTCTTCTGCAAAACGTATTTCAAATTTATTTTCCATTTTCAATTCCTCTTTTATTTTTGCTGATTTCATTATATCATCTTTTTTGCAGCGGGGCAAGATTTTGTTTGATAACGGATATTATATTAATGTAATATGATATCACTTTTGATAGGGCATCAGATATGTTGAAACTGATATTCTTTGTAATTGATAATTATTACGGCGGAGGCTTTCTTATGCCGTGTTTTTTGCTTTTACAGGTTGACTTTTTTTGTTAATATGTTATACTAAATAGAGTAACTGATGAAAGGGTTTGACCATGAATTTTACTGTTAAAAACTGTAAAATAAACGGACAGGGTAATCCTGCTGATATAAGTGTTTCAGGCGGCGTCTTCGGCGGTGCCTCCGATACCGTTTTTGAATTTAATAACTGTGCTGTTTTTCCCGGCTTTATTGATGTTCATGTTCATCTCAGAGAGCCGGGATTTTCTTATAAAGAAACGATAAAAACGGGCTCTTCCGCATGCGCAAGGGGCGGTTATACAACCGTTTGTTCAATGCCGAATCTCAATCCCGTGCCCGACAGTTCCGAGCACCTCAATGAGCAGCTTGAACTTATTAAAAATGATGCTGTTATGAATGTTGTTCCCTACGGCTCGATAACCGTCGGTCAGAACGGAAACGAGCTTTCAGATATGGAAGCAATGGCGGAGTTTGTCTGTGCTTTTTCCGATGACGGCAAGGGTGTGCAGAGTGATGAAATGATGAAAGCGGCAATGCTCAAAGCGAAGTCACTCGGTAAAATGATTGTTGCCCATTGTGAGGATAATTCGCTTCTTAACGGCGGATATATCCATCTTGGAAAATATGCCGCAGAGCACGGACACAGAGGAATCTGCTCCGAAAGCGAATGGAAGCCTGTTGAACGCGATTTAAAGCTTGCAGCAGAAACGGGCTGTGCTTATCATGTCTGCCACATTTCCACAAAAGAAAGCGTTGAGCTTATCAGAAAGGCAAAAGCGGCGGGTATTGATGTAACTTGCGAAACAGCTCCGCATTATCTTATCCTCAGCGATAAGGATATGCAGGAGCATGGCAGGTTTAAAATGAATCCTCCTCTGCGTGATGAAAGCGACAGACTCGCTTTGATTGAGGGTATATGTGACGGCACGATTGATATGATTGCAACCGACCACGCACCCCATTCTGCCGAAGAAAAGGGCAGGGGACTTGAAAAGAGTGCGATGGGTATTGTCGGAATTGAAACGGCTTTCCCTCTGCTTTACACTTATCTTGTTAAAACAAATATCATAACATTAGAAAAGCTCATTGAGCTTATGAGCACTAATCCTGCGAAACGTTTTGGATTTGGCAGCGGACTCGATGACGGAATGCCCGCAAATTTTACGGTTTTTGATTTAAATAAAGAATATGAAATTAACCCCGATGAATTTCTTTCAATGGGCAGAGCAACTCCGTTTGAGGACTATAAAGTATTCGGCGAATGCCTTATGACCGTCTGTGACGGTAAAATCGCATGGAAAAAAGGAGAAGAAAAATGAACAGAGGAATTTATAAAATCATCTCCAACAAACCGCTCACAAAGGATATTTATGAAATGAAGCTCGAGGGCGAAACATCTCATATAACAGCTCCCGGTCAGTTCATCAATATTCTGCTTGACGGATTTTATCTTCGCAGACCCATTTCAATCTGCGATTACGACGATAAAACAATAACAATTATTTATAAGGTTGTCGGCCACGGCACGGAAGCCATGGCAAAGCTTTCAGAAGGAGAAAATCTCGACATTCTCTGTGGACTCGGTAACGGCTTTGATACTGCAAAATGCGGAAAAAAGACCGTACTCATCGGCGGTGGCGTAGGTGTTCCGCCTATGTATAATCTTTGTAAAAAGCTGATGGCAGGCGGTGCCGATGTCAGTATTATTCTCGGCTTCAATACAGAGAGCGAAATCTTCTATAAAGAAGAATTTGAGGCTCTCGGCGCAAAGGTTTATGTTTCAACTGTTGACGGTTCATTCGGAACAAAAGGTTTTGTAACCGATGTTCTCAAGGACCTTGAATATGATTATTTCTGCACCTGCGGTCCTATGCCGATGTTCAGAGCAATTGAAAAAATCGCCGTAACAAGCGGTCAGTACAGTTTTGAAGAGCGAATGGGCTGTGGATTTGGCGCGTGCATGGGCTGTTCATGCAAAACAAAATACGGCTATAAGAGAATTTGCAGGGACGGTCCCGTTCTTGAGAGGGAGGAGATAATATGGTAAACACAAAGGTTAATCTTTGCGGAATTGAGATGGATAACCCGATAATTCCCGCTTCGGGCACCTTCGGATTTGGCTATGAATTTGCAGAGCTTTACGATATCAACTGTCTAGGAACTTTCTCTTTTAAAGGAACAACAAAAGATCCGAGATTCGGAAATTCCACTCCGAGAATCGCAGAATGCGACAGCGGTATGATTAATGCCGTCGGGCTTCAAAACCCCGGTGTTGAAAAGGTTATCGCGGAGGAGCTTCCCAAGCTTAAAGCATGTTTCTTAAAGCCTGTTATGGCAAATATCAGCGGATTTTCGCTTGAAGAATACGCATATACATGTGAGAAAATCGATAAGGAAGAGCAGGTCGGCTGGCTTGAAGTCAATATCAGCTGCCCCAATGTTCACGGCGGCGGAATGAGCTTTGGTACTTCTCCCGAGGCTGCGGCAGAAGTAACAAAAGTTGTTAAAGCGGTAACAACAAAGCCTGTTATTATCAAGCTTTCACCCAACGTTACCGATATTGTTTCAATAGCTAAAGCGTGCGAAGAAGCAGGTGCGGACGGTATCAGCCTTATCAACACTCTTCTCGGGATGAGAATTGACCTGAAAACAGGAAAGCCCGTTATTGCCAACAAAATGGGTGGCTTTTCTGGTGCGGCAATAAAGCCTGTCGGTATAAGAATGGTTTATCAGGTAAGCTCCGCTGTTAAAATTCCCGTAGTCGGCATGGGTGGTGTTTCAAATGCCGAGGATGTTATTGAATACATGATGGCGGGTGCAACGGCTGTTGAGGTCGGCGCGGCAAACCTTGTCAATCCCTATGTCTGCAAGGAAATCATTGATGACCTTCCTGCAGTCATGGCTAAATACGGTATTAAAAATTTAAATGATATAAAAGGATGTGCACACAATGGGTAAAGATGTAATCGTAGCATGCGATTTCAGCAGCAAGCAGGCAGTAATGGATTTTCTCGATAAGTTCACAGAGGAAAAACCTTATGTAAAAATTGGTATGGAGCTTTTCTATGCTGAGGGTCCCTCAATCGTTAAAGAAATCAAAGAGAGAGGCCACAAGATTTTCCTTGACCTCAAGCTTTGTGACATTCCCAACACTGTCAAAAAGGCTATGAGTGTTTTAAGCGGTCTTGATGTTGATATGACCAATCTTCACGCAAGCGGTACAATTGAAATGATGCAGGCCGCTATTGAAGGACTCACAAAGCCTGACGGCACACGTCCTCTTCTCATTGCTGTTACACAGCTTACCTCAACAAGCGAAGAAAGAATGAGAGAGCAGCTTCTCATAGACAAACCCCTTGATGAGGTTGTTATGCACTATGCATCAAATGCTGAAAAGGCAGGTCTTGACGGCGTTGTATGCTCACCTCTTGAGAGCGGCAAGGTTCATGACAGATGCGGTGCAAAGTTCCTCACGGTTACTCCCGGTGTGCGTTTTGCAGACGGCGATATTGGCGATCAGGTAAGAGTAACAACTCCCGCAAAGGCAAAGGAACTCGGCTCGGACTATATAGTAGTCGGCAGACCCATCACAGCTGCTGAAGATCCCGTCGCAGCTTACAGAAGATGCGTTGCAGAGTTTGTAGGTTAATTTGTAAATAATTCTAAGGAGGATATACATTATGCAGAAACTTATTGCAAAAGATTTGCTTTCAATCGGTGCTGTTTTTCTTCGCCCCGAAGAGCCTTTCACATGGGCAAGCGGCATCAAAAGCCCTATTTACTGTGACAACAGACTTACTCTTACTGCTCCCGCAGTAAGAACAGATGTTGAAAAGGGTCTTGCAGAAATTGTTAAGACTTATTATCCCGATGCTGAAGTCCTTATGGGTACTTCAACAGCAGGTATTGCTCACGCAGCCATCACCGCCCATATGCTCAATATGCCCATGGGTTACGTTCGTTCAGGTGCAAAGGATCACGGCAGAGGCAATCAGATTGAAGGAAAGCTTGAAAAGGGTCAGAAGGTTGTTGTTATCGAAGACCTTATTTCAACAGGCGGCAGCGTTATCGAAGTTGTTGAGGCTCTGCGTGATGCAGGAGCTGAAGTTCTCGGTATCGCCAGCATCTTTACCTACGGCATGAAGAAGGGTCTTGACAGACTTGCAGCAGCTGAGGTTAAGAATGTCAGCCTTACAAATCTTGATGTGATTGCAGAGGTTGCAGCGGAAATCGGCTATATCAAGCCCGAAGATGTTGCCCGTCTTATTGCTTTCAGAAATAACCCCTCCGACGAAAGCTGGATAGGGGGAGCAAAATGAGAAGTCTTATAGACATTCTTTCGCTCTCTACAGAAGAAATAGACGAGCTTATTGCTGTCGCCGAAGATATAATTGCCCGACCCGAGGCATATAGGGAAAAATGTAGATATAAAAAGCTTGCAACCCTTTTCTTTGAGCCTTCAACAAGAACAAGATTAAGCTTTGAGGCTGCAATGTATGAGCTTGGCGGTTCGGTGCTCGGATTCTCCGAAGCAAACTCCTCGTCAGCGGCAAAAGGTGAAAGCGTAGCGGATACTGCAAGAACAGTCAGCTGCTATGCCGATATTATAGCAATGCGCCATCCCAAAGAAGGTGCACCTCTTGTTGCGTCAATGGCAGCAAGTGTACCTATCATCAATGCAGGCGACGGGGGACATAATCATCCGACCCAGACTCTGACCGACCTTCTCACAATCAAGAGAGAAAAGGGCAGACTCAACAATATGACAGTCGGCTTCTGCGGCGACCTTAAGTTCGGAAGAACGGTTCATTCGCTTATCGAGGCTCTTTCAAGATATACGGGAATCAAGGTTGTGCTTATCTCTCCCGAAGAATTAAAGCTTCCGGGCTACCTTAAAAAGGATATTCTTGATGCCAAAGAGATTGAGTATACCGAAACAACAGATTTAAGTGCGGTAATGCCCAAGCTTGATATCCTTTATATGACCCGTGTTCAGCGTGAACGCTTCTTCAATGAAGAGGATTATTTAAGGCTTAAGGATAGCTATATTCTTACTCCCGAGAAGCTTGAAAATGCAAAGAGCGACCTTGCAATTCTTCATCCGCTGCCCAGAGTCAATGAGATTCATACATCTGTCGATGCCGACCCCAGGGCATGTTATTTCAGACAGGTGCTTAACGGAAAGTTTATTCGCATGGCTCTTATCCTTAAATTGCTGGAGGTGGAATAAATGCATATTGATTCTATCAAAAACGGCGTTGTTATCGACCATATCAAGGCAGGCAAGAGCATGGAGGTATATAATTATCTTGAGCTCGATAAGCTTGACTGCACGGTTGCAATCATAAAAAACGTCAGCAGCAAGAAAATGGGACGCAAGGATATAATTAAGATTGACTCCGAGATGGAAGTTGACCTTGATGTTCTCGGATATATTGATTCCGAAATAACCGTAAATATTATTAAGAATGAAATCCTCTGCGAAAAGAAAAAGCTTACGCTTCCTTCGCAGATAAAGGATGTTGTAAAGTGCAAAAACCCCAGATGCATAACAACAACGGAGCAGGAGTTGCCTCATATCTTTAAGCTTACAGATGCAGAAACCCAGACTTACCGCTGTATCTATTGCGAGGCTAAAGCTAAATAAATTTTATTCCGGCAGAATGTTCTGCCGGAAATTTTAATGTTTGTAAAGTGTAAAACAGGAGAAAGAAAAATGATTAAACACATTGTATGCTTTAAACTTAAGGATAACAGTCTTGCCGAGTGCAAAATGGCAAAGGATGTTCTTCTTTCAATGCAAGGTAAGGTCCCCGAAATAAAAGGTATAATGGTAGGAATAGATTTTCTTCATTCGGAGCGTTCATATGACCTTATTCTTGAGGTGCTTCTTGACGATGAAGCAGCGCTTGAAAGTTATCAGAATGACACGTATCATTGCTCTGTTGTCAAAAAACATATGCACGCTGTAAGAGAATCCAGCGTTGCGGTTGACTATGTTATATAATTTGTATGGGCGGCGTTTGGCCGCCCGTTTTTCTTTTGTTGACACAATTTTTACAATATGATATATTTGATTTATATGATTAAGAAAGGTCGGTTTTCTTATGAGCTTTATTAAGAAGAAGGTTATGAAGGCTGTCGGCAAGGTTGTTAATTTTGTAACCACAACAACATCGCAGGGCACATCCGACGGTGCGCTTGGCAAAAGCTTTGTTCCCGATGATAAAATTATTGAGCTTTGCAGAAAAACAGGCGTTGAAGGAATCGTTATGCTTAAAAACAAAGATAATGTTCTTCCGCTTAAAAGCGAGAATGTTGTTTCGGTTTTCGGCAGGGTACAGAACGATTATTTTTACGTCGGCTATGGCTCGGGCGGTGATGTTAAAGCTCCTTATAAAATAAGTCTTATGCAGGGTATAAAGAATAACGGAAAGATAAAATATAATGAGCTTCTTGCAACCACCTATGAAAAATGGGGCGAGCTTAACCCTGTTGATGACGGTTTCTGGGGAAATTGGCCCATGTGCTATGACGAAATGCCTGTTGACCTTTCAATGGCTCGTACCGCTGCTTCGATGTCCGATACGGCAATCGTCGTTATCGGAAGGTCGGCAGGTGAGGACAGAGAAAATAAGCTCGAGGAAGGCAGTTATTATCTGACAAAAACAGAAAAGGAAATGCTTGATTCCGTGACGGCAGCTTTTGAGAGAGTTATTGTTCTTTTTAACTGCGGCAGCATTATGGATATAGGTGAGCTTGCGGATTACGGCGATAAGATTTCGGCAATTCTCTATGTCTGGCAGTCGGGCATGGAGAGCGGAAATGCAATTGCCGATGTTCTTTCAGGCGATGCATATC
This sequence comes from Clostridia bacterium, assembly GCA_017409265.1. Lineage (GTDB taxonomy): Bacteria > Bacillota > Clostridia > Oscillospirales > Acutalibacteraceae > CAG-177. The sequence continues at coordinate 53,399 of JAFQSY010000037.1, forward strand.
CGAGTGGCAAGCTTGCAGATACAATCGCATGCAGCTACTATGATTATCCCGGCAGCAGGGATTTCGGCGACAGAAAGTTCAATTGTTACACCGAAGATATTTATGTCGGTTACAGAGGCTTTGAAACCTTTGCAAAGGACAGAGTGCTTTATCCTTTTGGCTTCGGTCTGGGTTACACCGAGTTTTCAGTTGAGAATGCCGAATATACCTGCAAAGACGGTGTTATAACTGTCTCTGCGGAAGTTAAGAACATTGGCAAATGCGCAGGAAAAGAGGTTCTTCAGGCATATTTTGAAGCTCCTTGCGGCAGACTCGGGAAGCCTGCAAGGGTTCTTTGCGCTTTTGCGAAAACAGCTGAACTTAAGTCCGGAGAAAGCGAAAAGGTTGTTCTTTCATTTAATGTTTCGGATATGGCATCTTATGACGATGAAGCTGAATATGCTTATATTCTTGAAAAGGGCAGCTATAATATTTATCTCGGTACGGACGTGCGTTCGGCAGCTCTTTGCGGTACATATGAACAGGAGAAAAACGAAATTGTCAAAAGGCTTTCGCAGGTTTCAGCGCCTTCATATGAGTTCAAACGTATGAAATATATTGGCGGTGAGGTTGTTTATGAAAACGTTCCTACCGCAAATTATAATCTCAGGCAGATAATAACAGATAATCTTCCCGAAGCTGTACCGCAGACGGGGGACAAGGGATATAAGCTTTCCGATGTTAAGGAAGGCAGAGTCGGTATGGCTGAATTTATTGCACAGCTTTCAGACGATGAACTTGAAGCAATCAGCCGAGGCGATTATGTTATGAACAGCCTTCTCGGAGCAGCGGGTAATGCAGGTACCTTCGGAGGTGTTCTAAAATCATTGCGTGACAAGGGCGTTCCTGCTGTAACAACAACCGACGGACCTTCGGGCATCAGAATCAATGAGGGTGCATCGCTTCTTCCTGTTGCGACCTCACTTGCAAGCACATGGAATCCCGAACTGATTGAAGAGCTTTATGAGCAGGTCGGCTGTGAAATGAAGAGAGTCGGCTCTGATATTCTGCTTGCACCCGGTATGAATATCCACAGAAATCCGCTTTGCGGCAGAAACTTTGAATATTTCTCCGAGGACCCTTATCTTACAGGTGTAATGGCATCTGCATTTGTTAAAGGCATTCAGAAAACAGGCGTTTCGGCATGTCCCAAACATTTTGCTTGTAATAATCAGGAAACAAACAGAACTTATAACGATTCAATTCTTTCAGAACGTGCGCTGAGAGAGATTTATCTCAAGGGATTTGAAATCTGCGTTAAGACCTCAAAGCCGCAGAACATAATGACTTCATATAATAAAATCAATGGTGTCTGGGGTCACTATAATTATGAGCTGTGTGAAAGAATCTTAAGAGGCGAGTGGGGCTATGAGGGCAATGTTATGACCGATTGGTGGATGCGTTCCTCAAAATCGCCCGAATTTCCGAATATCCGTGACCAGGCATACAGAGTCCGTGCAGGTGTCAATGTTCTTATGCCGGGCGGCGACAGAACCGGCAGAAGAAAGCCCGACGGAACGCTTCTAAAAACTCTCGGCAAACCTGACGGAATAACTCTTGGTGAACTTCAGCGCAATGCCTCACAGGTTTTAAACTTTGTAATGAACAGCAATGCAATGAATGCAAACCGACCCGAACCCGATACCAAGGAAAAAAGAAAATTGATGTTATAAAAAATCACCGCAGGAATAACTCCTGCGGTGATACTTTTTACTGCATTTTTTCTTGCTTAACCTTATGGTCAACAATATGTCTTTTTGCAAGCTCCGCTGTAACTTCATCAAGGCTGATGCCCATTTCAATCATCATAACTGTAATGTGATAGAGCAAATCTGCGATTTCATAGACGGTTTCTGCCTTGTCGCCGCCCTTTGCGCCGATGATAACCTCGGTGCACTCCTCGCCGACCTTTTTAAGAATTTTATCAATGCCCTTTTCAAAAAGATATGTGGTGTAGGAGCCTTCTTTCTTATTTATTTTTCTGCCGACGAGCATCTCGTAAAGGCCTTCGTATGAGAACGCTTCCTGCTCGGGAGCTACGATATCCTCAAAGAAACAGCTTTCGCTGCCTGTATGGCATGCAGGACCAGCTTTGATTACCTCAATGAGAAGCGTATCCTTATCGCAGTCGGTACGGATTGAAACAACCTGCTGAATATTGCCCGAGGTTGCACCCTTTCTCCAAAGCTCTTGACGAGAGCGACTGAAGAAGCAGGTTTTGCCCTCGTTTATGGTGATTTCAAGGCTTTCTGCATTCATATATGCAAGCATAAGAACCTTTTTGCTGTAATAATCCTGAACTATTGCAGGAATGAGTCCGTCACTGTTATATTTAAGTTCAATCATTTTAAATCCTCATCTCTATGTTGTTATCGTTAAGATATTTCTTCAAATCCCATATATTTACTTCTTTAAAATGGAATATGGATGCCGCAAGACCTGCATCTGCGCAGCCTGCTTTGAAAAGCTCAAAGAAATCCTCTTTCTTGCCTGCGCCGCCGCTTGCAATAACGGGAATTGACACAAGGTCGCTGATTTTTTGGAGCATTTCAAGGTCGAAGCCCTGTTTAACTCCGTCGGTATCAATGCTGTTGACAACCAGCTCGCCTGCACCATTGTTTTCACCCATTTTTGCCCATTCGAGAGCATCTATGCCTGTGTCAATTCTGCCACCCTTGCTGAAAATATGGAACGAGCCGTCGACACGCTTTATATCCATTGAAAGAACAACGCATTGGTCGCCGTATTTTTTTGCGGCTTTTTCAATGAGTGACGGGTCTTTGATTGCACCCGAGTTTACCGAAACCTTGTCCGCACCGCATTTGAGTACCCTGTCAAAATCCTCAAGAGTGTTGATGCCGCCGCCGACTGTCAGCGGAATGAAAATTTCGCTTGCAACCTGAGTGAGAGCATCGGTGAAAAGTGCTCTGCCTTCAAAGGAAGCCGTGATATCATAAAAAACAAGCTCGTCTGCACCGCTGTCATTATAAAAGTGAGCAAGCTCAACGGGCGATGCAACGTCCTGTATACCTTCAAAGTTAACGCCCTTAACAACTCTGCCGTTGCGCACGTCAAGGCAGGGGATTATTCTTTTTGTAATCATTTTTTACCTCCTGCAGCTGCAAGTGCATCTTTAAGAGAAAGCTTTCCTTCATAAACGGCTTTTCCGACTATTGCGCCGTAGATGTTCATTTCACGCAGAGTTTCTATCTCATGAGCATAGGTGATGCCGCCCGATGCAACTATATCAAGACCTTTGATTTCGGAAAGCTCTTTATAAATTTCAAGATTAGTGCCCGAAAGCATTCCGTCTTTTGAAATGTCGGTATAAATAACGGTTGAAACGCCTGTATCGTGCAGCTTTTTGCAAAATTCAACCGAGTTTACATTTGTTGTTTCCTGCCATCCGCTGACTGCGACAAGACCTTCTTTTGCATCTACGCCGACTGCAACCGCATTTCCGAATTTCTTAACTGCCTCTTCAACAAAGGGGTAGTTTCTGATTGCAGCTGTACCGAGAATAACACGCTTGACTCCGAGAGAGAGATAATCCTCAATTCTCTGCATGTTTCGTATACCGCCGCCGACTTCGATGAAAAGTCCGTCGATTTTTGCGGATTCTCTTATTGCTTCAAAGTTTACAGGCAAGCCGTCTTTAGCGCCGTCAAGGTCAACCATATGTAAGTTTGTTGCTCCGTCTTTCATAAATTCCAGAGCCATTTCGGCGGGTGAATCGGCATAAATCTTAACCTGATTGTAGTCACCCTTTGTAAGACGGACTACCTTGCCGCCGAGTATATCCGTTGCGGGAAATATCTGCATAACGAACTCCTTATAATTCTGAAAATGCCTTTAAAAGAGCAAGACCCTTTGCACCGCTCTTTTCAGGGTGAAACTGCATTCCGTAAACGCTGCCGCTCTTGACTATCGCAGGCACGGCAACGCCGTATTCCGAAAATGCGAGAGTGTTTTCAACGCAGTTTCTTGCGTAGAACGAGTGAACGAAATACATGTAGTCACCGGGTTCGATATATTTAAAAATGGGGTCTGCTTTTGCAAGATTGAGCTTGTTCCAACCCATGTGGGGAATTTTTAAATCATTGGGAATCTGTCCTTCAAGAGGACCTACAAATCCTTTGATCAATCCAAGTCCCATGTGTGCACCGTATTCAAAGCTTTTCTCAAAAAGCAACTGCATACCAAGGCATATGCCGAGAATGGGTTTACCTTCGGCTGCAAGCTCACAAAGAAGCTTGTCCATTCCGCAGTCTCGCAGCTTTTGCGCTGCATCGCCGAATGCGCCGACACCGGGAAGAATTATTTTATCCGCAGCAATTATTTCATCCTTATCGCCCGTTATTTTGCACTCAATTCCGAGCGCCTTAAGTGATGATGAAAGCGAAAAAAGATTGCCACAGCCGTAGTCTATAATTGCAATCATTATAAAATTCCTTTCGTTGATGGAATTTCACCGCCGAGAGTCAAATCTTCAAAAACTGCCTTGCAAAGCGCTCTTCCGAAGGCTTTGAAAATACCCTCGATGATATGATGGCTGTTTTTGCCCTCAAGCTGTTTTATGTGGAGAGTGATATCGCTGTTGCGAACGAATGAAATAAAAAATTCTTCAACAAGCTCCGTATCCATTCCGCCGACAGCGGGTGTCGGAATCTGAACATCATAGTTGAGATATGCTCTGCCGCTGATATCGATGCTTGCAAGAATGAGAGTTTCGTCCATGGGAAGAAGAATGCTGCCGTAGCGGGAAATTCCTCTCTTTTCACCGACAGCCTTTGCGAATGCCTGACCGAGCACAATCCCGACATCCTCAACGGTATGGTGATAGTCAACGTGAGTGTCACCGACGCATTTAACCTTTAAATCCATTCTGCCGTGGCGTGCGAAAAGCTCAAGCATGTGGTCAAGAAAACCGCAGCCCGTGTCAATTTCGTTTTTGCCCGTGCCGTCAAGTTTCAGCCAAAGTTCAATATCGGTTTCATTTGTTTTTCTTTTGATTTCGGCTTCTCTCATTTTTATCCCTCCGTTATATCTTTGATTGCATCAACAAGGGTTTGCATATCATCCGCCGAGCCGACTGTTATGCGAAGATAGTTATCAATTTTAGGTTTGTTGAAATATCTGACGAGTATTCCTTTTTTGCGAAGCTCTGCCGCAAGCACGGATGCGGGGATTTTATCGCTTGACGCGAAGATAAAGTTTGCCTTTGAGTCTGTGCACTTAAAACCGAGCGCTCTCAAATCGGCAATTGTTTTTTCTCTGGTTTCAACGATTTTTGCAATCTTATCGTCATAATAGTCATTGTCTGCAATTGCAGCAGCAGCGGATTTGATAGAAAGCGTATTAAGGTTATAAGGGTTAAATGAATATTTAAGCTTGTTGAGATCGTCAATGATTTCCTTTGAACCTATTCCGAAGCCGACTCTCAAACCTGCTAATGAATGGCTTTTTGAGAAAGTACGGGTAACAAGCAGATTATCATATTTCTTGACAAGCTCCATGCAGCTTTCGCCGCAGAAAGCCATATATGCTTCGTCCATGATAACGATATTATCGGGATTCGATGCAACGATTTTCTCAACCTCATCAAATGTAAGGGTAAGACCTGTGGGTGCATTGGGATTTGCAATAACAATATTTTTATTCTTGCCGATGTAGTCGTTTGCATGAACAGAAAAATCATCCTTAAGAGGAATCTGTTCAAGCTCAACACCGAAAATATCAGCGTAAACGGGGTAGAAGCCATAAGAGATTTCAGGGCAGCAGAGCTTGCCGCCTGCGCCGCAAAAGCCCATGATTGCAAATGCAAGAACATCATCCGAGCCGTTGCCGCAGAAAACCATATCTGAAGTTACGTCGAATTGCTCTGCTATTGCCGAGCGAAGTTCCTTGAGTTCGGGGTCTGAGTAGAGATTGAGTTTGTCAATGACCTCTTCGCTCAAAACCGCCTTAACCTTCGGCGAGGGAGGAAACGGGGATTCGTTTGTATTGAGTTTTATAACTTTAACGTTAACCTGCTCACCGGGGGTATAGGGAACAAGTTTTTCGTAATTTTTTGAAAGGAATCTGCTCATGTTTACTCCTTATTTTCAAATCTGATTGCAGCGCTCTTGCCGTGAGCATGAAGACCTTCTCTGTTTGCAAAGAGAACAATCTTGTCCTTAACCTCGCCGAGAGCCTCTTCGGAATAATAAATATACTGTGATTTCTTCACAAAATCATCAACCGAAAGGGGAGAACTGAATCTTGCTGTGCCCGAGGTGGGAAGAGTGTGGTTTGTACCTGCAAGATAATCTCCGAGAGCTTCGGGAGTGTTTTTGCCGAGGAAAATTGAGCCTGCATTCTTGATTTTGCCAAGAAGCGCAAACGGGTCGTCAACGCAGACCTCAAGATGCTCGGGAGCAATTTCGTTTGCAACTTCAATGCCCTGCTCAATATTATTTGCAATAATAATTTTGCCGTTTGTTTCTATTGATGCTCTTGCGATTTCTTCTCTGGGAAGCAGAGGAATCTGCTTTTCAAGTTCGTCACGAACTGCATAGGCAAGTTCTTCGCTGTCGGTAACAAGCACGGCGCTTGCAAGCTTGTCGTGCTCTGCTTGTGAAAGAAGATCTGCGGCTACATATGCAGGGTTGCATGTGCCGTCAGCAAGAACAAGAATTTCACTCGGACCTGCAATCATGTCGATATCAACAAGTCCGTAAAGCATTCTTTTTGCGGTTGCAACGAAAACATTACCCGGTCCGACTACTTTATCAGCCTTTGGAACACTTTCCGTACCGTATGCGAGGGCGGCAACAGCCTGTGCACCGCCTGTTTTGATTATCGTATCAACGCCTGCAATCTTTGCAGCGCAGAGAATAGCCGAGGGAATGTTACCATCCTTATCGGGAGGAGTCACCATTATAATTTCGCTGACACCTGCAATCTTTGCAGGAATAGCATTCATAAGCACTGTTGAGGGATAGCTTGCGGTGCCGCCGGGTACATATATGCCGACCTTTTCAATCGGAGTGATTTTCTGACCCGAGATAACACCGTCTTTTTCGCTTATTTCGAAGCCCTTGCGAAGCTGCTTCTCATGGAAATTCCAAATGTTTTTCTTTGCAAGTTCAAGTGTTTCGATGAGTGCTTTATCTTCGTTTTCGTAAGCTGCGTCAATTTCTTCCTGTGTAACACGCAGATTTTTAATATCAGCCTTATCAAATTTAAGACTGTATTCCTTAAGTGCATTGTCGCCGTTTTCTCTGACATTCTTTATAATGTCGGCGACAATTGTCTCAACGCCGCTTTCAAGCTTGATATCTCTGGTGAGAATCTCGCTTTTTTCAGCGCTGTCTATGTTAATTATCTTAATCATTTTGCCAACTCCTTTGTGAGCTTTTCCATAAGAGTATCAATATCCTTGCCCTTGAATTTATAAGAGGACTTATTGGCAATCAGTCTTGCGCTGATGGGCATAATTTGCTCATAAACGCGGAGATTGTTTTCTTTGAGTGTCTTGCCTGATTCAACGATATCAACTATAACGTCCGAAAGACCGAGCAGGGGTGCAATTTCAATTGAGCCGTTGAGCTTAATTATTTCAATTTCACGGTTAAGAGAAATATAATAATCTTTTGCAATGTTTATAAATTTTGTTGCAACTCTCAAGGGTCTGTCAAAATCTTCAACATAGTCATTCGGTGCTGCAACGCACATGTTGCATTTTCCGAGACCGAGGTCGAGTAGTTCATATATATCGAAATCGCCTTCCTCAAGGATGTCCTTGCCGACAACGCCTATATCCGCCGCACCGTGTGCAATGTAAATCGCAACATCGGAGGGCTTGACAAGAAGATAACGCACACCGTTTTCTTCGTTTTCAAAAACAAGCTTTCTGTTATCGCTGTAAATCTCGCTGCAATCATAGCCTATTGAAGCAAAAAGCTCGTAGACCTTGTCACCGAGTCTGCCTTTGGGCAATGCAATGTTCAGCATGAAGGCACCTCCCTTAAAGCACCATTTTTAAATGAATAAACAGTTTTTGCTTTGTATCCCTCGGGAATGGTATGTTCAACACGGACAGAAAAACCTTTGTCAACAAAACTCTCGACGAGTGAAAGGAGAGATTCGCTTTTGTCAGCCGAGTCAAAGATAATAAGAATGTCGCTGTCAAACTCACGCTTTTTCTTATAGTAAAGATTGAGGTTGTCAAGATAAACAGCAAAGCCGACTGCCTGGGTGTTCTCACGAAGCTTTCCTGCAAGCTTATCGTATCTTCCGCCCGAAAGAACAGCAGACGGAGCTTTTTCAACATAGCCCTGGAAGATTATGCCGTTATAATATTCTGTGTTGTTAAGTACGGAAAGGTCGATGAAAAGTCTTTCCGAAAGCTCGCTCTTTCTGAGCGATGTAGCAATAAATTTAAGCTCTTCACAGGCTTTTTTCATTTCACCGTTGCATGCAAGTGCACAAAGCTCTTCGATAGCTTCATCAAGCTTGCTGTTGATGACGGCAAGCTTTGCGAGAAGCTCTGTTTTTTCTTCGCTTACTCCGCATTTTGCACAGATTGCACGAAGGTCATGAATGTTCTTGCCTTTAACGCATTCAATAATATCCTTTTTTGCGTTTTCGCCGATTTCAAGCTCTGAAAGGAGAGAGGGAATGAATGCCATATGAGAAATTGAAAGGACAAAATCCTTGTCAATTGTTTTAAGGCTCTTTGCAGCAAGCATGAGCACCTCTGCAATAAGATATTCGTCAACCTTGCCGAGAACTTCAACGCCCGTCTGCTTTATTTCTTTATAATCCATTGAGCTGTCGCTCATTCTGAAAACGCTTTCGTTATAGTAAAGCTTTGTCAGCGAGTCAGAAAGCTTTGCATTCTTAACAATGGAAAGGGTTATATCGGGCTTGAGCGCCATGAGACGTCCGTCGGAATTGTTGAAGGCAAGAATGCCTTTGCCCGAAAGGAAATCTCTGTTATCGCTGTAAAAGCTGTATTCTTCAAACTTTGCCATGCGGTATTCTTTATATCCCCATTGCTTATAGAGCATGGAAAGCTCATATGTGAGGCTGTCCTCTTTTGAAAGAGTAGCAAGAAATTCGTCCATAATCTTCTCCTGATATTTGTAGTATGATGGTAAGTATACCATACTTCATCGTATTAGTCAATTAGCGATTTACTACGCTAAATCGTTTCTTTTGGTGAGTTGTTTATGTAAATTACACAATAAAAACAGTCAAAAAGCGTATGGCAGGTGCCACACGCTGTTTTAAAGTCATTTTTTAACCGCTTTGCAAAGGCACTCAAAGCTTTCCTGACTTATGACATGCTCGATTCGGCAGGCATCAATTGCAGCCTGGTCTGCGCTGACACCGATTCCCGTAAGCCATGCGGTTATTGTTTCATGCCTTTGAAATATTTTATTGGCTATTTCGTATCCTGTTTCGGTAAGAGTGATAAGACCGTCGCCGTCAGTAGCGATATATCCGTGTTCACGGAGATTTCTCATTGCAACGCAGACGCTTGGTTTTGAAAATCCGAGCTCTGTTGCAATGTCAACGGAACGAACAGTACCTTTCTTTTTGTTAAGAATAAGTATGGTTTCAAGATAGTTTTCAGCTGATTCGCCCATTATCATTTAATTCACTCTCCGTTCATAAGATGTTGTTTTTGTAGTATATCATATCTAATATATTTTTTCAATAATTTATTTTATACTATATTATATATTTTTTCTGCATATCTGACAGATGCCATTGCATCGCTGCCGTAGCTGTCAGCATTTATCATTGCAGCGTATTCCTCTGTCATGACTGCGCCGCCGACCATAACCTTACAATCAGGAGCATTCTTTTTGAGGAGCTTTATTGTTTCTTCCATTGCTGGAACAGTTGTTGTCATCAGCGCACTTAAACCGACAAGCTTTGCACCGCTTGATTTAACGGCATCAACAACAACTTCGGGAGCAATGTCCTTCCCGAGATCTATAACTTCATAACCGTAGTTTTCAAGAAGAACTTTAACAATATTTTTTCCGATATCGTGAATATCTCCTTTAACGGTTGCGATGACAACTTTACCTTTTTTGCTTTCGCCTGCGGGGATAGCTGATTTTATAGCCTCAAACGCCTCTTTTGCAGCCTGAGCACTCATAAGAAGCTGAGGAAGATAAACCTTCTTTTCTTCAAAGCCCATGCCGACCGTATTAAGCGCAGGGATAATCATTCCGTCAATGATTTCCATGGGAGATGATGTTTTTAAAAGCTCTGCCGCAACGGCTCCTGCCTGTTCTTTAAGACCGCTTACGATGCAACTGTCAAGGCTCGTTTCCGATTTCTGCACAGCTTGTATCTGAACAGGGGAAAGCTTATCCGCAAATTCAATATAATCGGAGCAGTTTTTGTCTTTACCCGTCAGCGCCATAAAGCAATGCCAAGCCTTCATCATTTCGTCAGAGAAGGGATTGATGATTGCACAGTCAAGTCCATTTTGCATAGCCATCGTGTAGAAAACGGCGTTGACATCCGCCCTTGACGGCAGACCGAATGAGATGTTTGATACACCGAGGCTTGTTTTGATTCCCATGTTGTGAAGCGTTTTTATTGCTTCAAGAGTGATGTTTGCGCTGTTTGAATCGCTTGAAACTGCCATTGCAAGAGGGTCAACGATGATATCTTTTTCATCAATTCCGTATTCTTTGGCTTTTGTGATTATCTTTTTTGCGATTTCAACTCTGCCTTGAGCAGTTGTGGGGATTCCGCTTTCGTCAAGAGTGACGGCAATAACAACTCCGCCGTATTTTTTTATCAGAGGGAAAACGGCGTCCATGCTTTCTTCTTTGCCGCTTACGGAATTTACCAGAGGCTTACCGTTATAGATTCTCATTGCCTGTTCCATTGCGGCCGGGTCAACCGTATCAATCTGGAGCGGAAGGTTAATAATGCCCTGAAGAGCCTTGATAACATTTACCATCATTTCGGTTTCGTTGATTTCGGGCAGACCGACGTTTACATCAAGAATCGAAACACCTTTTTTATTCTGTGCAAGTCCTTCGTTAAGAATGTATCCGATATCATTCTCACGCAGAGCCTCTTTGAATCTCTTTTTTCCGGTCGGATTTATTCTTTCGCCGATTATAACGGGACATTTGCCGATTTCAACGGCATGTGTATATGACGAAACAACCGTGTGACTCTTCTTCTCGGGAAGGGTAAACGGCAGATTTTTTGTTTTTTCAACGGTTTTTCTGATGTGCTCGGGAGTAGTGCCGCAGCAGCCGCCGATTATTGTTGCGCCCGATTTGACTATTTCGCACATGATATCCGAAAATTCGTCTGCATTAATATCAAAAACGGTTTTTCCGTTTTCGCTTCTGGGCAAACCCGCATTGGGGTTTACGATAATCGGAACACTCGCATATTTGGCAAATTCAGGAACGATTTGAGCCATTTGTTTAGGACCGAGTGAGCAGTTCATGCCTATTGCATCCGCACCGAGGCCCTCGAGCATAGCAATCATTGCGGCAGGGTCGGCACCTGTCATAAGTTTTTTTGATTCATCGTAAACGCAGGTAACAAACACGGGTAAATTGCAGCTTTCCTTTGCGGCAATCATAGCTGCCTTTGCTTCGTATGAATCGTTGATTGTTTCAATCAGAACAAGGTCTGCACCTGCGTTTGCGCCAATCTTTATTGTTTCGGAAAAAATGCTGACAGCATCCTCGAATTTTAAATCTCCGAGAGGCTCAAGCATCTTTCCGGTAGGACCTATATCAAGCGCAACATAAGCGTCATAGCCTTCACATGCGGTTTTAGCATTTTTTATTGCGGCTGTCACGATTTCTTCAAGATTATCGAATTTAAGTCTGTTTGCACCAAAGGTACAAGAAGTAATTATATCCGCACCGGCTTCAAGATACTGACGGTGCATTTCGATTATCTTATCGGGTTTTGTAATGTTCCAGCTTTCGGGCTGTTCACCCGCCTTAAGTCCCCACGACTGAAGCAGGGTTCCTGCTCCGCCGTCACAGTATGTTATTCTGCTTTTGATTTTTTCAAGAATTGTCATTGTTATTCCTTCTTTATCTGTACGGACAGTTGATTCCGCTGCAAATCATGCAGCCCGGTCCTGTGCATTTATTCTTTTCTTTACCTATTCCGATTATCGCCGTGACGGATTTAACAGGCACCATCATCAGGCTTTCGGTAAGGCTCATTCCGATGTTTTTCTTTGTCTGTAAAAATTCAATAATGTCTTTCTGGCATTCAAGCGGCATGTCGCCGTAGCCGGGGCTGAATCTCGGTCTTAAGTACTCGTAATTCTCAAGCGAAAGGTTGATTTTATTGCAGAATGCTTCAATTGCTGCCGAGCCTACGCAGTCGGTGACTATTCCCTTGAGAGGGGATATAACCGCGTTTCTTTCGATCAGTCTGTGTGATTCAATGCCTGTTGTTGCGGCAAAAATATATGCCCTGTAACAGCCCGAAAGATTCTTTTTAAGCGAACTGCAGCCGATTTTTTTAAATCCCAAATCTATTTCGCCGTCTGCATTTACGGCCACTTCAACATAGCATGCTTTGAAATCTGCCGCTTTGAGAAATTCTTCGGTACATTCTGCAATAAGTGTATCGGTGTTCTCATCTGTTTCAGCGGAATAATAGCCGAGATAAACCGCAACCTCTTTTGGGTCGATGTTTATTTCGGCGGCCGCTGATTTTATAATATTAATCATCATATTATCCTTGCTTGTTTTTGAAGATTATCAGCTTGCTGAAAACATAGTTAATAATAATAACAACAATGCCGACAATAATTTTTGAAATAAATTCATCCCATGTGAGAAGCGACACCATGACAAACATCATGATGGTTTCAACAACAAACGAGAAAAATCTGGCTCCCGTAAAGCCGATAAATTCCTTGCCTGCAACCGAAGGCTTCCAGCTTTTTGATTCGAAAACCCAAAGCTTGTTTGTAACAAATGCAAAGATAACTCCCGTAACCCATGCGATGGCATTTGCATCAAGATAGTCGCTGCCGCCGCTTAAAATCTTAAGAACTGGGGAATCATCGGGGATAATTGTGTTGAAAATACCGTCCCATCCGATAGCAACAAAAAGCTTTTTGAAAATATAAAACGTTGCAAGATTGACAGCGGTTGTCAACACTCCGAAAATAATATAAGTGATTATTTCTTTTGTGAATAATTTATTAATTATTTTGCCTATAAAACTCTCTTTTTTGAAAATTTTGAAAAGTAATTCTCTGATTTTTTCTATCATAACTGTCTCCGTAAATTTTATTGCCGCAAATATATTTATATTTTAAAACAAATAAATAATAAAGTCAATAAAGGCTTGCATTTTTAATACATTATGATAGAATAATATGAGGTGAATTTATGACTAACGCAGAAAACAACAAAAACAGACTGAATTTTCTTGACGAAGCAAGGGGACTTGCGGTTTTATGCATGATATTTTATCATGCATTCTATATCTGCGGCTATTTTTTTGAATGGGACGAAGCAGCAAAGCTTTTCGATTTCTTTATGCCCGTTCAGCCTTTTTTTGCGGGAATATTCATCTTTATCTGCGGGATTTCATGCACACTTTCAGAGAGCAACCTGAAAAGGGGACTCATACTTCTCGGGGTTGCTGCAGGATTTACGCTCGTGACGGCGTTGCTTCTGCCTGCGCTTGGATTTGTCGGAACCGAAATTTATTTCGGTATTCTTCATCTGCTTGCGGTTTCGGTTTTGATATATGCACTGTTTGAAAAGAAGCTTGAAAGCTTTTCGCCCTTTACGGGGATTTTGCTGTGCGCCGTGCTTTACGCATTCACAAGCGGAATCGGTGAGGGCGAGCTTGGGTACGGAAGCCTTATAAAATTCACTCTTCCCGAAAGCCTTTATGAGCATGATTTTTTAATGCCGATTGGTATTTATTCGCCGTCTTTTTATTCGGCGGATTACTTCCCGATATTCCCCCATATTTTCATTTTTCTTTCAGGTGCATTTGCAGGCAGATATTATCTGTATAAAGGCTATCCCGAATGGTGTTATCAGAAGAGGATTCCTTTTTTTAGTTTTCTCGGAAAAAAATCGCTTATTATTTATGTTGTCCATATGCCGGTTATTTTTGCCGTTGCATATGCAATTAAGTTTATAATAAATATGTTTTAGATAGGAGATAAAAACATGAGTGAAGCATGCAGCGGCAATTGCGCAAGCTGTGCAAGCAATTGCGATTCAAGAAAAGAAGCGCAGGATATGAGAATACCCTGCGGACCCTTCAGCAGCGTTAAAAAAGTTATCGGCGTTGTAAGCGGTAAAGGCGGTGTCGGCAAATCGCTTGTCACCTCAATGCTTGCAAGTGCAATGCAGGCGAGAGGCAATGCCTGCGCCGTTCTCGATGCGGATATAACAGGACCTTCAATTCCCAAGTCCTTCGGTATCAAAGAAAGAGCAAAGGCAGATGAGAGCGGACTTCTCCCTGAAGAGAGCAAAACAGGAATCAAGATTATGTCAATCAACCTTCTTCTCGAGAATGAAGAGTCACCCGTAGTCTGGAGAGGACCCGTTATTTCGGGTGTTATTCAGCAGTTCTGGAAAGACGTTGCCTGGGGCGATGTTGACTATATGTTTGTTGATATGCCTCCCGGAACAGGCGATGTTTCGCTGACTGTTTTCCAGAACCTTCCCGTTGACGGCATCGTTATTGTAACCACTCCGCAGGACCTTGTTACAATGATTGTTAAAAAGGCATTCAACATGGCAAAGCTTATGAATATTCCCGTTCTCGGTCTTGTTGAAAATATGAGCTATGTTGTTTGCCCTGACTGCGGCAAGGAATTTAAGATTTTCGGCGAAAGCAAGATTGATGAAATTGCAGCAGAGCTTGGCGTTCCTGTTCTTGCAAAGCTTCCCATCGACCCCAAAACCGCATCGCTTGTCGATAAGGGAGCAATCGAGCTTGCAGACGATAAATATATCGCATCTGCTGTTGACTTTATTTCAAAAATGGACTAAAATTACGGATATAAAAACTTTCAGGAGTTGAAAACAATGCTTGATATCAAATTCTTAAGAGAGAATCCAGATATAGTTAAGGAAAATATCAGAAAGAAGTTTCAGGACAGCAAGCTTGCGCTTGTTGACGAAGTAATAGAGCTTGACGCAAAGTCAAGAGCAGTCAAGACCGAGGCTGACAGCCTCAGAGCAAACCGCAACAAGGTTTCAAAGGAAATCGGTATGCTCATGGCGCAGGGCAAAAAAGAAGAGGCTATGGCTGCAAAATCAAAGGTAACCGAATTTTCCGAAAGACTTGCCGAGTGCGAAAAGCTTGAAGCAGAGTATTCCGAAAAGGTTACCAAGATTATGATGATTATTCCCAATATTATCGACCCGAGTGTCCCCATCGGCAAGGATGACAGCGAAAATGTTGAGGTCACAAAATACGGTGAGCCTGTTGTGCCTGATTTTGAGATTCCCTATCATTCCGATATTATGGAGCGTTTCAACGGCATCGACCTTGATGCTGCGAGAAACGTTGCAGGTAATGGTTTCTACTATCTCATGGGTGATATTGCACGACTTCATTCCGCAGTCATTTCTTACGCAAGGGATTTCATGATTGACAGAGGATTTACCTACTGTGTTCCTCCCTTTATGATTCGCAGTAACGTTGTAACAGGCGTTATGAGCTTTGCTGAAATGGACGCAATGATGTATAAGATTGAGGGCGAGGACCTTTATCTTATCGGCACAAGCGAACACTCAATGATAGGTAAATATATTGACACTATCGTTAATGAAGATACTCTTCCCCATACTCTCACAAGCTATTCACCCTGCTTCCGTAAGGAAAAGGGCGCACACGGCATTGAGGAGAGAGGCGTTTACAGAATTCATCAGTTCGAAAAGCAGGAAATGATTGTTGTATGTAAGCCCGAAGACAGCATGATGTGGTTTGACAAGCTCTGGCAGAATACCGTTGACCTCTTCCGCTCGCTTGATATTCCCGTCAGAACTCTTGAGTGCTGTTCGGGCGACCTTGCAGACCTTAAGGTCAAGTCATTTGACGTTGAGGCATGGTCACCCAGACAGAAGAAGTATTTTGAGGTTGGCTCATGCTCAAATCTCGGCGATGCACAGGCACGCAGACTCAAAATCAGAGTTAACGGCAAGGATGGCAAATATTTTGCTCATACACTTAATAACACCGTTGTTGCTCCTCCCAGAATGCTTATTGCATTTCTTGAGAATAACCTCAATGCAGACGGAAGCGTTAATGTTCCCGTTGCTCTTCGTCCCTACATGGGAGGCAAGGAAAAGCTTGTTCCCGTAAAATAAAAAATTAATCCGTATTCCTTCAGTCGAAGGAATACGGATTTTTCTATTCCGCAATGCCGATACCGAGGCTTACGGAAAGGGCTCTGTCAACCCTTATCATATCTGTTTCGTCAAGAATGCCCATTTTTTCGCGCAGTCTTTTTTTGTCGAGGGTACGTACCTGTTCAAGAAGAACAATCGAATCCTTGGCAAGTCCGCAGCCGTCAGCGTTGACTCTTATATGTGTGGGCAGACTTGTTTTGAATCTTTGGCTTGTTATTGCTGCTGCAATAACCGTCGGGCTGAATTTGTTGCCGACGTCGTTCTGAACAATAAGAACGGGTCTTGTGCCGCCCTGCTCCGAGCCGATAACAGGGCTGAGGTCAGCGTAATAAATTTCTCCCCGTTTAACGTTCATAAAATAATCACTCCCGAATGATGCTGATTTAACTGACACAGTTATTTTTGACATATAGCAGGCGAATTAAACATTACTTTGAAATCGGGGAGCAAAAAATTTCAAAATTGCCTGTCCTTTCAGTTTCAGTATATTCAGTTGATTTATATTTTGTTAAAGTTATTTTGATTCTTGATTATCAATTATGTAATAATATATAATGTTTTTATAAATAATTTATTCTTTTTGCAACCGAATTGGATTAAATGCGAGCATATTGGTGAAGGGCTCTTTCATAAGCAGGGAGGTGTTGCAGATGGACGACAGACAAATTGTGAATTTATATTGGAGGCGAAGTGAAAAAGCCATCGAAGAAACAGCGCTGGCTTACGGCAGTTACTGTTATTCCATAGCGTATAATGTTCTTAATAACGGAGCAGATGCTGAAGAATGTGTTAATGATACATACCTTGATGCGTGGAACAGTATTCCGCCTCACCGTCCGTCTGTGCTTTCGACATTTCTCGGTAAAATTACAAGACGCATTTCCATTGATAAATGGAGAAAAAGCAATGCGGAGAAGCGGGGCGGAGGACAGGCTGCAGTTGTTTTGGATGAGCTCGAGGAATGCATACCCGATAAAAGCGATGTTGAACAGACGGTTGAAACACAGCTTCTTACCGATGTTATCAATTCTTTTGTCAAGGAATTGCCGAATAGGGAACAGCGTGTGTTCATCTGCCGTTATTGGTACATGGATTCGGTTGAAGCAATTGCAGCCCGATTCGGATTTTCGGAAAGCAAGGTCAAATCAATGCTTTACAGAACCCGTCAAAAGCTTCGTGAACGATTAATAAAGGAGGGCCTGAAATGAAACCTGATGATATTCTGGATGCATTCGGAAATGTTGATGATGAATACATAAAAAAAGCAAGGCAGAAGTCCGACTACGGAACAAAAACATGGAAAACCGTAATTTCAATTGCTGCCTGCTTATGCATTGTTCTGGCAAGTGTTTTGTTTTTGCGCAGTTACGTAAAGCCTGAAACCGGTACGGAAACAACATTTGCAGGCATATCGGCAGTTAACAGCGAAAGCTCTGCTTCAGTAACAGAGAATAATGTATATTCGGAAATTCTTACAGAGAAAGTAACCGCTGAAAATCCGGCAGGTGTAACGGAAAAGGAAAGTGCTTTATATCAGACTCAAAGTCAGTTTTTCTGCTTGACCGCTGATACACGCGAACGCAAAGAAATCAATTATATGGTTGAAAATTCTGCACGTGTCTGGCCGTGGAATTGCCGCGAAATTTTTGACAAATTTCAGGGGCTTGAATTTAACGGTACGGATTACAGAACAAGAGCCGCATATTACGGAACTGACATTCCGAAGGATATGATCGGCAAAAAGCTCGGCTCCACAACCTCCCGCGGATATGATATATACGAAGAAAAGAGTCACTCAATCCAATGTGATATCTATGAAATAAGAGGAGTTGATTCGCAGAGATTTATAGCTGTCAGATATCAGGGCTATGACGGGTATTATCCGTTTATCCGCTCTGATTTTTCGCCCCCCGAAACGCTTGGAGATTTAATTGATTCTTTGAATCTTACCGAAACATTCCCGTTTTCATCCTTTTATTACGGGCAGGGCGGAAAGGATGCTCATTACCTGATCAGCGGAGCTGCCAATGATGTATTATGGTCATTTTTTCTGAAATACGCAGGTGCAAAAACAGAAGATTACGATTCAGTTGCAGCCGGGGAAAAAACTGTATCGTTTCCGATTAATTCCGTTCAGCTTGGTGCAGTAAATCTTTCATGGACATTATATGATAACGGCTATCTGAAAACAAATATCGAAAACTACGGCTATGCTTATTATATCGGAACCGATGCTGTTAAAGAAATTACCGAATATGCGCTTAATCATAAAGCAGGAACAACCGGAAACAACAAGCAGATTATTATCGGCAGGGTGACGGAAATCGGTGAGGATTATATAAAAATTGATGATACCATGATGATGAAAAATCCGAGCGACGGAATGGAGATTACCGTCAAAGCAAATAATATGCGTATAAAACGCTATATCATAAGCGGATTCCTTAAGGTCGGTCAGACAGTTGCGGTTACGCATGAGGGTCTGCTGATGGGTGACCCGACGCTTATCGTTACAGCAACAAACCTTGAAGAAATAACAATAAGCGGAATTGATTATTACATTGCAGAATAACAAAACAGTCAGTATCCTGCGAAAAGGGTACTGACTGTTTCGACTATTCAATTATAATTTTCCACGCCTCAATGAGCCTTTCAATGCTCCATGCCGCATTTGCAGGGCTTGTTGACGGCAGGCAAACCGCTTTTATTCCCGTTTTGGGATAAGTGTATTTATTATAATATTTTTCGGCTGTTTTTCCGTTTACAAGAATTCGGTCAACCCTGCTGTTTTCAAGAATGATGCTCAAGTCGTTGGCGGTAACATTATTGATTGTACTGTCTGCGCTGCCTTCAATTTCGCATGATGCGATAACATCCCACAGAGCAAGTCTGTTTTCAAGAATCAGTTTTTTCTTTTCTTCGATATTTTTAGGTTTATCATAACCGAGAACTTCTGCAATAACCGCCCAGAATCTGTTCTGAGGGTGACCGTAAAAGAATGCAGCTTCTCTCGATTTAACCGACGGAAACGAGCCAAGAATGAGTGTTTTTGAATCCTCACCGAAAAGAGGCGGAATGGGATGCACTATCATCTTATTTACCCTTTACATACTTTTTGAGAATCCCTGCAATCGGAGTGAAAACCGCAAAAGTTATTGCAGAGTTTATACCTGCCTTGAGAAGATTAAACGGAATAATCGCAGGGATCAGCATTCCGACCACCGTCTGTGTGCCTGCACCCATAAAAATACCCGTGAAAACAAGATTGAGCGGAATCATAACAGCCGTCATTGCAAGTGAGCCGATAACAAGACCTATAATAAGGCTTAAAGTTGTCTTTTTACGCTTGTAAATCAATGAAGAAGTGAGAACAAGAACAGAGGATGCAATGAAATGCATCATAAATCCTATCCATCCGCTTGAAGCGCTGACCGTGAGCGCCTGAATAAGACAGACGGCAAACAAGGTTACGATTCCCGAAACAGGTCCGAGCATCATTGCACCTATAAGAACGGGTACGTCGGCTGCGTCATATTCAAGAAATGGCGCTGCAGGAATCAGCGGAAAATGAATTACATACACAAGAACAATTGATAGTGCTGTGAGCATTGCCATAATTGCCGTTTTAACAATTTTTTCTGATACTGAATTTTTCATGTTTTTTGCTCCTTTTTTGCTCGGAGAGCGATAAAAAACAAAAACCCTGCAAAAATGCAGGGCGAAATGCTTCTTTAATCGCATTCTCTGTCATCCGGACTTTACCGTCGGTTACGGAATTTCACCGTATCGGCTGCAAACGCAGTTAGCGGACTGTCACCGCCGGTGGGGAATCTCACCCCGCCCCGAGAATTATTGTTATTTTTATTATAATCCGTACAGACGATTTGTCAATACATAACAGATTAATTTTTAGTTTGTAATTTTGATTTATATATGATATAGTATAATATATATGACCGAAAGAGGGTTTTACTATGAATTTCACACCGATTGGAGGGGCAGGAGCTCATGAGGGCTTTTGTCTGATAAAATCAGTTGAAAAAAAGCAGACAGCAAAGGGTGTTCCTTATCTTGACCTTGTGCTTGCTGATAACAGCGGCGAAATAAGCGCAAAGCTATGGGATTATAAGGAAACGCCGTCAAATAAATTTCAAAGCTTTGATTTCGTAAAGGTCAGAGGCACTTATGTTCCTTTTAACGATACAATTCAGTTCAGGGTTGAGCGAATCCGCGCTGTTTTGCCCGAGGATGACGTTGCAATAGAGGATTATGTTCCCTCAGCATGTCTGACAGGCGAAACAATGCTTGCAGAGGTTGAAAAAATCGTTGATTCCTTTACCGATGAGGAGCTTAAAAGGCTTGTTTTTGCGGTGATTGAAGAATACAGAGAAAGGCTCATTTACTGGCCGGCGGCAAAGAATCTTCATCATGCTGTCAGAAGCGGACTTCTGATGCATACTCTTTCAATCCTGCGTCTTGCCAAAAGCGTATGCACAATCTATAAGTTTGTAAATTATGATCTGCTCTGTACGGGAGCGATTCTCCACGATATAGCAAAAATTGAGGAACTTCAGGCATCCGAAACAGGAATTGCAAGTGAATATACAGTCAGAGGCAATCTTCTCGGTCACCTTGTTATGGGAGCAATAAATATCGACAGAATCGGAAATTCGCTCGGTATCAACCAAGAAAAGCTTACTCTTATTGAGCATATGCTTATTTCGCATCACGGTACTCCCGAATTTGGCGCTGCAAAGCTGCCGATGTTTATTGAAGCAGAATTGCTTTCTCAGCTTGACCTCATGGATGCAAGACTTTACGAAATGCACTCGGCGGTGGATGCAGTTGAAGAGGGTACATTCACACCCCGTCAGTGGGCTCTTGAAAACAGAAATCTTTATAACCACGGTAAAGCTCCCGAAGGCGGAGTGGAATTGATTGAAAACAACTAACGGAGGATAAAATGGATTGGACAGAAATTAAAATTACCGTAAACGCTGATGATGTTGACAAAGCAGGCGATATTGCCCAAATGGCAGTGCCTTATGGAATATATATTGAAGACTACCGCACTCTTGAACAGGAGGCGTGGGAGATTGCAAGGATTGACCTTATTGATGAGGATTTGCTTGCTAAGGACAGAACAAAGGGTATTGTTCATATTTATATTTCTCCCGAAGAAAACCCTGCAGAGGCTGTATCTTTCCTTACAGAAAGATTAAGAGCAGAGAGAATTGAAAATGAAATTGACGAATCCGTATGTAAAAATGCGGATTGGGAAAATAATTGGAAAAAATATTTCAAGCCTATGCCCGTTGGCGAAAGGCTGCTTATCAGACCCATCTGGGAGCAGGAATTTGATGCGGGCAACAGAGCTGTTCTTCATCTTGAGCCGGGTCTTGCATTCGGTTCGGGTACTCATGACACAACAAGGCTCTGTCTTGAAACACTTGAAAAATATGCAAATCCGGGAAAGAACGTTCTTGATATCGGCTGCGGAAGCGGTATTCTCTCAGTTGCGTGTCTTCTTCTCGGTGCGGATGAGGCAGTTGGTGTTGATATTGATGCTCTTGCAGTCAAAACAGCAAGGGAAAACGGAAAAACCAACGGATTTGACGAGCCGAAATTTACCGTTCTTCAGGGCTCTACTACCGATAAGGTCAGTGGAAAATATGATATTATTGCTGCAAATATCGTTGCTGACATCATTATCGGTCTTTGTGAGAATGTTAAGGATTATATGAATCCTGATGCTGTTTTCATTACCTCGGGCATAATTGTTCCCAGAGAGGACGATGTTCTTGCTGCTTTTACCGCAAACGGTCTGGAGGTTATTGCACGTCATGAAAGCGGCGGATGGCTCTGCTTTGAAACAAAGGTGGCGAAATAATGGGCATTCAGGAAGAACTCAAGGCTTTTTTGTTTGAAAAGGGTGTTGCCGATGTCGGTTTTTTTAAGGTTGATGAAGGCGAGGAAGTCCTGCCTTACGGCGTCAGCATTGTTGCAAGGCTCTCGGAAAGCATTATTGACGAGATTGAAGATGAGCCTACTCATACCTATTTCAACCATTACCGTAACGTAAATGCCTTTATTGATTCAATGCTTCTGCAGGCAGGAATGTTTCTTCAAAGAAAAGGATATAAATACATAACTGTTGCCGCTTCACAGAGCATTAACAAAGACGGATGGAATTATATGGCGAGATATTCGCATAAAAAGGGCGCTTGCCTTGCAGGTCTTGGCTCAATCGGCAGAAATTCGCTGTTTTTGCACAATGAATACGGCAGCTATGTCCGCCTGGGAACACTTTTCACGGACTGTCCGTTTGAATGCAACAATACTCTTGCAAAATGCGTGTGCAGCGGCTGTGATATATGCGTTAAGGCATGCCCTGCAAAGGCTATTAAGGGCGGCGAATGGACTCCCGGAACTCCGAGAGAAGTAATCTTTGATCCCGAGGCATGCAGTCAGTATATGAAAACAAAGTTTCAGAAAATCGGTAGGGGTGCTGTTTGCGGAATCTGCATGAAGGTCTGTCCTATGAATAAACCGAGGTGAAATCATGAAAATAATTGAAATAAAACTTACAAATGAGCTCGCGAGGCTTACGGTATATTTGCCCGATAAATCGCCTGAAATGGCTCATATGGATATAAGACCGGGTGTTCTTGTTATTCCCGGCGGAGGATACAGCATGTGCTCTGACCGTGAGGCTGAACCGATTGCTTTTTCGTTTATTGCAAAAGGTTATGCAGCATTTATTCTGCGCTACACAGTAGGTCATAATAAGGGATATGATTTTTCAATGCCGTTTGCAGATGTCAACGAAGCAATGAAAATTATCCATGAAAACGCCGATGAGTGGGGCGTTGATAAAGATAAAATTGCCGCAATCGGATTTTCTGCGGGCGGTCATCTTTGCGCCGCTGTTTCAACAATGGGCGAGTTAAGACCCGCCGCAAGCATTCTTGTTTATCCATGTATTCTTGAGTCAATAGGTAAAATTCTTGCATTTCCCGTGCCGGGGCTTGATGATAAGGTTGACGAAAAAACTCCGCCTGCCTTTATTATCGCCGCCTGCGCTGACGACCTTGTTCCGATTGAAAATTCGCTTGCCTATGCATCGGCGCTTGATAAAGCAAATGTTCCCTTCGAAATGCACATTTATGAAAAGGGATATCACGGTTTTTCACTTGCCGACAGAACGGTTTATACCAAAGCTGAGGCGGATTACTGTGCGCATATCAGAGGCTGGTTTGACCTTTGCGTAACATGGCTGTCAAAAAGATTTGAATAATATGAAAACGGATGCTGCAGGTTTCTGCAACATCCGTTATTCATATCGCCGCCGTTGAATCCTTATCAAAGAAATGAACGGTATTTTCATCTATATACAGCTTAACGCTGTCGCCGCTGCTGATTTTTCTTTCGGTTTTGATTCTGGCAATGTATTTCTGTCCGTTAAGGTCGAAGTAAACGTTGGTTTCATTGCCTGTCATTTCCGCCAAATCTGCGGTTACGTTAAGAATGCAGCTGCCCTTTTCTTTGTCAGGTGTACTGTCGGAAAGAATATGCTCAGGACGTATTCCGATAATAATATCCTTACCGATATAGCTTTCAAGCGCCTGCTTTTTTGATTTCGGAACATCAAGTTCATACTCCGAAAAGCTTATTTTAATATCCTTGCCGCTTCTGATGACGGTTGAATCAATAAAATTCATCTGAGGCGAACCGATGAAACCGGCAACAAACATATTTGCAGGCTCATTATAGAGCTTTTGCGGGGTGTCATATTGCTGAATAACACCCTTATCCATAACAACAATCCTATCAGCCATTGTCATAGCCTCGGTCTGGTCGTGAGTGACGTAAACAAAGGTTGTTTGAAGCTTTTTATGAAGCATGGTTATCTGGCTTCTCATTTCTGTGCGCAGCTTTGCATCAAGATTTGAAAGAGGTTCATCAAGCAAAAAAACTTTCGGGTTTCTAACCATTGCTCTTCCGAGCGCAACTCTCTGGCGTTGCCCTCCGGAAAGTGCTTTGGGCTTTCGGTCAAGATAAGGCTCAATGTCGAGGATTTTTGCAGCCCACATGACTTTTTTATCAATTTCTTCTTTAGGTATTTTTTTGAGCTTCAGCGCAAAAGCCATATTTTTATAAACCGTCATATGAGGATAAAGTGCATAGCTCTGAAAAACCATTGCGATGTCTCTATCCTTCGGCGGAACATCATTGACCTTCTTTTCGTCAATATAAAGTTCGCCCGAAGAAACCCCCTCAAGACCCGCAATCATGCGGAGCGTTGTTGATTTTCCGCAGCCCGACGGACCGACCAGTACAACAAACTCTTTGTCCTTTATATCAAGCGAAAGCCTCGGAATAACAGTTACCTTGCCGTTATCAAAGGATTTTGTAACATCTTTAAATTTTATTGTTGCCATAGAATTTTCCTCCGTTATCCCTTAACTGCTCCTGCAACAACGCCTTTGATAATATATTTCTGGCAGAAAAGGTAAAAAATGATAATCGGCAGTATTGTAAGAACAAGCATTGCCATGAGTGCACCCATATCTTTATTTCCGTATCCGCCTGTCAGCGCCATCTGAACCGCAACGGGCAGAGTTTTGTTTTCTCCCGAACCGAGAACAAGATAAGGAAGAAGATAATCATTCCAGATCCACATTGCGTTGAGGATTGCGACAGTGATTGCCGTCGGCTTTAAAATGGGAAATATTACAAGAAAAAAAGTTTTTATCGGGCTGCAACCGTCAATGACTGCCGCTTCTTCAATTTCTGCGGGTATACTTTTTATAAAGCCTGTGAACATAAAGACAGAAAGACCCGAGCCGAAACCGAGATATATAAATATTATGCCGACAGGGTTATTTAAATGCAGCTCAAATGCGTAATATGTCATCGTATACATAACCATCTGAAACGGAACAATCATGCTGAAAACAAAAAGATAATAAAGAACCTTTGTGAATCTGTTTTTAACTCTGACTATATACCATGCAGTCATTGAGGTCATAATAACTATGCCCAGAACTGAGGCTGTTGTTATGAATGCAGAAGTTGCAAACGATTTCATAAAATCAGATTGCGTGAAGCCTTTTATGAAATTCTGTATTCCGACAAAGGTATCCTTGTCAGGCAAAGAAAACGGAGCATCGGAGATATAAAAATTACCCTTTACGGAGTTGATGAGGATTATTGCAATCGGCGCAAGAAAAATAACTGCCGCTGTTAACAGCAAGGCGTAGATAACAATATTCCGCGCGAGATTTTTAGCTTTCATTAATGCTCAACCTCCCTTTGCCTTGTGGCACGAAGCTGAATAAATGCAATCAAAGCAACAATTAAAAAGAAGATAACAGCCTTCGCCTGACCCATTCCGTGCCATTGCGCAAGCTTAAGACCCGTATGGTCGTAGAATGTTTTAAAAATATCAAGCGCAAGCAGAGAGGTTTCGGGTGCTTTGCCGTTGAGTGCAAGGTTTTGGTCGAACAGCTTGAAAGAATTTGTAAGAGTTAAAAATGCACAAATAGTCACAGACGGCATAACCATGGGAATTGTAACATGGAGCAGGGTCTGAAGGGGAGAAGCGCCGTCAATGGCAGCGGCTTCTCCAAGATATTCAGGAATGTTTTGAATACCTGCAATATAAATAATCATCATATATCCGATAAGCTGCCAGTTCATAAGAATGACAAGACCCCAGAAGCCGTAATCGGGATTGTAGGTTATATCAACCCCGAAAAATCCGAGAATACCGTTGATGATAAGGCTCCAGATATGACCAAGAACAATGCCGCCGATAAGATTAGGCATAAAGAATACTGTTCTGAAAATATTGGTAGCCTTGAGTCCTTTTGTCAGAAGCAAAGCAAGGAAAAAAGCAATGACATTGATTGTTATAACCGAAACAACCGTAAATTTGACTGTCAGCCAAAGTGAATCAAGAAAGGTTTTGTCGGTCGTGAAAATCTTGATATAGTTATCAATGCCGACCCATTTGCTGTCATTAACAACCTTAAATTCCGTAAAAGAGAGATAAACTCCCGTTATAAACGGAATAACAAAGGAAATTAGGAACGCGGCAAGGGTCGGCAAAATGAATACAGGGAAAAATTTTTTGAGTGCTTTCTGCATAAAATCAACTCCGAAAAAATTATGCCCCGAATTCGCTCTTCCATTCTTCAACAGCCTGCTTTTTTACTTCACTCCATGACATTGTACCCTGTGCATATTTGAGGAGCGAAGCGCCTAAATGGTCTTTGTAATGAACACTGGGGAAAATTGTGAAATTCCACGGAATATTCGTAACACCATCTTTATTCATCCAACGTACAACCTCTCTTGCAAGAGGGTCATCGGGAGATTCGCCGCTTTCAAAGGTGTCGAAGGGTGAAATGAAGCCGAGTTCGTCGGTAACAAATTTTTTCCCTTCTTCCGAGCTGAAAAGCCAGAAAAGAAAATCAGCAGCAGTTTTTTGCTCCGCAGTGCTTGCCTTGGCATTGATGCAGATAAAATTTTCCGTACCGATACAGATGCCTGTTGATTCTTCTCCGTCAATGCCCATATAAATCGGAAGAAATTTTATATTATCAGCGGAAACCTTGTTGCCCGTAACGTTAAGAATCTGCGAAGCGCCCCAATTTCCGTTTTGAACCATGGCGCATTTACCGAGTGCAAATTCAGCCATTGATGCCGTAACATCAACAGTTCCGAGCTGTTTTTTATCGGTTGTTGAATTGTTGATATATAGGTCAAAAATGTTTTTGAAATTATCAGAATAGGTGAAATCAATTTCTTTATATTTTTCGTCCGTGAAGTCGATGCTTTTATCAATAAATTCAAATGTCAGTGGAATATTCATAAGATGGGTCTGCCATCTCCAGTCCTCTCCCGTTTTTAATGAGGTTGAAGCAAAAACACCGTCAATGCCGAGCTTTTCTTTGTTTTTCTGCATATCTTCAACGACAGCTTTGAGCGCTGCAAAGCTTGTGATTTCGTCGGCGGAGGTATAATCTGTTGATTTTTCGGGGAGTGCAAAATATGCATCGAGGATTTTTTGATTATAAATAATTCCGTAGCCTTCAACAACGTAAGGAATGCCGTAAACTCCGCCGTTTAAGGCTATTGCGAGGTTCTTATCATTCAGATGCTTGTAAAGCTCTGTATCCTTTAAATCTGCACAGTATTCAGACCATGAAGTATAGCCGATAGGGCCGTTAATCTGAAAAATCGTCGGAGCATCGCTCGTTGCCATCCTTGCGGCAAGGGTTGATTCATAGGTACCCGATGCGGCAGTTTCTACAACAAGTCTGATTCCTGTTTCTTTTTCATATGCAGCCGAAATTCTGTCATATACCTCGGCGATTTCCGGTTTGAAATTAAGATAACGTATTTCCTTGACGGAATTACCTTCTTGATTTGCGGAATTGCTGCTGTTGATTCCCGATGTATCTGTTACGGGATTGCGGTTGCAACCTGCAAAAGCAAGGATAAGAATTATCGCAGCGGTTAAAACAGAGAATATCTTTTTAGCCATAACTTTTCCTCCAAAAATAACAGTTTGTTAGTATTATGCTCATATTTTCCGTTTTAAACATAAAGAAAAGCTCTCCCGTTGATTAATGCAGGAGAGCTTTTAATCAATATCAATTTTTATGAAATATAGTTTCTCGGATTTCGGGTTTCACCGTTAACAATAACCTCAAAGTGAAGATGAGGTCCCGTTGAGTTACCGGTTGAGCCAACCTTTCCGATGGTCTGACCCGCATCAACATAATCACCGACGGAAACGGTTATCGAGCCTTTAACCATGTGAGCATATCTTGTTTTGTAGCCATCGCCGTGGTTGATAAGCACCATATTACCGTAACCCGAGTTGCTTCGCTGAACAACCTCAACGCGTCCGCTCTTTGATGCAATAACGGGTGTTCCGAGTGCGCCGCCGCCCGAACGGACGAGGTCAATGCCGTTATGCCAGCCGCTGCTTCTCCATCCGTAAGGCGAGCTTACACGGCGGCAGCTCGGTGCAGGCCAGAGGAAGCCTTTATCGGAAGCTTCGCCGATATAAACTCCGTTATATGAGGTCTTAGAGCCAACTGTTATAATTTCATCAACGGGCTTTTTGATTGTTTCGTAGTCGTAATTGGTGTCGGTTAAAACATCGTTAATATAAATCTGCGTCTTTATAACTCTTTCAGAGCCGTCAACGCCCTTCTGGATAACTCTTCTGTATCCGCTGTATTTTGAAGCATCATATTTTTTAACGGTTTCATGCTTGATATCTCTGATTTCCGATGAGGTAACAATTTTTTTGATGCTTACAAATTTGACGGAACTCTTTGTGATTATCAAATCACCCGGCTGGATTTCATCCCAGTCGAAATCGGGATTAAGCGCGATAAGGTCATCCTTATTCATTCCCGTTTCGTCTGCTATGGAATCAAGAGAATCTCCGCTTTGAGCAACATAGACCTTTTGCGCTTCCTTTGTGCCGTCAAGCATTTCGCGAAGCTTTGAGGCATCCCACATAACGCTTTCGTCATCCCGGTAAAGACCTTGAATATAGTCTATCGTTTCTGCGAAGCCAACAACATAACCGTTTTCTTCCGCGTCTTTTTCATAAGGAGCGAGCAAGTCATAAAAAACGGTTTTTGCATCTGCTTCGTTTTTGACGGCGCAGATAAATTCGCCGTCAATGTAAATGCCGCAGGCGTGTGTGAGATTGTCAACAGAGTTTTCAATCATTTTATCGGAGATTGCCTGTGCATCCTTGAGTTCATCAAGCGAAACAAGAGTAAGGCTGTAATCAGCTGTAAAATTGGATGCGGAAGCGACCGTTGCCTCGATGTTTGTTTCGGAATTTGAAAGAACATATGCGCTTGAACTTAACCTGTCTTTAACAAGGTTTTTGGCTTCAAGATATACAGACTCATCGCTGATGTATCCGATGCTTTGGTCGTTATAAATAACCTCAAGCGCAAAGGTGACGGAGTTCCAATAGTTGATTGTTATAAGGAAAATTGCGAATGCAGCAACGGGCATAAGTGTGTTGACTGCAGACTTTAAAAGACCGCGGTGCTTTTTGATTGCTTTTTTTACATAATGTGAAATAACCGAGGGTAAGGAAAGCGGATTCTTTAATGCTCGCCTTATAACCTTTACCGCACGGTAGATTTCTTTTCTGAAATGAATTATTTCGTTGATTGTTGCGTCAATGCTGCGCTTTGTGCCCTGCTTTGTACCGTTCATTAACTTAACGATATATCTCTTGAGATGAATAAACGGGGCTTTAATAATCTTGAAAACAAAAAGAAAAAGACGGGCAAAGAAGCTGTAAATTTTATCACCTAACAGATAAACCAAGGCATAAGCACCGTTTTTTTTCGACAAGTCAAATTCGGACTCGGCTGCTTTGAGCGTTTTTTTCTTTTTCGCTTTATGCTTGGCTTCCGTTTTTTTCTCTTCTTTTATTTCAGACTCCGGAACAGGTTCGCCGATTATCAGACTGTCTATCCTCTTAAGCTCTTCCTTGACTGTTTCTCTGCTGTCGATTTCGGGCATGAGCTTGTCTAACGCCGAAGGCTTTGGCTCTTCGGGTTCAGGGTTGTTTTTGCTCTGCGCTGTTTCAAGCTGAAGGGAATATCTTCTTTCGATATCCTCCTTGATTGCCTTCATTTCATCGGCACGTCGCTTTTCATCTCTTAGACGAAGTTCTTCTTCGCGGCTTTTTGCTTTTTTTGCGGGCGCTTTTGCATACAGTTGATTAAGGTCATAAAAGCCGTCGGTTATCTCGTCGAGAGATTTAGGCTTAATGACCTTTTTTTCCTGAACGTCATTATTAACTTTTTTGTTTTCTTTATCCATTAATAAACGCTCCGAATAGAATGAATATATCATCTTATTATAATACTTATAAAAGATATTTACAAGTCTGAAAAAGAAATTTGACTGTTTTAACAATCACTTAATAAAAATTCTTTAACGGCATCCTGCCAGCAGGGGAGATGCTCAAAACCATTTTCATCAAGCGATTTTTTTGAAAGTCTTGAATTTAAAGGTCTTATTGCTGCTGTTTTATATTCAGAGCTTGAAACTGGGATAATCCTTGTTTCGGACTTCGAAAGCTCCATTATTTTTGCGGCAAATTCAGCCCAGCTGCAATATCCCTCGTTTGTTGCATGGTATATACCATATTTTTCGGTTTGTATCATATCGCAAAGCAGCTTTGAAAGATGCTTTGTGTAAGTGGGAGAGCCGATTTGGTCATCAACAACCGTGATTTCATTATGCTCCTTTGAAAGCCGAAGCATGGTTTTGACGAAGTTTTTACCGTTTTCGCCAAATACCCACGAGATCCGGACTATGAAATATTTATCGCAGATTTCGGAAACTGCGTTTTCGCCGCTGAGCTTGCTTAATCCGTAAAAATTGCAAGGCTTCTTGGGACTGTCGGCTTCAAACGGCTCGTTGCCATCACCGCTGAAAACATAATCCGTACTAATATAAAGCATTTTTATTCCGAGCTTTTTGCAAGCATTTGCAATGTTGGTTGTTCCGTAAACATTGATTTTCTCGCAGAGCTCTTTTTCGGTTTCGGCAAGATCAACGTTTGTGAATGCGGCGCAATGAATAACAGCATCTGCATTTGCTTCTTCAAAAAAAGAATCAACTTTTACTTTGTCGGTTATATCAATTTCTGGCAGGTCTGCACCGACAGCGTCAATTCCTCTGCGGCAAAGCTCTGCCATAATATCGGATCCGAGTTGACCGTTTGAGCCTGTAACAATGATTTTCATAAAATACTTCCTCAAAGTTTTTTGATATTTTATCATATTTTAAAAATATTAACAACATTTTTTTGGATTTTACTGTTGCAATTCCTAAATATGTGGTATTATTATGTTGGAACAAGATGTCAAAGGAGAAATGCGGCATGGCTTTTAAAAATATAGTTGATCTTCATACTCATACGGATAATTCATTTGACGGCAATCATTCAACAATGTATCTTTGTGAAACTGCATATATGAAAGGGATAAGAGCCATAGCTTTTACAGATCACCTTGAGATGGATGCCTTTTACAGAGATAATTTCAACAGAACTGCGATTCAGTCTTTTTTTGAGGTTGCAAAAGCACGCTCCGCATTCAGCGGAAAGCTGCTTGTATGCGTTGGCGCTGAACTGGGACAGGCTGTTTACGATAAGGAAATATCCGAAAAGCTTCTGAACACCATGAAATATGATTTTGTTATCGGCTCCATCCATAATCTTCCGAACATTCAGGATTTTTATTATATGGATTTCAGCAATGAAAGCATTGACTATATGGATTTGCTCTCACAGTATTTTGATTGGGAGCTGAAGCTCGCACAGTGGGATAAGTTTGACACGCTTGCCCATCTGACATATCCTCTTCGCTATATTGTCGGCAAATACGGCAAGAACGTTGATATGGCAAAATTCGGCGAAATAATTGATGAAATTCTTCTGACACTTATAAAAAACAAAAAATCGCTTGAGCTTAATACTGCAGGGTTAAGACAACCAATAGGTATAACCTCGCCCGATGAGAGCATTCTTAAACGCTATAAGGAGCTTGGCGGAAAGCTTTTGACCATCGGCTCCGATGCACATTATGCTGAACATCTCGGGGCAGGAATAGAGCAGGGATATGAGCTTGCGCTTAAGTGCGGGTTTGATAAAATTGCTCTTTATCAGGACAGAACACCGACCTTGATTCCCATTGAATGATTCCAAAGGAGAAATGTATGAAAATAACAGCTTTTGCTCCCGCAAAAATTAATCTTTTTCTTGATATAATCGGCAGACTTGATAACGGATATCACAGTCTTTTTATGGTTATGCAATCTGTGGGTCTGGGCGATACGCTTACCGTTGAAAACACAGAAGAAAAAGGCATTTTTCTGACCTGTTCCGAAAAAAGTCTGCCTACCGACGAAAAGAACATAGCCTATAAGGCTGCAAAAAGATATTATGCTGCAATCGGAAAAGAACCCGATGTCAGAATACATATTGAAAAAAACATTCCGTTTGCTGCAGGTCTTGCAGGCGGAAGTGCCGATGCGGCAGCGGTGCTTGTTGCGCTCAATGAAATAAACAAAAAATATTTCAGCAAAGCAGAGCTTTGTAAAATCGGTCTTTCAATCGGCAGCGATGTTCCTTTCTGTATTTGTGGCGGAACACAGCTTTCGCAGAATACGGGCGGAGTTCTTTCTCCGCTTGAGCCGCTGAAGGATTGCTATATAGTTCTTGCAAAGCCCGAATGCGGGGTTTCAACCGCCGAGGCATATGCAGCGGCAGACAGCGTTAATCTTTACCGCCCCGATTGTATGAGGATGCTTGATGCCTGCGAGAAAGGTGATTTTGAGGGTATCTGCAAATATGCAGGCAATGTTTTTGAACAAGTTATCGAGGTGCCTGACAGAGTTGAATATAAGCGGATTATGCGTGAAAACGGAGCCGCTCTTTGCCAGATGAGCGGAAGCGGACCGACTGTTTTTGCACTTTTTGAAAAGAAAGAAAATGCAGAAAAATGCGCTGAAGAAATAAAAAAAATCTGCCCGAATGTTTTTGTGACCATTCCCGTACCGCACGGAATAACTGTTGAAAGGCCGGCAGAATAAATGACTGTTATTGAATTTTTTGATAAAGAATCCGCAATTGAAAATATAGCGAGTGCCCTGCTCTGTTCACCGGAAAGGATTGTTTTTATCGGCAGCGATGTACAGCTTATGGATAAGCGGACAAGGGGTTATAAATCAATACTTGCAGCACGAGGGATAAATGTTGAGTTTTTGTTCAGACCCGTCACAAGAAACCGGCTGAACGCTGTGACAGATGTTCTTGAAAGCATTATTTCCGAAAGCGAAGAATGCTGCATTGATTTGAGCGGCGGAGATGAACTTTATCTTGTTGCTGCAGGAGCTGTTTATCAGAAATACCGCGAAAAAACAACTCTTCGCAGGTTCAATTTTAACTGCAACAGCGTTATTAATTGCGATACAGACGGAAATGTTATTGAGAAATCTCCCGTTATGCTTAACGTAGACGAGAATGTGATTGTCTATGGCGGAAGAGTAATATATAACGATGAGAAAACCATTGCGACCCAAAGATGGATTCTTAATCGCGATTTTAAATCCGATATAAAAACAATGTGGGAAGTCTGTAAAAAAGACAGAGCATCGTGGAATGCGATGACCAATATTCTTGCAAGGCTTTGCAGATGCTGTTTTATCGGGCAGAGTCTTACTTTGTCGGTAAGAGGCGACGATGCCCGTGAGGCCGAAAAAATTCCGTCAGGCATTCTTTATACTCTTGAAGAGCGCGGGATTATTCATAATTTTAAAACAGGCAGAGGTCTTTCATTTGCGTTTAAAAATGAGCAGGTTATGAAATGCCTTACGAAAGCAGGTCAGCTTCTTGAGCTTTTTATTGCCGTAACGGCAGCGGAACTTAATGAAGGAGAGGAGCCTGTTTATAACAGCATCGGAAACGGAGTTTATATTGATTGGGACGGAAAAACCAATTCTTACAGCCGTGTCGAGGTTGAAAATGAAATTGATGTTATCCTTATGAAAGGTATGATACCTGTTTTTGTTTCATGCAAAAACGGCGCCGTTGACACCGATGAGCTTTATAAGCTTTCGGTTGTTGCTGAGAGATTCGGAGGAAAATATGTAAGAAAAGCTCTTGTTGCCTCGCAGTTAGACAGTATGGGTTACAGAGCTGAATATATTAGAGCGCGAGCAGCAGATATGAATATTGATATTATTGAGGATGGTGATTTGCTTAATAATGAAAAGCTCTGTGAAAAGCTCAGAAATCTATGGAAATAAAACGAAAGCGGTTTGCAAAGGAATAACCTCTGCAAGCCGCTTGGTTTATCATGTTTTATTCTTTCTGAATCTTATAAGACCGATAATAATTGAAATCTGGTTGAATACTTCGGTGACAATTCCCGAATATGAACTGCAGAGTATATTGTAAATCAGCCACATAAGCGATGTGGGCATTGTAAGCGCGCGAAGCTGTTGGGTATGCGGATTCCACATAACAAAGGAAGAAATTATCATTGCTGCCATTGGCAGAAGAGATGCGGGGCTTGTGTATGTAAGCAGTCCGCCTGCGCCTGCAAGAACGGCGAAAATAATAGGGCATGCAATGCTGTCAACAAATTTGGATTTGCCTCTGAATGAAAATGAAATTGACCTTGCCATGCCGACGACATTGCCAATCATTCCTTCGAATGCACCAAGCATGAAATATTGAATTGCGAAAAGCAACCCCGAGCATGCCTGCATTATAACGATTCTTTTGTGGGTTTTTTGTTGAAACGAGAGCAGAAGAATCGCAGCTGCAAGAAAACCGATGAACTGCGAAATAATGAATTTTGCATCCTTGCCTGAAAAATAGTTTGTTATGAAATCCATAATTACCTCGACTTTTTAACATTATTCTAACATTTAACAGATGTTTTGAAAACAGGGGAGAAACAAAATTTTATTTGATTTTTTGACATACGGAGCAAATATATCCGCTTTCAATATCGGCAAATGAACAATTATATGCCTTATCGGAACAGATAATTTTATTTGTTGTTATTTCAAATGAAACTTTTTTGATATCTGTGCCGAGACCCGTACCGATGCATTTGAAATATGCTTCTTTCAAGGTCCATATTTCAAAAAAACCGTTGCTTGATGAATTAATATAATCTGTTTCTTCCGGTGTTGCAAATTTTGCGGCAGCTTTCAAATTAATTGGTCTGATTTTTTCAATGTCAATCCCGATTTCATTGTCAGAAACAGCGCAGACAATGAAATTACCGCTGTGACTCATGCTGAAAAAAACCGGAAGATTTTCGGCAAACGGTTTGCCGTGTTCATTTTTTTTGATTTTTATATTCTTATACCTGCATCCGCAAAACTCCGAAACCGCTGTTTTACATAATCTGTCAGCTGCAATTTTGCATGCGCGCTTTGCAGGATTCAAAAGTCTGCAAACCTCTTCTTTTCTTTCACCGCTCATTGCATCAAACCATATATTTAAATCGCTCTCGGTTATTTCACACAGGCTTAATTTGTAAATTTTCATCATTTACCCCGCAAATAAAAAACCGACAGAATAATCCGCCGGTTTATATGTTTATCCGAAAATTCCGACAACCTTGACCCAGAAGAGCGAAACACAGACACCGACAATGAATCCGCCGATGATTTCGGGAATTGTGTGGCCTTCAACCTTTTTGAGGTCGGGAACATCGTTGCCGTAAACCTTATCCTGAAGGCGGTTGAATGCGTCTGTAAGTCTGCTTATGGGAAGTCTGACTTTGAAAGCATCAAACATTGTGATGAATGCAAAAACGCCGCATGCAGCAAAAATATCGGAATCAAACCCGTTGTGAAGACCGACACAGCCGCAAAGGGCGATAACCGTTGCCGTGTGTGAACTTGGCATTCCGCCGAGCTTGAACATCGTTTCAAGAGTAACCTTTTTGCATTTGATGCCCTTTCTCTTTGCGTTGTAATATTTAACAAGATTGATTATAACTTTGATAAGCTGAGCAATGAACCATGCAGTAATACATACCAAAAAAATTCTCATTATAAACTCCTTTAGAAAACACTATTTAGATAATTCTACACTAATGACTAACAAAATGCAAGCTTTTTGTTGAAATTTCGGATTGTTTGGTGTAAAATCATTTTCATAGGCTTTTGAATTTGTGTCAAAAGCAGAAATTGGGGGATATTTACATTGAAAAAGAAAAATATGAAATCGGCAAATGCAAATCTGCCAACTTACAAAACAATAAAAGAAATTGTTGTTGTCGGAACTGAAAACGGCGGCGACAAAAGGCAGTATGTATTTCTTGATAAAAACAAGAATGAATGTGTAAGAAGCTTCAATCAGACATGGAGCGAAATGAGTGCACTCGGAACATTTTTCAATAAAAAAGGATTGAACGGCAAAAAGAAAATTGCAATTATCGGTGAGAACTGCTTTGAATGGATGATTACTTATTACGCAACTCTTGTCGGCGGAAACATAACCGTACCTATGGATTGCAAGCTTCCTGCCGAGGATTTGGCTGATCAGCTTATCCGCTGTGGTTGTGATGCTCTTGTTTATACATCGAAATTCGTCGGGATGGTTGAGGAATTTAAGGCAGATCCGAATATGCCCGAAATGCTTTATTTTAACATCAGCAGTGATTATGAATCGTTCCTTGCAGAAGGACAGGCATCGATTGATGCAGGTGATACCTCGTTTGCCGATGCAGAAGTAAATCCCGATGACCTTGCATGCATTGCCTATACTTCAGGAACAACTGCAAAGAGCAAGGGTGTTATGCTCACTCATTTTAACATTGCTAGCAACTGCTCATCGGCATGCCGCGCGCATACCGGCAGACATGCTATCGGATTTCTTCCCCTTAACCATACATATGCATGGGTCAGCGCTTTGTTCTCTTCATATATTTTAACAGAGTGGGGCTATCTTTGCGACGGCATCGGTAATATTCAGGGCGACCTTAAAAAATATCATCCTTATAATTTTTCGGGTGTTCCTCTTGTTGTTGAAACGATTTATGACAGAATCTGGAAAACTGCAAGAAAAACAGGCAGGGAAGATATCCTCAAAAAAGGCCTTAAAATCAGCAACACTCTTATGAAGCTCGGCATTGACAGAAGACGCAAGATATTCAAAACTATTATTGACAATCTCGGCGGAAACTTAAACATGATTGTTTGTGGCGGTGCAAACCTTGACCCCAAATACGAAAAGGGAATGCACGATTTCGGAATTGAAATCTATAACGGCTATGGCATGACAGAGTGCTCGCCCGCAATTACCTGTAACAGACCCGGCAAGCGCAAGTTCGGCAGCGTCGGTGTTCCTCTTGATTGCTGTGAAATAAAAATTGTCAATCCCGATGAAGAGGGTGTAGGCGAAATTTACGTTAAGGGCACCAACGTTACTGTCGGCTATTACAACGACCCCGAAGCAACCTTGGCTGCATTTGACGGTGAATGGTTCAAAACAGGCGACCACGGCAGAATTGACGAGGACGGTTTCCTTTTTATGGTTGGCAGAAAGAAGAATCTCATTGTTCTTTCAAATGGCAAGAATGTTTCTCCCGAAGAGCTTGAGGATAAGCTTTCGAGAATTGATTATGTCAAGGAAGTTCTTGTTTATGAAGAGGATAAAAAGATTGTTGCGGAGTTCTTCCTTAACGAAGATGATTATCCCGATGCAAGAAGCAGAATCAAGGGTGATGTTGACGAGTTTAACCGCAATATGCCTCTCTTTAAAAACATCGGAAAATTCAAAGTCCGCGATGAGGAGTTTCCGAAAACAACAACTCTTAAAATCGCAAGAAAATATAATTGATAAGCAAGGGCTGCTTCACTTCATCGGTGAAACAGCCCATTTTTGTTCGGTATTTGTTTTGTTTGTCTGATAGCTTATTTAATCCATTTTTCTGTTGCTGCTTCAACAAGAGAAACAACTTTTTCAACAATTTCGTTATCTCCGTCTGCAAGATTTAAAAGAGGCTCTCTTACTCCGCCGAGTTCAAGACCTGCAAGCTTTTTGAGAGCAGCTTTTGCGGTTGCGTACATGTTGCCTTTTGTTGAACACATTGTGTAAATAACCTCGTCAATATCATCCTGAAGCTTGCCTGCGTTTTCAAAATCGCCTGCTTCAAGAAGAGAGTTGAGCTTAACAAAAAGTCCGGGCATAACTCCGTAAGTGCCGCCGATGCCGCCGTCTGCGCCGATAAGTCTGCCGCCGATAAACTGCTCATCAGGACCGTTGAAAACAACAATTTCTTTGTTGTTGAGCTTTGCCTGTCTCTTGAACATCTGAATGTCCTGAATGGGCATTGAAGAGTTCTTAACACCGATAACTCTGGGGTTTTTAAGCATTTCGTCAAACAGGCTTAAGGTAAGCGCAACGCCTGCAAGCTGGGGAATGTTATAAATTACAAAATCTGTATTCGGTGCAGCAGCGGAAATGTCGTTCCAATATTTTGCGATTGCTCTTTCGGGTAATCTGAAATAAATCGGAGGAATAGCCGCAATGGCATCAACTCCGAGCGATTCGGCGTGGCGTGCAAGTTCACAGCTGTCTTTGGTGTTGTTGCATGCAACATGAGCAATTATTGCGATTCTGCCTTTTGCAGCTTCCATAACAGCTTCAAGAGTCTGCTTTCTTTCTTCAACGCTTAAGTAAATGCATTCTCCCGATGAGCCGCCGACATAGAGACCTGCTACGCCTTTGCTGATAAGATATTCAACAAGTGCTTTGGTAGCTTCGGCTGAAACATTACCGTTTTTGTCATAGCATGCGTAAAATGCAGGGAAAATACCTTTGTACTTATTAAGATTCATTTTTAAAGCCTCCGTAACTTTGTATGTTTATTATAAAACATCCGGTTTTTACCGAAAATTAATTTTATTTAATTATACAATAGTAATTATCAGAATGTCAACAATACTCTTTTAGTTTTTTGTTGATTGCCTATAGATAAAAAATTATACAGACATAGACTTTTTTCTTGATTTTTTCTTGTCATATGATGTATAATTAAATAAAAATGAAAGGGGCATGCAATATGTTCAAAAAAATTACAGCGATTTGTCTCGCATTTTTGATGGTTGTTCCTATGTTCGGAATAAGCGCAACATCGGCCGATGCATCCGCACCCGAAAAGAATTACATAATCACAGACCCTTATAAGAATGTTGATTGGGATTGCTGGACTGCATATAAAACACAGCTTCATTGCCACTCAACGGCGAGTGACGGATATCAGACAGTCGAAGAGGTTGTTCAGACTCACTATGACCACAACTATGATATAGTTGCTCTTACAGACCACGGAACGCTGAATAGGGGCTGGAACATTGTGCCCGAAACCGTGCCTCTGATGAGGTTGATAAAAAAAGAACGAACCAAAATGGCGGATATTATCCCCTTAACAGAGGAGGAATATACTTCGTTTCTTAACGGTACTGCCCATTCGGAAACAAGAACTCACAAAAACGGAATGCTCGATGTTCCTCTTGGCAATGAGCTTAACATGGCAACTCCGTTTGCAGACTGTCACCTTACAGGATATTTTGCCGAATACGGTCAGGGTCTTGCAGGTGTTTTCGGTGATTATGAAACTCCGTCAAAGGGTGTTATGGAAAACGGCGGAATTTCAATGCTCTCTCATGTCGGCGAATATGTCTATATTGATAAAGACAGTGAGAAGCATGTCGGTCAGCCCGTTGATGATTATTACGCAACAAAATTTGCAAGGCTTTTTATGGATTATAAAGGCTCAAGTGTCGGCATGGGCATAAACAGTGCAACAGATGCTCATACCAGATGTGACAGAATCCTTTATGACCAGATTCTGCAAAAAACAATTCCCAACGGAGTTGTGCCTTGGTCATTTACTTTCTCTGATTCACATGACGAAAAGTCGGTTAACTTTGCATATACAATGATGCTTATGCCGGAGCTTACGCTTGATGCGTTCAGAGCTTGCATGGAAAACGGTGAGTTTTTCTCGATTTCTCACTATTCAAACGGTGTTGAGCTTAACGGAATGAAGGAAATGCCCGACTTCGTTGAGAAAGAGGTAGAGGATAGTGAAAGCTACCTTCTTGATAACACTCCGATGGTAACAAAGGTTACTGTAAATCAGGATGATGATACAATAACAATTGAAGGCACAAACTTCAATGAAATAACATGGGTATCAAACTGCAATGTTATAAAAAGAGAAAGTGATATAACAAACGGTACGGCAACTCTCGATCTTCATTCTTCGGATTTGCTTAATGAACCTTATCTTTATGTAAGATTTTATATCACAGGCGAAAACGGTATCTGTTATTCACAGCCGTTCGTTCTCAATGTCGAGGGCGAGGAGTTTGCTCCTGTTGAGGTTGCCGAAACGGTTTATGACCTTCCCTGGTTTTTAAGAAAGCTTGTAACTGTTATTGACCTCATCTTTTTCAGAGCAAACCCTGTTATATGGATTTTTAAATATTTTGCTCTCGGATATAATCCCATTACATTTGACCGGCTCATTAATCCGTTCTGATAACAATTATGCGCAAGCCCGGCTCCATGTCAGGATTAATTCTGAAAACAATTTTATTTTTTAATTGATAAAAACCACTTCATTTGATGCTGTAAGCAACAATGAGGTGGTTTGATTTTTGTGATTGATGATGAATTTTTTCTATTGTATTTATCATCTTATCTATAGTATACTATAACCGTTAATTATATACAAAAGGGGAGATACAATGAAAGTTTCCGAAATGCCTTATCAGCGAATTACCGTTGAGGAGTTCAAAGGGCAGGCAGAAAAGATAATCGCAAAAATCAAGGCGGCGAAATCCGCAGAGGATTTGAAGGCGGCGAGGGATGAATATAACAAAATCAGCGAAGAGGTTGACACTGCCGCATCCCTTGCAAACTGCCGTTTTACACTCAACACAAGGGATGAATTCTACAATGCGGAGATGGATTATTACGATAACGCAATGCCGCTTTTCTCCGAGATTGAGAATGAATATAAAAAGGCGATGCTTGATTCACCCTACAGAGCCGAAGCCGAAAAGCTCATAAATCCCAGAGTTTTCAAGGGCTTTGAGATGTCACTCAAAACATTCTCACCCGAAGTTATCGAGGATTTGCAGGCTGAAAACGCACTTGTCACACGCTACTCAAAGTTTATGGGTGAGCTTGCATTTGAGTTTGAGGGCGAAAAAATGCCCCTCTCCGTTTTGAGGGGTAAGCTTGAAGATGACAGCCGTGAAGTGAGAAAGAAAGCTGCAGAGGCTATCGGCAAAACTATGGAAGCGAATGCCGAAACATTTGACGAAATCTTTGACGGTCTTGTTAAAATCAGAACACAAATTGCCCGTAAGCTCGGCTATAAAAACTTCGTTGAGCTTGGCTATTACAGAATGGGCAGGGTAGACTACGATGAAAAAATGGTTGCCGCATTCCGCAAGAGCGTTGAAACCGATATCGTTCCTGCCGTTGCGGAGTTAAAAGAGAGAATCCGCAACCGTCTTGGTCTTGATAAGATAATGTACTATGACGATGCAATAAGCGTTACGGGTGAAATGCCTCGACCCGTCATTGACACACCCGCAATCTTTGAGAATGCACTCAAAATGTATCACGATATGAAGCCTGAAATCGGCGACTTTATGCAGAGAATGCTTGATGCGGAAGCATTTGATGTTGAAGCCCGTGACGGCAAATTCGGCGGCGGATACTGCACAACATTTGCCAAATACAAGCAGCCGTTTATCCTTGCAAACTTCAACGGCACA
>JAFQSY010000038.1 GCA_017409265.1 Clostridia bacterium
GTAACCGGTTATTTTGATGCGGACAGCAGAACAATGTTTTTTGATATGGATGAAGTGGTGGAGGATACATTCCGGCAGATAAAAGCACAGTAATATCAAAGAGGCAGGGAGTTTTTCCCTGCCTCACAGTATGTGAAAATACGGAGATAACGGGTCACGGATGTTTATGTCATTATTTCTCATTTTTACACTCCGATGTATTTGTCCTTTCATCAAGCTTCTTCAATGACTTTTTGAATTGTACGGCAAAAAGTATTGCGGTGAAGGTAACTGCGATAACATCTGCGGCAGGTTCGGCAAGGTAAACGCCCATTGTTTTGTCCGTAACCAGATTCGGCATAATGTAGATAAATGGCAGAAGAAGCACGAATTTACGTACAATCGCAACAATTATTGAACAAGGTGCGTTGCCGATTGAAACAAAGGTCATCTGGCAGGCAATCTGTATTCCGAAAAGGAACATCGCACCGCAGTAGATACGGAGTGCCTTTGCCGTGAAATCAATGAGTAATACGTCGGGTGTGAATATTCCTGCAAATATCTGCGGAAATATCATAATCAGTGTGCAAAAAACAACTGAATATGTAAGGCAGCAAGTGAGTAATAATCTGAATGTTTTCTTTACTCTGTCAACATTTTTTGCACCGTAGTTATAGCTTGAAATGGGCTGTGCACCTTGTGCAATACCCTGCATAGGAAGCATTGCAAACTGCATAACGCTCGTGAGAATTGTCATTGCACCAACGGCAATATCGCCGCCGTATTTGAGAAGTGACGAATTGAAGCAAACGGAAATAACACTCTCGCTGCTCTGCATAATGAAGGTTGCAAGACCGAGAGCAACGCAGGGGAAAACAAGCTTTGCATCAATCTTCATATCCGACACTTTGAGTTTAAGATATGTTTTCTTGCCGCAGAGGAAGGAGATTACCCATATGCACGAAATTGTCTGCGAAAGAATGGTTGCAAGTGCCGCACCTTTGACACCCATATCAAACACAAAAATGAATATCGGGTCAAGAATAATATTGCTGACGGCACCGATAAGCACCGTTATCATACCGATTTTTGTGAAGCCCTGTGCATTGATGAACGCACCCATACCGAGAGTGAGCTGAACGAAAACAGTGCCGATTGCATAAACACTCATATATGCACTTGCATATTCTATTGTGTTTTCGCTTGCACCGAAGGCAAGAAGCAAATCTCTGTTCCATATCAACAAAACCGCTGTTAAAATGGCTGAAATAATAATCTGAAGCGTGAAGCATCCGCCGAGAATTTTCTCTGCGGATTTTTTATCGCCCTTGCCCATATTTATTGATGCTCTCGGTGCACCGCCAGAGCTGATGAGAGCCGCAAAAGCCGAGATAATCATAATTATCGGCATACAAACGCCAACACCCGTCAGAGCAAGGCTGCCCTCTTCGGGAATGTGACCGATATAAATGCGGTCAACGATGTTATAGAGCATATTTACGAGCTGTGCAATAACCGTAGGCACAGCGAGCTTGAAAAGCAGTTTGCCAACGGGCTCCGTGCCCAGAAATTCTTTGTTGTTATCCATACTTATCTCCTGAATTAAAATCTTCCGGTATTATACACCCGACGGAAATTATTTGCAATACCGTAGGATTTTTCAACAATTGTTGAACTTCAGTTGAAGTTTGGTTGAAGAAAGTGTTTTATACTTACGGCATAAAGTGATAAAGGGGTATTTTATGAACGAAGTTAAAACACCGAAAAAGCCGATGATGTTCTATTATGGCATTTTCCTTGCGGTAATCATTCTTTTCAATGCGATTGTTATGCCGCTTCTGAGCAATATGAGAGTTAAAGAGGTTGATTACGGTACTTTTATCCGGATGACAACGGAGCTGAATATTGACAAGGTTGAAATTCAGGATAATCAGATTGTTTTCAGCGACAAAAACGGAAATTTCT
This sequence comes from Clostridia bacterium, assembly GCA_017409265.1. Classification (GTDB taxonomy): domain Bacteria; phylum Bacillota; class Clostridia; order Oscillospirales; family Acutalibacteraceae; genus CAG-177. The sequence goes on from JAFQSY010000038.1 coordinate 1,945, forward strand.
ATAAAACGGGACTTATGGATGACCCTGCATTAACTCAAAGACTTTACACCGCAGGAGCAAAATTCTCAACGGAAATAGTTCAGGAAATGTCGCCGATTCTCAGTATACTTTTGAGTTGGATTTTGCCTATGGCTCTTATGGTCGGACTCGGTCAGCTTGTGATGAAAAAATTCACGGATAAAGCGGGCGGCGGCAACTCCATGATGTTCAATATGGGCAAGAGCAACGCAAAGATTTATGTTAAATCGTCAAGCGGAATAAAATTCAGCGATGTTGCAGGCGAAGATGAAGCAAAGGAAAACCTAACAGAGGTTGTTGACTATCTTCACAATCCCGATAAATACAAGGCAATCGGTGCTTCAATGCCCAAAGGCATTCTGCTTGTCGGACCTCCGGGTACGGGTAAAACAATGCTTGCAAAGGCTGTTGCGGGCGAAGCAAATGTTCCGTTTTTCTCAATTTCGGGCTCGGAATTTGTTGAAATGTTTGTCGGTATGGGTGCATCGAAGGTGCGTGACCTTTTCAAGCAAGCAAAAGAAAAAGCACCGTGTATCGTATTTATTGATGAGATTGACGCTATTGGCAAAAAGCGTGATAACCACATCGGCGGCAACGATGAAAGAGAGCAGACACTCAACCAGCTTCTGACCGAAATGGATGGATTTGAGGGCAATACGGGTGTTATTATCCTTGCAGCAACCAACCGACCCGAATCCCTTGATCCGGCATTGACAAGACCCGGCAGATTTGACCGCCGTGTTCCCGTTGAATTGCCTGATCTTAAGGGCAGAGAAGAAATTCTTAAGGTTCACGCAAAGAAAATCTGCGTAGGACCGAACGTTGATTTTTCTGCAATTGCGAGAATGGCATCGGGTGCATCGGGCGCAGAACTTGCAAACATTGTTAATGAAGCGGCTTTGCGTGCAGTACGCAGAGGCAGCAGAGCAGCCATGCAGGCGGATTTTGAAGAAAGCATAGAGGTTGTTATTGCAGGCTATCAGAAGAAAAATTCTTTGCTGACCGATAAAGAAAAGATGATTGTTGCATATCACGAAATCGGTCACGCACTTGTCGCTGCAATGCAGACAAATTCCGCACCCGTTCAGAAAATCACGATCGTTCCAAGAACATCAGGTGCATTGGGATATACGATGCAAGTTGACGAAGGCAATCACTATTTAATGAGCAAGGAAGAGATTGAAAATAAAATTGCCACCTATACGGGCGGCAGGGCTGCGGAGCAGCTTGCGGTCGGCTCGGTGTCAACGGGTGCAGCCAATGATATCGAGCAGGCTACAAGGCTTGCAAGAGCGATGATAACCCGCTACGGTATGAGCGACGAATTCGGTATGGTTGCTCTTGAAACTGTTACAAATCAGTATCTTGGCGGTGATGCTTCACTTGCGTGCTCGGCAGAAACGCAGACGGAAATTGACCGTCAGGTTGTTGCACTTATCAAAAAGCAGTATGACAAGGCGATGACGATACTTACCGAAAACAAACAAGAACTTGACAAATTGGCACAGTATCTCTATGAAAAAGAAACCATTACGGGCGAAGAGTTTATGAACATATTAAATTCTTAATCGAGGCGATATTAATGAACATCAAGCTGAAAATAAAAGACTTTTTTTCTGTTCCGAATCTGATAAGCTACCTGCGTCTGATACTTATTCCGTTTATCGTATGGGCATATTGCGAAAAGGGAAGCGGTTTGCTGACTGCAATTCTTGTTGCTTTATCAGGGTTCACAGATGTTCTCGACGGCAAAATTGCACGCCGTTTCAATATGGTAACGGATATCGGCAAGGTGCTTGACCCTATTGCAGATAAGCTGACGCAAGCGGCAATGATGTATTGCTTGCTCACCAAATATGAGCTTATGCTGTCTGCATTTATTGTTCTTATTGTGAAAGAAATCTTTATGGCGGTAACTGCAATAATGGAAACAAAATATTCCGCAAAAATCAACAGTGCTTTATGGTATGGCAAGGCTTGCACGGCTATTCTTTATGCTGTTATGCTTATTCTTTTGTTTTTCACAAACATTCCGCTTTGGCTTGCAAACACACTTATTGTGATTTCAATAGCTGCAATGCTTATTTCAACCGTACTTTACGGCATTCACAGAATCAGACGAATAAAAAACGGAGAAAAAATGAATAAGAAAACATTTTATAAATATGTTTATATATTCCTGATTTGCTGTGTGGTAGGCTTTGCGGTTGAAACTCTATGGTGTCTGATTAAAAACGGATATATTGAAAGCCGCAAATCGTTGGTTTACGGTCCTTTGAGCGTGGCTTACGGAATGGGCGGAGTTTTGCTGACTGCCGTTTTGAGCAAATTCAAAAGCTCTTCTTTATGGAAAATTTTTCTCATCTCGTTTGCCGTCGGCACGGTTGCGGAATACATATGCTCGCTCGGTCAGGAAATCGTTTTCGGCTCCGTTGCGTGGGATTACAGTCATTTGCCCTTAAACATCAACGGCAGAGTATGTTTGCTCTATTCATTGTTCTGGGGCGTTCTGGGCATTGCTTGGGTTAAGCTCATAATGCCGCTGACGGATAAACTAATCTCTTTTGTTCCTATGAAATTAAGCTGTGTTCTTGTCTGGGCATTCATAGCATTTTTTGTTTTTGATGCGGGACTTTCCGCTGTTGCGGCACTTCGATGGAACGAAAGAAAAGAAGGTTTAGAGCCTTCAAACAGAATTGAAGTTTTCCTTGATGAGCATTTTCCCGATGAGAGAATGAAAAAGATTTATGCAAATTCAAGAGATGTTGATGAAATAGAACGGTGATATTATGAGAAAGAAAAAAACAGAATTTCAGTCACTCGGAACAAGGCTTATTGTTGCCGCCGTATGGATAGCTGTATGCCTTGTTGTGCTTCTTGTTTTGCCTGTATGGGCAACGGGAATTCTTGAAACAATCGCCTGCTTCTTTATGGCGAAGGAACTTGTATGCAACACGGGACTTGTGAAAAACAGGCTGTTGCAGGCATTCTGTATTATTCAGGCAATGCTCATTCCGTGGGCAATATATTATGAATCAGATATTTTTATGTTCATTCTGATGATGTTTGTTTTTGTGTTTATTCTTTTTTATTCAGAAATGACAGTAAAAGAGAAAAGCGGAACAAACGGAATTTTTGCAGCATTTTTCGGTGCATATGTATTCCCGTTTTTTATCTCACTTCTCGTTCCGATGATGAACCTTAACAACGGAAGAAATCTTGTTCTGATTCCGTTTATCTCGGCTTGGTGTGCAGATGCAGGAGCATACTTCATCGGTTCAAAATTCGGTAAACATAAGCTTGCTCCGTCAATCAGTCCGAAAAAGAGCGTTGAAGGTGCATTCGGTGGCGTTGCGGGCGGAATACTCGGCATGCTCATTTACGGAATTATCCTTCATTTCTGCAAAACCGATGTGCCTTGGATTGCTTTTATTGTTATCGGATTTTTGGGTTCGTTTTTTGGCTTGCTCGGAGATTTGTTTCTTTCATATATCAAAAGAGATTGCAAAATCAAGGATTTCGGCAATTTTCTTCCCGGTCACGGCGGTGTTCTTGACCGATTCGACAGCGTGCTTTTTGTAGTGCCTGTTTGTTATTACTTATTTTTAATTGTTTAAGGAAGTAAAAATGAATCACAAAATTGAAAAACCGCAAAAATTATTGAATTCCGACGGAGTTCTGACCGAACCCGGCTGGGCAACAAAGCTGATTATGGAATATAATCCGCTGGATATGAAGGCTGATAAAATTCGCTTGAAAGAATGGGATTATTACGTTATCGTTGACAGCGACGGTTATGCTTTTTCAATGACTGTTGCCGATAACCGCTATATGGGGCTTGCAAACTCAAATTTCTATGATTTAAATAAAGAAAAAAAATATGCTTACATAACACCGCTTTTCTTCCCGATGGGCAGGCTTAATATGCCGACAGACAGCTCCGAAGGTGATATAAATATAAGCAAAAATTTCTGCTCGCTTTCCGTAACTCACGAAAACGGCGGCAGGCATCTTGTCGGGCACTACAAAAAATGTCCGCTTCACGGGGAAATGGATTTTGATATTTTTCTTCATAACTACAGCGGTGATACAATGGTTATCGCAACACCGTGGAAAGAGGATGAAACAGCCTTTTATTATAACCAGAAAATTAACTGTATGCCCGCTGAAGGATGGGTTAAATATAACGGCAAAAAACATTATTTCAACCCTGAAAAGGATTTTGCTACCCTTGATTGGGGCAGAGGTGTCTGGACTTATGACAACACTTGGTACTGGAGTTCGGGTAACGGCATTATTGACGGCAAAAGCTTCGGATTTAATATCGGATACGGCTTCGGCGATACTTCCGCCGCAAGTGAAAATATGATTTTTTATGACGGCAAATGCCATAAGCTCGACCGCATATTATTTGAAATTCCCGACGATGTGATGAAGCCTTGGAAATTCATCTGCTCCGACGGCAGATTTGATATGGATTTCGTGCCGATTTATGATAATGTTCACTCTTTTGACATCGGAATAATCAGTCAGCACGGTCATCAGGTGTTCGGAAAGTTCTGCGGAACGGCAGTTCTTGATGACGGAAGGGTTCTTGAAATCAGAAATCTTCTCGGTTTTGCCGAAAAGGTTCGTAACAGATATTAAAACACCTATCTCCTCCACACTTTCATATATGGTTCCTCCATAGAACCGCAGAACGGGCAGTTCCGCAACAATGGTGCTGTCCGTTTTGCACTCTCTTGATTTATTCACATATTGACTGTAAAATATAACCGTGAGGTGTTGCAGATGTTTAAAATACTTATTGCAGAAGATGATATTGAGCTTCGTGAGCTTTTTACACACGTTCTTTTAAAAAACGGATATTCGGTAACGGGTGTTTCCAACGGAAAAGAAGCACTCGATGCCATGGATAACACATATTTTGACCTCATAATTTCCGATATAATGATGCCTGTTATGGACGGCTACGAGCTTGTTAATTCTCTGCGTGAAGCGGGCAACAACATACCCGTTCTTACAATTACCGCAAAGGATGCCTTTGACGATATGCGGCTCGGCTTCCTTTCGGGTATGGATGATTATATGGTCAAGCCCGTAAATGTCAATGAAATGGTGCTTCGTGTGGGTGCGCTTCTCCGCAGAGCGCAGGTTATGAATGAACGAAAATTGACCATCGGCTCAACCGTTATGGAATGCGATTCATTGACAGTAACCTGCAACGGAGAAAGTATGATTCTGCCGCAGAAGGAGTTTATGCTTCTATATAAAATGGCATCCTATCCGGGAAAGATCTTTACCCGTCAGCAGATGATGGACGAGATATGGGGCTATGATGCCGTAAGCGATACTCATACGGTTGATGTTCATATCGGCAGACTGCGTGACCGCTTCAAGGATAACACCGATTTCAGAATCGTCACTATGCGTGGCGTAGGATATAAGGTGGAGAAGAAATGAAAAAGAATCCGAATTCAAAAAAGCTGTGGAGATATTTTATTACTTCGGTCATTGTCGGCTTCGGTGTAACCATTCCGCTGGAGCTTTCGCTTGCATATATTGCAAAGTATTATTTTGATGTTCAGATAAGCATTCCTAATCTGATATGGATTGTGTTTGTGAGCATAATCGTCGGCGGAATTGTTATGTCTTTTATTTCAAAAAGACTTATTACTCCGCTTACAAATTTAAGCTCTGCAATGAACAAAGTTGCTGAAGGAGACTTTAAAACACAGATTGAAACCGAAAGCAAGCTTGAAGCAATTCAGGATATTTACACGAATTTCAATCTTATGGTAAAAGAGCTCGGCGCAACCGAAACTCTGCAAACTGACTTCGTTTCAAACGTTTCCCACGAAATCAAAACGCCGATAACTGCGATTGACGGCTATGCAACCCTTTTGCAGAACACCGAAAACATTGACGAAGTAGAAAACGAATATATCGAAAAGATACTTTTCAATACAAAACGTCTTTCGGAGCTTGTAAGCAACATTCTTCTGCTTTCAAAGGTTGATAACAAGGCTATTCAGGCAAAGAAAACAACCTACCGTCTTGATGAGCAGATAAGGCAGTCAATAGTTCTTCTTGAACCGAAATGGAGCGCAAAGGAAATTGACTTTGATGTTGATTTGGATGAGATTGAATATACGGGCGATGAAAGTCTGATGTTTCATGTGTGGAACAATCTTATTGATAACGCAATAAAATTCAGCCCCGAAAACGGCTTGATAAGAATTAAGCTGGAAAACGCAGATGATAAAATAACCTTCACCATAGAAGATGAAGGCTGTGGAATCAGCGACGAAGAAAAGAAGCATATTTTTAACAAATTCTATCAGAGCGACAGCTCCCATAAATCCGAAGGTAACGGCTTGGGTCTTGCACTCGTTAAAAATATTCTGACCCTCTGTAGCGGCGAAATATCCGTGACCGATGCAAAAAACGGCGGTGCAAGGTTTGAGGTTAGGTTAATATAATAAGGAGACACAAAATGAGAAAAACAAGAAACATTTTTTTATTATTATTGGTTTTGGTTATATGTTTAATATCAGCAGGATGTTCGTCTGCAAATAATCTTGCCATAGAAAACCATAAGTGGCAGATTTCAAGAATTCAGCTTTCTGAAAGTGGAACAATCGCATATTGTTCATCTGATGAAGCCGACTTGCATCAAGATGCAGAAATCATTGATTTGTCTTGTGCCGCAAGCAACGGAGAAATTCAAATTACCGATAATACAAATAATCGAGAATGGGTACTTGAGTATTCAGAAGCAAATGCTGCCCCTGAATCTACGGTTTATGAAATCAACGGCAACAATAATGCTGTAGTCGGCAAAACAACTTATCATGACGGAAGTTTTGAATACACACTGATAATTTCTGTAGATGATTATGTTATGTATTTTTCGGACAAACCGCAACCTTGAGAGTTTAACGTACTCTCTTACCCCAAAAAGCAGCACAAGGTTTAATGTTGTTTTATAAAGTGATTCAATGCTGATATTTGAACAAAACAAAAAACACTCATTCCGTGACCCTGCGGTGCACATAGAAAACGGTTTAATATGATAAAAATTTATTCAGACAAATAAGACTTTTACGAGGTAAAAACAAGTGGGAACAGTAATACGTAAATATGAAGAAAAAGATTTGTGTGCGATGATAGAAATCTGGAATGAAATCGTAGAGGAAGGAAACGCCTTTCCTCAAGAAGAGTTTTTGACTCTTGAAAGCGGCGCTGTCTTTTTTGCTGAACAAACCTATACGGGTGTTGCAGTTGATGCTGAAACAGAGAAAATATACGGACTCTATATTTTGCATCCGAACAATATCGGAAGATGCGGTCATATCTGCAATGCAAGCTATGCTGTCAGTTCGCATAGCAGAGGATTGCATATAGGAGAAAAACTGGTGTTGGATTGTATTGAGCAAGGACGTGAACACGGATTTTCCGTTTTGCAGTTTAATGCGGTTGTTGCAACAAATATGCACGCCAGACATTTATATGAGCGTCTCGGCTTTACTCAATTAGGCACAATACCAAAAGGCTTTCGTATGAAAAACGGGTATTATGAGGATATTTGTCCTTATTATCGTGTTTTATAAATTCTGATTTGTTAAACTGAAACTTCAAAAGCAACAGCCTGAAAACTGTTGCTTTTTTATTGGTATGAGTGATATAATCAAATCGACAAACCAAATAAGAATTTGTACGAAAGGATAAAAAATCATGTTCAGAAAAAGTATGGTTTTTTTGCTTGTTTTAACTATGTTGCTCGGCTTGCCGTCAGGAGCATACGCCGAAGAATGTGTTCCCGAAAAGGAAGGCTATGTGCTTGATTTCAGCACCGAATTTAATGACGGCAATTTAAATACAGAGTCTTGGTTACCGCAGTATTTGCCTCACTGCACTGCCAACACAGCAGGTTCAACTGCAAGATATAAAGTTGAGAACGGCTATCTGAATCTGTATATCACAAAAGATTCTCCCGATTATTTCGGCGGTCAGCCCGGCTCGGCAGATCCCGATAATCTTCTATGGATAGCCAACGGTATTCAGACTTGGGAAAAGAATCATCTGCATCCGGGCGGTGCTCAACAAATGGAAGTTGAGCCTTATGAAGGATACGCAACACAGTATGGCTATTTTGAAATACGGATGAAAATGCCTGACACAGGTGGCGGCGGATACGCATCATGGTGGCTTATCGGGGTTCAGGATGATACCGACGGAACAGACTCTGTTCAGAATGGCGAAATAGATGTCTTTGAAACCTTTTTTAAATCTCCGGGAGTGTTTGAACCGAAGGTCCATGCTTGGGATGATCCCAATCTTGACGAATGGGCAAGCAGGGTTGAATTGGATGGAGAGCCGAGTGACTATGTTAATGAATTTCATACCTATGCTATGGACTGGAGACCGGAAGGAATAACCTTTTATGTTGACGGAAAAGAAGTGGCGCAGACGAGGAAATCACCGCAATACAGAATGTGTATGATTTTGTCTATGTATATAAATTCTGATTTCAGCGGTTGGGATGAGCCCGAAAATAACTATCCCATAGAATGGCTGATTGATTATGTCCGTGTCTATAAAGATAAAAAC
>JAFQSY010000039.1 GCA_017409265.1 Clostridia bacterium
GTGCAAACCCCCGGCTCAGCCGGGGGTTATGATTTGAAACTATTGATATGCAAGGGTTTGGGATAGCTGAATAAGAACCCCTCACGCATTGCGTTCGGGAACCTTGTTGCTTCGCAATAACAATACCGCAGTCGACACTATTGTATCAACTGCGGTTTCTTTTCTGGCGGAGAGTTAGGGTAAATGCAGGTTGAATTTCTCTTAAAGTTCGACATTCGGCTGCTTGTGCCGTATTTGGGCACGGAGCAACTCGACGGGCTAAAAACATTCCCCCGGAATGTTTTCTTAACGCCCTTTCGAATCCCAAACTCTTACTTATAAATTTTAAGAGCATAGCAACATATGTTGCTATGCTCTTAAATCTGGCGGAGAGTTAGGGATTCGAACCCTAGGTGAGTTTCCCCACACAGCATTTCGAGTGCTGCACCTTCGACCACTCGGACAACTCTCCGGATATTGAATTTTTCAACTCAAATATTCTATCAAATTAAAAACGCTTTGTCAATTGCTTTGACGAAATTATTTTATGGCTGCCCAAAGCGCAAGGTTAAAAGCAAGGAAGATTATATTGACTGCCGTAAAAAAGAGGATATATCTGCCGGCGGAAACTTTTTCTTTTATTACATATTTAAATGATATAAGGCTTGCCATTGAGGCGATAAGAGTGCCGAGGCCGCCAAGATTGACTCCGATAAGCAGGTCTGCGGCGTTTTTCGTAAATCCCGAAAGAAGAATTGCGGCAGGAACATTTGAAAAAATCTGACTTGATGCCACTCCGACAAGAACCTCGTTTCCGTTTACGATTGAATGCAGAAAGTCGCTGACGGGTGCAATGTTTTTGAGATTGCCGATAAATATGAATAAAAATGTGAAGGTCAGAAGAAGTGAGTAATCGACCTTTGTGAGTGTTTTGCGGTCAAAAATTAAAACGGCTGCAATAGAAACAGCAAGAGTGATTTCAAACGGAATAATGCGGAAAACCGTAAGAAGCGCTGCGATAAACAAAACGGAATAGATAATGCACAGCTTGTAATCTGCTTTTTCTTTGTTTGTTTCGGATGAAAATTCAATCTTTTCTTTTTTGATAAAGAGTGAGAAAATAACTGTCAGAATCAGTGAAAGTGTAGCATAGGGTAGCAGGACTTTGAAAAATTCCGCGGTTTTCATTTCAAATGAAGAGAAAAGATAGAGATTCTGAGGATTACCTACGGGGGTGAGCATGCTGCCGAGGTTTGCGGCTATTGTTTCGAGTGTTACAAGTGGAATGAGCAGATGGTTTTTATTTGAAAGATTCAGAATTATAACCGAAAACGGAACAAAGGTTATCAGTGCAACGTCATTTGTTATTGCCATTGAGGAAAAGAAGCACAGCAGGCTTAATGTGAGGCAAAGGTTGCGCGAGGTTGATGCGAATGAAAGCAGCTTTGAGGCGAGCGTTTTAAAAATTCCGAGCTTATTAAAACCTGCCATGACTGCCATTAGGCAGAAAAGCAGGGCAAGAGTACGGAAATCTATGTAGCCGATATAATCTGTGCTTGGCTTTATTATAAAAGCCGATGCGGCTGCGAGAATAAACGAAATTATCAGCACAGCTTCATTTTTTAAGAAATTTTTGATTTTGCTCATGTAAAAATCACCCTAATGCGTTGCTTCTTTTTATTAAAAAAGGCTTAACGAAATTCGTTAAGCCTTTTTTGGAGCTACTGGTCGGACTCGAACCGACGGCCTGCGCATTACGAATGCGCTGCTCTACCAACTGAGCCACAGTAGCTTATATTTCTTCGGTCTGCAGAATATTATAAATGATAGACAAGGATTTTGCAAGAGTTTTTTATTAATTTTAATTTTTATACGTTATATCAGACGATTTGTTACAGTTTGGCAACAAAAGCTTTACAAAATAGATATCATTTATTACAAAAGAAGTCTTGATTTTGCGGCTGAAATAAGATATTCTATATAAGGAAAGTTTATTCCGACACTAATCCTTTCGGAGGAGAACATATGAAGAAAAATATAGTTGCAATAATTCTTGTTTTTACTCTTTTGATGAGCTTTGCCGCTTGCCGTAAGATTGAAAAGGCGCCGAACTTTGAGATTGAAAGTCAGGCATATATTGTTGATGCCGAAGGCGAAACAAGAAAGATTTATCAGAATAACGGCGAATATTTCTATTATGATGCAGACGGTAACAGACAGCCTGCAAATCCGAACGACGTTGTTATTGAAACAACAAAGGTTCCCAAAACCGAAGCTCCGACCCTGACTCCTGAAGCGCAGTCTTTCTTTGATTCTTTTGGAAATGTGGAGTCAATGGAAGACTTTGAGGACATGATTGAGGCTGACGTTACTCAACCCGAGCTCAACATTGACGAGGTTATTCCTGAGGATGCGTTCAACGAAATTGACGTTGAGATGGGTTCCGACGGTAAGCCCGAGCATGAAAACAGCTCTGTTGACTATGAAGAAGTTCTGAAAAAAGAAACATTTACCATTGACATCACCATGAAAACAAAGACCAACGGTGTTGAAATGGTTATGCCGATAGTGTTTATGCGCAACAATAAGGACCTTTTTATTGAAACCGCAATCCCGAAAGAGGATGGCAAGGGCAGTGTCAGGGTCAATATGATTTTCCTTGACGGCACTTGCTATATGGTAATTCCTTCGATGAGAGCGTATATGTCAATTCCCAAGGAAACACTTGGTGAAATGATTCCCGAGGATGCTTTTGATATCATTGATGAAGAGATTACGGGTAATTATGTTTCAAGCGGTGAGGTTGTTTATGAAGGCGAGAAATACATCTGTGATGTTTATGAAAACGAAGGAACAACCGTAAAACGCTATTATCAGGACGGAATGCTCAAGAGAGAAGAGAGTGTTAACGGAGAGAATATCACGATTATTGAATATAACGAAGTTACAACGAATGTTGACAAGTCGAAGTTTGCAGCTCCGAAGAATTATCTTGATTTGACAACCATGATGGGCAACAACTTTGACCCTAATTCACTTGTTAACGGATAATGATGAAAAAGTGTGCATTGATAACGGGAGCATCCGGCGGAATCGGCAGCGAAATTGCTCTTCGTCTGGCAAAGGACGGCTTTGAAATTGCCGCATGTTACTGCTCTGATGAAAACGGAATAAGAGAGCTTGAAGAAAAACTTTCGCAGACGGAAACACGTTTTAAAACATATAAAGCGGATGTTGCCGATTATGAAGAAATCAAAAAAGTTTTTGCAGACGCCACCGAATATTTCGGCGGCGTTTCTGTGCTTGTCAATAACGCAGGAATTTCCCAACAGAAGTTATTTACGGATATTACGCAAGAGGATTTTGACCGCATTACCGCGGTGAATTTCAAGGGCGTTTTCAATTGCTGTCAGTGTGCGGTGCCGTTTATGATAAGAAAAAAAAGCGGAAAAATTATAAATATCTCTTCAATGTGGGGTGTTTACGGAGCATCCTGCGAAACAGTTTATTCGGCAACGAAGGCGGCGGTTATCGGTTTTTCAAAGGCTCTTGCAAGAGAGCTTGCTCCGAGCAATATTCAGGTTAACTGTGTTGCCCCCGGTGCGGTTGATACCAAAATGAACAACAATCTTCATGCGGATGAGAAAAAGGCTTTTGCAGAAGAGATACCTATGGGAAGGTTCGGAACGGCAGCAGAAATTGCGGGAGTTGTTTCATTTTTGGCAAGTGACGACTCAGATTATGTTACCGCACAGGTTATTACAGCCGACGGCGGACTTACATGATTTCAGGTCTAATGGTCATAATGCCGAAAATAAGCGTGTCATTTTAGTTATAGTTCACAATTGATTTAGTGCTGTTTGTATGGTAGAATAAATATTGTTATATAACCTTGATTTGGAGGAGAAAATATGGCTAACTGTCCGAAATGTGGTAGAAAGCTCACTATATTAGATTGGCGCCCCAATTGTCCGGAGTGCGGAGTCAACCTTGTTTATTACGGAATGGAAGAAAGACTACTTAACGAGGCTGACGCAGCAGAAGCAGAGCATGCCAGACTTCAGAAGAGAATTGACAGACTTAAGGCTTCGTTCATAGGCTCAAAGCTGACAATAATCAGAATAGTTCTTTCAATTCTTCCCATTGCGGCGCTGTTGCTTCCGCTTTGTAACGTTACATACAGCGGTCCGTTTATTGAAGAGACAACAACGGGTGTTAATGCAATCGAGATTTATAATCTTGTTTCATCTCTTGATTTTGATGCGCTCTTCACCATGATTGGCTCGTCGCTTCTCGGAACAAGCTTTATCGGATACGCAGGCGCATTGGTCTGCATTCTTCTTTCGCTTGTTATGGTTATCGTAAGCCTTCTTATGCTTATGCTGGCTTGCTCGCCCAAGGGTAATCCCAGAAACATAACTCTTAATTCAATTGCAATTGTTTTGGCAGCAGCATCAGCCATTTTCTTTACTGTATTTTCAAACGGTATTTCAGCAGTATTCCCCGAGTTTATCAGCGGTTCGGTAGGCATCGGCATATTTGTTTATATTGCAGCACTCGTTCTCCTTCTCGGCATTAACATTGTTATTGCAAAGAAAGGCGTTGAGGTTAAGTATAAGCAGTGCTTTGTCGGCGGACTTCCTGCAGAAGAATATTTTGAGCTTGTTGAAAAAGGAACAGATATCAAAATAATCCGTGAAAAGATGGCTGTTGCTCTTGAAGCTAAAGAAGCGGAAAAGAACAAAGAGAAAAAAGAAGAAGTCAAAGCATAAATAAATAGAATTTAAGCCCGCTGTCTGTGACAGCGGGCTTATTTTAATAGTATTCTTCAGCATCAGGCAAAGTGGTTTCATCACCGTTAGTATTTTCTTCTGGATATTCATAGGATTCATCTGAAGAGTCTTGTGAAAAATATTCGGTTGTTTCTTCGTAATAATAGAAATCCTGGGTGGTTTCTTCTCCGTTAAAGTGAGGAAGGGTCGGCTTGCGGTTATCGTCGCCTATCCAATTGAAAATATTTTTTCTTGTTGTTTCCTCTTCTTCGTAATAATGAGTTTCGTATTCGGTTGATTCTTCCTCTGTTGTTTCTTCATAATTTCCGCCTGTGGAAACAGATCCCTTGGCGAGGTCAATTGCGGAAACATGGGTCAGCGGATTTATTTCTATATTTGTCTGATTGTAAAGTGCAAGCTGAAGATCTCTTGCGGCGGTTATATAATCAACTATCCAGACGAAAAGCCTTCCCGTATAAGTCTGGAAATAATCAACGCCGTAGCGGTGCTGTTCATCGGGGTATGCCTGGCTTGCAATTTCATATTGCAGCCAGCCGTCGCTTAAGGCTTGAGTACCGAGAGAGATAATCTGGCTTGTTTTGAGATTTGTTGTAACATAAGGCAGGAAGGTCTGTATTGCGTTGTTAAGATCGCCAACCGAGGATCCCTTCACCTGGTTTATCAGCGATGAGATAAGTTCACGCTGTCTTCTTGTTCTTTCAACCTCGCTGTCAAGCTTTCTGATTCTTGCGTAAATCAGAGCCTGTTCACCGTTGAGATGAACGCTTTCGCCACTTGTGAAGCCCTTGATTCGGGTTGTGCGGTTCATGTATCTCGCCTCTTCCTCGGTAATCGGAACAGAGATTCCGCCGAGAGCATCAACCGCCGCGACAAATGATTCATAATTAATTGAAACGTAATAATCAATTTTAACTTTATAGTTGTTTGAGAGAACCTCCATCAGCTTTGCAGCGCCGCCCCATGCGTAGGAGTGGTTGGTTTTGTCGAATCTTTCGCTGCCGTTGATATCCATATAGGTATATGAATCGCGGAGAAAGGATGTTATTGTTATTTTTTTGGTTTTCGTGTTGACGGAAACGAGCATTGTTGAGTCTGAACGGTGAGAACCGTCCTCGTTATCTTCACCGATGAGAAGAACGTTGATAACCTTTTTGCTGTGGATTTTTTCGCCGTTGTTGGTTGCCCACGAACGGAGAAGGTCCTTGATTGAGTTTGCATATGCAATGTCTGCGATGCTGTTAAAAGACACATCCTCATCTTCGGCAATATCTTCAACAAAGGTTGCATCGGGATTTCCTGAGTGGCCTTCGTCGTGGTTAATGAGCGAGAACAGCTTACGTACATATGCTCCGCCGAGAGCGGAAACAACAAGTACAAGGCATATACAGATGCTCATAAGTGCCTTGAGATTGCGCTTATGATTTTTAAGAAAAAACGTTTTGAATTTAAAATTCCAGAAATGGCTCATTTTGTTTTTAAAGCCCTTTGGGGTGCTGTAACTGGAAATATCCTCGTAGCCGCCCGTGCTTTTTTTCTTTTTGGGGGACAAATTATCACCTACAAACCGATTAATCTATATTAAGTACATAATAATCCATTATTAACTGAAATTATATCATAAATAATCCTAAAAGTTAACAGTAATTAAAGAATTTGTTTGAAAAATTTTTGTAAATATATAAACATATTTTGTGTATTTTGTCATAATTAATAAATAATACAGCCGCCTTTCTGTTTCGGGAAAGACAGCTGTCAAATTTTATTTTACAAGATATGCTGCGTTTACCCAGCCGCTTGCAAAGCTTGTATCAACGAAAGCCCAGCCGGGAACGGATTTGATAACCTTTACGGTATCGCCGCTTGAAAGCTTTGCGATGCTTTGAGAATCCTTTTTAGGCTCAATTCGGATATTGAGTGAGCCTCCGTTGGTTTTAACGGTGTATTCACCTGCTTCAAGGGTAACCGAAGAATCAGTCTGCGGTTGAACAAATTCAACGGAATAATAAACCTCTCCGTTTTTGAGCGGAACACCGTAGGCTTCATACATTTCGCTGACGGTTACAAGCTTAAAACCTTTTTCGACAAGACCGGGTATAATTAACTCGCTCAAATCTGCGGTGAATCCGTAAATATCATGCATGAGAACAATGTCGCCTTTTTGGGCGTTGTTTACAACATCATCGGCAATTCTGTGAAGCTCCGCATTTCTTTCTTCGTCAGTTCTGCCTTCATGAGAAGCGTCCTTTGATTTCCAATCCTCGGTATCTATTGACCATTGAATCAGAGGCATCCCGATATTGTTGGTTACACCTTTGAATGCACCTCCGGGGGCTCTGAAAAGAACCGGTTTTATGCCTGTAAGCGAAAAAATAAGCTCGTTGGGCTTGTCCACCTGTTCACGGAGAACGGAAGAACTGCACTTTGTAAGATTTTTGTGGCTGTCGGAGTGGTTTCCGATTTCGCAGCCGATTGACTGGGTGCGTTTGATTGTGTCAATATTTTTTTCAATATTATAACCAACAACAAAGAAGGTTGCGTGACTGTTGTGCTTTTCAAGAATATCAAGAATTTTGTTGGTTTGAGTCGGGTTTGGTCCGTCATCATAGGTGAGTGCGATGAGTTTATCCTCGCTTGAATACGGAGATTGAGCTTCAGTTTGAGAAACTGTTTGTTTTTCGGGTGTTACAGCTATATCGGAGCCACCCTCACCGTTCGGCAAAGGCTTGTCATCGCCCATGCATCCTGTGAAAATCATCATGGCAGTCAGAAGTAAAACCATGACAGAAACGATTTTTGATTTCTTCATTAAAAAATCCCCACATAATGTTATTTTATACTGCAAATGGAATTATATTACTTTAACGGAAATTTAATTTTACAAATTAGAAAAAAGATGACATTTAAGAATTTATTAATTATTTTGTAATAAATTGTCGCAATAATTCATTTTTGACTGATAAAAAAGTGCATTCTTTTTCTTGAATATAGAGAAAAGATTTGGTATAATAATATGAAATGCAAATTTAACGGCATGCCTGCGGCAAGGAGATGCAAAAATTATGTTTCAGATGTTAATTGAATATCTCAAAGGCAGGGAAGTGCTTATTCTCGGCTTCGGCAGAGAAGGACGCTCTACCTATGATATAATAAGAAGAAATCTGCCTGACAAAAAAATCGGTATTGCGGATATGCGTCAGATTGAGCTTGATGATCCGAATGTAACTCTTCATTGCGGCGAGGATTATCTTGATGCGATAGAAAAATATGAAACAGTCATAAAAACTCCCGGTATTTCATTCAGGGATGTTGCTGTTTCAAGCAATATTGAAGTGACATGCCAGACGGATTTGTTTATGCGCTTTTCAAAGGGTGTCTGTATCGGCGTTACGGGCACAAAGGGCAAGACCACAACCTCAACCCTGATTTATGAAATGATAAAGCAGGCAGGCAAAAAGGTTTGCCTTATAGGGAATATGGGTGTGCCTGTACTTGACAGCCTTGAAAGCGGAGATTCGCTTGCCGCGGTTATTGAAATGTCGTCGCATCAGCTTGAGTATACAACTGCATCGCCCCATGTTGCGGTTATGACAAATATTTATCCCGAGCATCTTGACCATTACAACGGCTTCAGCGGCTATGTTACAGCCAAGATGAACATAATCCGCCATCAGGTCGGCTGCGATTATTTTATCTGTAATGCATGGCAGAATTTTGAAGAGAACTTCAATTTTTCAAAGACGGAAACAACGGTTATCAAGGTCTGCGAAAATGGCGGAAATGGCGATGAGAAGCTTATCGCCGCGGCGGCTTCAAACGAAAGACTCAAGGGTGCGCATAACAAGCAGAATGTTTTGTTTGCGGCAACAGCGGCAAGATGCATCGGCATAAGCGACGAGGATATTCTTGAAGCTGTCAGAAATTTCAAGGGTATTGAAAACAGAATGGAGCCCATCGGCGAATATTACGGAATAAAATTCTATAACGATGCAATCGCAACAATTCCCCATGCCGTTGAATGCGCAATTGAAGCGCTTGATGATGTTGATACTCTCATTTTCGGCGGAATGGACAGAGGTATTGATTACTCGGGATTTGAAAAGTATCTTGAAAAATGCAAGCTTCGTACCATAATCGGAATGCCTGACACGGGAATAAACATATGCAACGCACTTCTTGAAAGAGGCTGCACTAAAAATATCATTCTTGCGCAGACCATGGAGGAAGCTGTTGATGCGGCGTTCAGATTTACCGAAAAGGGCAAAAGCTGCATAATGTCGCCTGCGGCATCGAGCTACAATGTCTATAAGGATTTTGAACATAAGGGCAATCATTATAAAGAGCTTGTAAAAGCTTGGAAAGAATAGTTTAACGGACAGCTTTGGCTGTCCGTTTTTGTATATGTTTCAGAAACCTGCGAATAATAAATTATCAAAATTCGGAGGTTTGCCATGGAATCGTTATGGAGCAGAAGTGTTGAAATGCCTGCGTTTGAGTGTCTTGATGAGGATTTGGAGGCTGAAACAGTCATTATAGGCGGCGGAATGGCGGGACTGTTGACGGCATACAAACTGAAAGAAAAGGGAAAAGATGCCGTGATTCTTGAGGCAGACAGAATCTGCACGGGTCAGACAGCGAACACGACCGCAAAAATCACCTGCCAGCACGGTCTGATTTATGACAGACTTATTGACGCATTCGGAGAGAGCAAAGCGGCGCAGTATGCAAGGGCAAATTTAAAAGCGGTTGATGAATATGAACGGATAATAAAAAAAGAGGGAATAGAATGTTCATTCAAACGTTTACCGTCATATCTTTACACACAGTCAGATGAAAATGCGCTGAACAGAGAGTTTGAAGCAGCAAAAAGACTTGGTGTTTCTGCAATGCTTATGAACGGGTCGCCGTTGCCGTTTGTTGTTAAAAAATCGCTTTGTTTTGAAAGTCAGGCGCAATTTAATCCTCTTAAATTTACGTCGGCAATTGCAAAAAAGCTGAAAATATATGAAAAAACAAAGGTTTATTCTGCCGAAAACGGTGTTCTTAAAGCTAACGGAAAAACAGTCAGGGCAAAAAATGTTGTTGTTGCAACGCATTATCCGTTTATAAATGCACCGGGATATTATTTTCTGCGTCTGCATCAGGCAAGGTCATACGCAGTTGCTTTTGAAAATTGCGAAAAAATCAACGGAATGTATTATGGGATTGACCCTGACGCGCTGTCTTTGAGGGAATATGGTAATATGATAATTGCTGGTGGAGGTTCGCACATAACGGGAGAATGCAAAGGAAATGAGTTTTCGAATATTGCCAAAAGGGTCAAGGAAATATGGAAAGATGCATCTGAAACGGCAAGGTGGTCTGCGCAGGACTGCATGCCGCCCGATTCCGTGCCTTATATAGGAAAATATTCAAAGAATACGAGCGGATTTTTCGTTGCAACCGGCTTTCAGAAGTGGGGAATGACAAATTCTATGGCTGCCGCAGAGATTGTTTCAGATATGATTTGCGGAATAAAAAACGAAAACGCAGAAGTGTTTTCTCCGCAAAGGAGTCTGTCAGCAGGTGCAGGAGAGCTTTGCAGTCATGCAATCCGCTCCGTCAACGGACTTGTTATAAAGAAGCTGAAAATGCCGAAAAAAAGCTCCTCACAGCTCAAAAGCGGTGAGGGTGGCATAGTGAGGCATGAGGGTAAAACCGTTGCCGCATACAGAGATGAAAGCGGAAATCTGCATATTGCAAATCCGAATTGCTCACATCTCGGCTGCCGACTTTCGTTTAACAGCGAGCTTAACAGTTGGGATTGCCCGTGCCACGGCTCAAGATTTGATGTTGACGGAAGACTGATTGATAATCCGTCGATAAGAAATTTAAAATAAAAAATGACTCACGGAGAATTTTTCTTCGTGAGTCATCTTACTTTAGTTCTTTAAGCTCTGCATGGGAGCGGGGATTCTTCCGCCTCTGCTTATGAATTTTGCAGGGGAATAGGTTGAAAGCGGCATAACGGGACCGCTGCCGAGAAGTCCGCCGAAGCTTAACTCTTCGCCGATTCCTTTGCCGATAGCTGGGATAACTCTTACGGCGGTTGTCTTTGAGTTAACCATGCCGATGGCGGCTTCATCTGCGATAATTGCAGAGATGACCTCTGCAGGAGTATCACCGGGAATATTAATCATATCAAGACCGACGGAGCAGACTGCTGTCATTGCCTCAAGCTTGTTGAGGGTCAAAGCACCGCATCTTGCCGCATCAATCATGCCTGCATCTTCGGTTACGGGAATGAATGCGCCTGAAAGTCCGCCGACATGCGAAGAAGCCATGACGCCGCCTTTTTTAACCGCATCGTTGAGAAGTGCGAGAGCGGCGGTTGTGCCGTGACATCCGCAGCATTCAAGACCCATTTCTTCAAGAATATGTGCGACAGAATCGCCGATAGCAGGTGTGGGTGCGAGAGAAAGGTCAACAATGCCGAAAGGCACACCGAGTCTGCGTGAAGCTTCGCTTGCAACAAGCTGACCCATACGGGTGATTTTGAATGCGGTTTTCTTTATGAGATCTGCAACTGCGGTAAGGTCGCAGTCGCCTGCCTTGGCGAGAGCGGCTCTTACAACGCCGGGACCTGAAACGCCGACATTGATTACACAGTCGGGTTCGCCTGCACCGTGGAATGCGCCCGCCATGAACGGATTATCCTCGGGAGCATTGCAGAAAACAACGAGCTTTGCGGGACCGATGCAATCTCTGTCCGCGGTAAGCTCTGCGCTTTTTCTGACAACATGACCCATAAGACCTACTGCGTCCATGTTGATTCCTGTTTTTGTTGAGCCGATGTTGACCGAGGAGCAGATATGGTCGGTAACACTTAATGCCTCGGGAATTGCTTCGATAAGCTCTCTGTCACCGGGACCGAAGCCCTTCTGAACAAGGGCGGAAAAACCGCCGAGGAAGTTGACTCCGCAGGCAACGGCAGCCTTTTCAAGTGTCTTTGCGAGTTTTACGGCATCCTTGTTTTCGCAGGATGCGAGAATCATTGCCGCGGGAGTAACCGAAATTCGTTTGTTTATAATGGGAATGCCAAATTCCTTCTCAATCTGTTCGCCTGTTGCAACAAGATTTTTTGCGTAACGAGTGATTTTATCGTATACTTTTTGACACATGACATCAACATCGCTGTGGCAGCAGTCGAGAAGGGAAATTCCCATTGTTATTGTACGCACGTCCAGGTGTTCATCCTGAATCATGGTTATTGTTTCAAGTATATCTCTTGCGTTAAGCACGGGAATCACCTCACATTATATAGTATGCATCGCGTTAAAAATATCCTCGTGCATTGCATGGATTGAAAGCCCCATATCGCTTCCGATTTTTTGGAGCATATCTGAAAGCTCTGTGAAGGGAATATCCGATTTTGAAATATCAACCATCATTATCATTGCAAACATGTCCTGAAGAATTGACTGTGTAACCTCAAGCACGTTTATGTTGTGGTTTGAGCATTCGGTCGATACTTTTGCGAGAATACCGACCATGTCTTTGCCGATAACTGTTATTACTGCACGCATGATTTGCCTCCGTTTTATTTAAAAATTCAAGACTTCCGAAATATCTTTGATTATAAAATCTGCTAATGACTCAATGTTTTCTTTCTTTGTGAAAAGGCAGCCGAAGGTGCCTGCGTTTTTGCCTGAGAGAACATCAATTTCTCTGTCGCCGATCATCACGGTTTCGTTTCTGTTAAGTCCGTAGGTGTCGCAAATCCAATTTACCGCATCGGGTGAGGGTTTTGAGGGGAATTTCATTGAGGAATCAACAAAAGCGGTGAAGAATTTCTTCATACCGTAGATTTCAAGATAATGCTGTGAGGTTTCAAAGCCTCGGTGCGTATATAGAAAATGCTTTTTGCCGCTGTTGAAGAGGGCTTCAAGGGTTTTATATGTATTTTCAAACGGTACCGCAATCGGGCGCAGGGAATAATCGTGCTCGTAGTTGCGGAAAATCGCTTTTTCTTCTTCGCCGACATCATAATGCTCAAAGGCGTGTGCAAAGGTGATTTCGAGAAGTGCCTTTGCCTCGTCATAATCGGCATCTTTGCCGAAATCGCCGAGAGCTTTTAAAAAAGCAGATGTGATGTGAGGATAGCTGTCAAACAGCATTCCGTCAAAATCCCAGATATAGTTCTGCATCTGCATGGTTATGCCTCGTATCCGTTGGGGTTCTGCGACTGCCAGCGCCATGAATCCTCGCACATTTCGTCGATGCCTCTGACAGCTTCCCAGCCGAGTTCTTCCTTTGCCTTGGAGGGATCGGAATAGCAGGTTGCAATGTCGCCGGGTCTGCGGGGTGCGATAACATATTTAACAGGCTTACCGCAGGCTTTCTCAAATGCTTTCACAACCTCAAGCACACTGTATCCGTTGCCTGTTCCGAGATTGTATGTGAAGCAGCCGTTTTCGCCGAGAACCTTTTCAACTGCTTTGAGGTGTCCGAGTGCAAGGTCAACAACATGGATATAGTCACGCACGCCTGTTCCGTCGGGGGTGGGATAATCATTGCCGTTGACATTGAGATGGTCAAGCTTGCCGATGGCAACCTGTGTTATGTAAGGAACAAGGTTGTTGGGTATTCCGTTGGGGTCTTCGCCGATTCTGCCGCTCTTGTGTGCACCGATGGGGTTGAAATAGCGCAGAAGGCATGCGCTCCACTCGCTGTCGGATGCGCAGGTATCCTTGAGGATTCTTTCAATATAAAGCTTGGTTGTGCCGTAGGGGTTGGTTGTTTTTCCCTCGGGCATATCTTCTTTGAGAGGTGAGGGGTTTTCACTGCCGTAAACGGTTGCCGATGAGCTGAAAACAATCTTTTTGCAGCCTGCCGCAGCCATTGCCTCGCAAAGAATAACCGAACCGCCGATATTGTTATCGTAATATTCGAGAGGGTTTGAAATACTCTCGGGTACGCACTTAAGACCTGCAAAGTGAATTACGGCATCAATCTTATTATCTGCAAAGACTTTGTCAAGTCCCTCGCGGTCACGGATATCGCATTCATAGAATTTGACATCTTTCCCCGTAATTTCTTTTATTCGTTTTACACTTTCGCTCTTGCTGTTACAGAGATTATCGAGTATAATAGGGTCATAGCCTGCATTAAGAAGCTCAACGCAGGTGTGGGAACCGATGAATCCGGCGCCGCCGGTAACAAGAATAGACATTTACATATCCCTCCACAATAATTCTGATAAATATTATAAATAGAATTTATTATAAAATCAACAGACGGATATACAATATTTTTAAAAAAGGACGTGCTTTTTTTGACAAGCTATGAAAATTTGAGGCATGACAGCGAGATTTTGTCTTTAATAGATGCGGCAAACAATGTTCTTGGTGCAATCGGATATACGGAGCATGGTGTGGCTCATTGTGTAAAAACCGGAACAGATGCAGGCAGGATTCTTGAACATCTCGGCTATTCCGAAAGGGAATGTGAGCTTGCAAAGATTGCGGGTTTGCTTCACGATATCGGGAATGCGGTGAACAGAAGCGGTCATGCTCAAAGCGGAGCTTTTCTGGCCTTCAGTTTGCTCCGTGAAAGAAATTTTCCGTTTCAGGAGGTTATTGCGGTAACAACGGCCATAGGTCATCATGATGAAAAAACCGCTGCTCCCGTAACTCCGCTTGCGGCAGCGCTGATTCTTGCCGATAAAAGCGACGTACGTACAACCAGAGTGCGTAACAAAAATACGGTTTACAATGATATTCATGACAGGGTTAATTATGCGGTAACTAATTCTGAAATTGATGTTGACAAAGAGAAAAAGCTGATTGTTCTTACGCTTAAAATTGACACGTTGATTTGTCCGGTTATGGAGTATTTTGAAATTTTTCTTGAACGAATGGTGCTCTGCAAAAAATCGGCGGAATTTCTTGGATGTGATTTTGAACTTATTATTAATGATACGAGGTTGCTGTGATGTATAATTTAACGGATATCGGAACAATCAAAGAAATTCTCGGCAGACACGGCTTTCATTTTTCAAAAGCGCTCGGTCAGAATTTTATAGTTAATCCTTCGGTTTGCCCGAGAATGGCGGAGGAAAGCGGTATTGACGAAAACTGCGGCGTTATCGAAATCGGTGCAGGTATCGGCGTTCTTACTGCAGAGCTTGCAAAGAGAGCGAAAAAGGTTGTTGTTATTGAAATCGATACAAAGCTTCTGCCGATTCTTGACGAAACACTCAAAAACTTTGATAATATAGAAATCATCAATCAGGATGTTCTGAAAACCGATCTTGCCGCTCTTATAAAAGAAAAATTTGACGGAATGCCCGTGTATGTATGCGCAAATCTGCCTTATTATATAACCTCACCCGTTATTATGGCTTTGCTTGAAAGCAGGCTCCCGATTGAAGCGGTGACGGTTATGGTGCAGAAAGAAGCGGCGCAAAGAATCTGCGCTCCCGTTGGCAGCCGTCTTTCGGGTGCGGTGACTGTTGCGGTTGATTATTACGCGCATGCACAAAAGCTTTTTGATGTTTCGGCAGGCTCGTTTATGCCTGCACCGAAGGTTGACAGCTGCGTTATCAGAATGGATATCCGCAAGCAGCCCGAAATCGAGATCCCCGATGAGAATTTATTCTTCAGAATGGTACATGCCGCCTTTGGTCAAAGAAGAAAAACAGCCTCAAATTCCATAAGTGCAGGCTCGGGAATACCGAAAGATATTGTTATAAAAGCCATTGAGGAATGTGGATTTGAGCCTTCGGTGCGTGCAGAAGGACTTGATATGCAGGAGCTCGCTTTGCTGAGCACAAAGATATCGGAGCTTATGGGATAACATTTCGTTTTTTCTCTTGACAAAAAATAATATATAAGTTAATATCAAAGAGTAAAAAAAGCAAAGATAGAGGCGCAAAAGTTAAGAGTATGCCGATTTCTGACGGGAAAAAGGAGCGACTGAAAGGAGCTTTTGCCGAGGTTAGCAATTGCCTGCCCGGGGCGGTGCTTGCCGGTATTGCACATAACATGTGCCGTACTGTCACGGTTGTGGAGAGCTATCGCAAAGGTTTTTCAAGCTTCGATATGCAGCCGTGCATATTGAAGCTTTTTAATATTTTACGGAGGTTTGATTATGACAAACAAGAGAAAACTTGCGGCAATCTGTATTGTTATTGCCCTTCTCGGCTCAATGCTCTGCACATTCGGATTTGCAATTGCAGACGATTCGGCTGATGCCGCTGTTACAACAGGCGAGGCTGTTATACTTGCAGCTCCTGTTGAATCGGCAGGCACCGTATTTTCGGTTGATGTTGACGGCGAGGCTGTTGAATACGACCTTTCCGACGGCGACTCCGCTCATGCTTATGTTGATTCATATGCAGACAATCTTACAAACGACCCCGGCTTTAAAGAACATATTGTTGCGGCTATCGAAAAAGTTCGTGAAAGCATAGGCAAGTATGCGTCAATCTGGGCACTTGTTCCTCCCGTTATCGCTATCGTTCTTGCCCTTATCACCAAGGAAGTTTATTCTTCGCTTATCATCGGTATTATTGCAGGCGGCTTCATTTTTGCAGGCGGTAACTTTGAAACAGCTGTCAACCATGTTCTTTTCGACGGCTTTGTTGCAAGCCTTTCGGACAGCTACAACATGGGTATCATTGTCTTCCTTGTTCTTCTCGGAATGCTTGTTTCGCTTATGAACAAGGCAGGCGGTTCCGCAGCTTTCGGCAGATGGGCTTCAAAGCACATCAAGTCAAGAACCGGTGCACAGCTTGCAACAATCCTTCTTGGCTGCCTTATCTTCATTGATGACTATTTTAACTGCCTTACAGTCGGCTCGGTTATGAGACCCGTATGCGACGAAAAGAAGGTTTCGAGAGCAAAGCTTTCATATCTTATTGATGCTACTGCGGCTCCCGTCTGCATTATCGCTCCCATTTCTTCGTGGGCAGCAGCTGTTGCAGGCTTTGCAAGAGGCGCAGGCGCCGAAAGCGGTATCAGTCTTTTTGTTCAGGCTATTCCTTATAACTTCTACGCTCTCTTCTCTATTCTTATGATGGTTGTTCTTGCAGTCTCAAAAGCAGATTACGGTCCCATGAGACTTCACGAAAGAAATGCTCTTGAAAAGGGTGACCTCTTCACAACAGGCGACAGAGTTGTTAATGACGATGCAGAAGTTAACCCCAAGGGTAAGGTTATCGACCTCGTTCTTCCCGTTGTTGTTCTTATCATCACCTGCGTTATCGGTATGATTTATTCGGGCGGTTTCTTCAGCGGAGAAAGCTTCATTGATTCGTTCTCAAATTCTGATGCTTCCGTAGGTCTTGTTATCGGCTCTGCAATCGCAATTGTATTTGCAGTTGTTTATTTCCTTATCAGAAGAGTTATCAGCTTCAAGGATATCATGTCTTCTCTTCCCGACGGATTCAAGGCAATGGTTCCCGCTATCCTCATTCTTACATGCGCATGGACTCTCAAGGCTATGACAGACAGCCTCGGCGCAAAGATTTATATTTCACAGCTTGTTGAAGGCAGCGCAGGTGCTTTCCAGGCACTTCTTCCCGCAATCATCTTCCTTATTGCTGTCGGTCTTTCATTCGCAACAGGAACATCATGGGGCACATTCGGTATTCTTATCCCCATCGTTCTCAGCGTGTTTGAAGCAACAAATCCCCTTATGATTGTTTCTATTTCGGCATGTATGGCAGGCGCAGTTTGCGGCGACCATTGTTCACCTATCTCCGACACAACAATCATGGCTTCAGCCGGCGCACAGTGCAACCATATCAATCACGTTTCAACCCAGCTTCCCTATGCAATGACCGTTGCAGGAATCTCGTTTGTAACATATGTTGTTGCAGGTCTTCTTGCAAAGTCGGGTCTTGCAATTGTTGCTCTTCCCGTCGGTGCAGTTCTCACAGTTGCAGCTCTCCTCGTTATCAAGAGTGTTGCAAAGAAAAAAGCATAATTTTCTGCACAGGTTGAATTGAAAACAGAGCCTTCCGTCAAAACGGAGGGCTCTTGATTTTTAAGTGTGTAATGGTATAATAAAAACAGAACAACAGGGAAAGCGAAGGTGACATAAAAATGAGAAAAGTAACAAACATCAATCAGGGTTGGAATTTCATTAAAGACGGAATTTCGGAAAAGGTAGATTTGCCGCATACATGGAATGCGTTTGACGGTCAGGGCGGAGAAGAAACATATTACAGAGGCAGATGCGTTTACGAAAGAAACATTCCCTTTTTTGAGGGAAGAGTTTATCTTGAACTCAACGGTGTCAATACAGTCTGTGAGGTTTTTGTTAACGGAATTTATATCGGCAGTCATGAAAACGGCTATTCGATGTTCCGCTATGAAATTACGGATTTTATCAAAGCAGATGAAGAAAATTCAATCAGAATTATTGTTGATAACAGCGCAAATGAATATCTCTATCCCGAAATGGCGGATTTTACATTTTACGGCGGAATTTACAGAGATGTCAACATAATCAGCGAAGTTTCAAAGTCGCATTTTGCGTTGCTTGACATGAGCCTTTGCGGTATGTATATCACGCCCAAGGCAGACGGAAGAGTTTTTGTCAAGAGTCTTGTTGAGGGCAGCTGTATGGGTCTTACAAAGGAGTTTGTCATCACCGATGCCGACGGCAAAAAGATTGCAAAAACCGAGACAGATGCAGACAGAGATGCCGTTAAGCTCTTTATTGAGGAGCCGGTTCTCTGGAATGCAACCGAAAATCCGTATCTTTACACAATGACCGCAAGGCTTAAAAAAGACGGTGCGGTTATTGATGAGGTCAGCGACAGATTCGGCGTACGCGAATTTTATTTTGACAGCGAAAAGGGTTTTTTTCTTAACGGAAAACATGTAAAAATGAAGGGCGTTTCAAGACATCAGGATTGGGAGGAACTTGGAAATGCGCTTACAATTGAAGAACACAAAAAAGATATAGAATTAATCAAAGAGGTGGGAGCAAACTCAATCAGACTTGCTCATTACCAGCATGATGAAAAATTTTATGACCTTTGTGACGAAGCGGGCTTCCTTGTATGGGCGGAAATACCCGTTATATCAAAATTCAGCAAGAAAAAGCAGGAGCAGGCAAAGTTCATGCTTGAAGAGCTTATAAGACAGAATTATAATCACCCTTCAATCTTCTGCTGGAGCGTTGCAAATGAAATTTCAATAGGTGGCGCAGGCGGAGGAGTTAACGATGGCATAAGAGAGCTTAACGCTATTGCCCATGCCCTTGATTCAACAAGACCCACAGCAACGGCGCAGGTTACTTTCAGTTCGGTTAATTCAAAGCTCAACGATATTCCCGATATTCTCGGTTATAATCAGTATTTCGGCTGGTATGTTCAGACTGTTGAACAGATTGATAAGTGGCTCGATGATTTCCATGCAAAGAAGCCTGAAATCAAGCTCTGCATCTCCGAATACGGTGCGGAGGCTGTAACAACCCTGCATTCCGCAAATCCCGTTCAGGGTGACTATACAGAGGAGTATCAGGCATATTACCATGAGCATTACGTTAAGGCTCTTACCGAAAGAGACTGGCTCTGGGGCTCATATGTATGGAATATGTTTGATTTCGGCTCTGCGTTCAGAAATGAGGGCGGGGTCAGAGGCAGAAACAACAAGGGTCTTGTGACCTTCGACAGAAAAATCAAGAAGGATTCTTTTTATGTTTACAAAGCTCATTGGTCAGATGAAAAGTTCGTTCATATTGCCGGTGAAAGATTTGCGGACAGACCTACGGGCGAGCAGAAAATCAAGGTTTATTCAAACTGTGACAAGGTAACTTTGACCGTCAACGGCGAAAAGGCCGAGCTTTCGGGTGATAAAATTTTTGTTTTTGATGCTGTTATCAAAGAGGGTAAAAACGTTATCACGGCAAAATCAGGCAAGTGCGCTCACAAAATTGTTATTAACGGAACAGATATCCCCAACCCCGATTACAGTCTTCCCGAGGGAGGACAGAGTTTCGTGAGGAATTGGTTTAATTCAAGCGAGGATATCAACCCCGATAATCTTTCACTCAACGACAGTCTCGGCGATAT
Organism: Clostridia bacterium; assembly: GCA_017409265.1. Classification (GTDB taxonomy): domain Bacteria; phylum Bacillota; class Clostridia; order Oscillospirales; family Acutalibacteraceae; genus CAG-177. Next base: position 19,837 of record JAFQSY010000039.1, read on the forward strand.
TCTTTTTAACGGCGAGGTTCAGAAGCTGATAAAGAATCATGCGGGCGTAACCCTTGATTCTCCCGTCCTTAAACCGCTCGGCAAAATTCCTCTCAAGCCTATCAGCAAGGCGGCGTCATTCCTCGGTGCAGATAATGTTATAAACCTTGCAAATCAATTCCTTCAGACAATTGAAAAAGATAAATAAAACTGTTTTTGAATTGAGGAGAAAACATGGTTATTTTTATTGTGATGCTTTTGTTGCTTTGCCTTTTCGAAATAAAATTCACAGGCAAAAACGGCTTTGAGGACTATATGTCCCCGAAAAAAACGGGGGCAATAAAAGGCATTTTTGTTATCATAGTTGTACTTTCGCATCTTCGGCAGTATATAACGCTTGATGCATCATGGTATAATGTATCGTTTCAGAAATTCATGGTTTTTCTGGGTCAGCTTATGGTTGTCATGTTCCTCTTTTATTCAGGCTACGGAGTTTTGCTCGGACTTGAGAAAAAAGAGGGTTACGCAAAGTCAATCATAACAAAGCGAGTTCCGAAGGTGTTTATTCATTACGATATAGCGGTCGTTGTTTTCTTTGTTCTCGGTCACCTTACGGGAACAAAATACCCGATAAAAAGGCTGCTGCTCTCTCTCGTCGGCCTTGACGGAGTGGGCAACAGCGTGTGGTTTATTGTTGTTATTATTGCACTTTATATCGTAACGTTTTTTGCATTTATTATTGTCCGCAGGAATGTTGTTGTCGGAACGGCAATCACAACCGTTCTTTCGGTCGGACTTGTTGTGTTTTTCTGTTATTTCAGAGAAGGTCAGTATTGGTGGTATGACACGGTTATGTGTTACCCCTTGGGTATGTGGTATGCAATTGCAAAGCCCTATATTGATAAAAAGCTTATGCCGTCATTCGGCAAGTGGTTTGCCTGCACGGCGGTATCAATTGCGGCTTTTATCGCTTTGAGAGAGCTTCGTTTTTCGATGAACGGCTCGAGAACCGTATTTATATTTGAAGCGCTTGTGTTTGCTCTTGTGATTGTTTTTGTTTCAATGAGAATGAGTATCTGCAATCCCGTTCTTTGCTGGTTCGGAAAGCGTGTTTTCGGAATATACATTCTTCAGCGGATACCGATGATTGTTTTGAGTTATTTCGGGCTTAACGACAAGCCGTTTCTTTTCTCTGCGGCATGCTTTGCAATTACGATAGTCCTTGCCGAGATTTTTGAACGACTGACGGATAAGCTTGATATTGCGCTGAAACTGACAAAGAAAAATTCATAATGCACCATTGAAGCAGTAACACATTTTTTACCGACGCATAAGATGTGAATGTAAGCGGTTGAAAAGCTGCTTAACCGGAAACGGAGGTAAGATCATGGGTTGCGGATGCAATAACAACTGGTGCCTTTTTATCATCCTTATTCTTCTCTTCTGTAACGGCGACTGCGGTAACAACAACTGCGGTTGCGGCTGTCAGGTGAGCAGAGGCAATGACTGCGGCTGTGGCTGCGGCTGCTAAAACTTAACCCCCGCAAGAATTTCCGCCGCCTCTCTCTGCGTTAATCCGCCGGGTGAGGCGGTAAAATTTCTCGGAATTACGCTCTGCCAGCGCAGGGCGTATTTTTTTGCATCTTCTTTGCTGATAACAGCGCCGTTGAGGTCGGTGAGAGAAGCTATAACAGCTTTTACTTTGCCGATTTCATCTGTCATCCGGATAAAATCGCCGAATTTTTCGTTTGAATATTCAGCGCACCTGTCGATGAACGGTGAGAAAAATGCGGCGCATGCCATGCCGTGGGGAATGCCGTAGTTTTCGGTCAGAACATAGCCGAGAGGATGGGGGAATGCCGTTCCGCAGGTGTTGATAACAAGCCCTGCATAAATTGATGTGTAATAGAGCTTTTCGCGGATGTTGCAGGGAATCTCATCTGTTTTTGAAAGAATTTCAAGGCATGAATAAAGCTCGGGAATGCATTTCTCGGCAAAGAGGCGCAGAACGCCCTCACATTTTTGAGTGAAGAAACCTTCAACGGCATGGGCAAACGCATCGAGAGCGGTAGAAACAGTTGTTTTATATGACATTGAGCAGGTGTATTTCGGGTCACAGAAAGAAACTGCTGCATAGCAGTCGGGGCCCGAAATACTCTTTTTTATTCCCGTTTTGTCGTTTGTAAGGACTGCAACTGCCGTAACCTCGCTGCCTGTGCCTGCGGTTGTACCGATAAGAGCAACGGGAAGAGCCTTGTTTGAATACTTCCTTTTGTAAATATCAATTGGTGAAAGGTCGGAATTTGAGGCGTAGATTGCAATCGCTTTTGATGCGTCGAGAACCGAACCGCCGCCAATGCCGAGGATGAAATCCGCGTCTGCTTCTCTTGCTGCGGCTCCTGCTTTATGGCATGAGGAAATCAGCGGATTTTCACCGATTTCATCAAAAATACTGCATGAAATGTTTTCTTTTTCGAGTGCGGAAATTGCATCATCAAGCGCGCCGCTGCATCTGGCGCTGTTTTTGCCTGTCACAATAAGACAGTTTTTGCCGAGCGAAAGCAATGAAGAATTGTCGGCAACGCAATTGTTGCCCCATACACATTTTACGGGCATATATATCGAATAAGACATAGTGACAACTCCTTTAAAACTACTTTATAGAATATTACCATATTTTGCATTAAAATGAAACATTTTTCATATAATTTTATGATATATGTAACAAAAACTATTGAAATGTGACACAATTAGGTGTATTATATATTATTATAATTAATATGGGGAGGAAGGCGATGAAAAAGACGGCTGCAGCCGTTGCCGTGATTCTTGTTGCGGTTCTGGCGGTGTTTGTTTTTTATGACGGAGTGCTTAACAAAACCTCCGATGCCGATTTCTTCTCAATGAATACCTATGTTTCGGCAAAGGTAACGGGTTATGAATCCGACCTGTGCACGGCGGAAATTCAGAAGATTGTTGAAAACCTTGACACGGAGATTCTTTCAAGAACAGCCGAAAATTCGCTTGTGTCGCAGATTAACAAAAACGGCGGCGGAGAGCTTGACCTTCAGACAGCGGCTTATTTTTCGCTTCTTCTTGATGTGTGCAGGCAGAGCGCAGGAGCATTTGATTTTACGCTCGGCGCGGTAAGCGATTTGTGGAGCTTCGGCTCAAGTCCGAAAATTCCCGATGAAAACGAGCTTTTGGAGGCTCTTTCTCACAGCGGATATGAAAAAATAGTCCTTTCGGGTAACAGCATTGAGCTGCAGGATAAATCAGCGGTGCTTGATTTCGGCGCATCGGGCAAAGGAATTTCGCTTGATTCGATAAAGGCTTGTCTTGAAACCCGTGATATCAAGAATGCGGTTGTCAGCGTCGGCGGCAGTTCACTTCTCTTCGGTGATAAAGATTTTACTGTCGGTATCAGAAACCCCGAAGGAAATGCGGGCAGCTATATTGCGAAGCTTCATATCGGTGAAGGCTGTGTTTCAACCTCGGGCAGCTATGAGCAGTCTTTTGAGGAAAACGGAAAAACCTATCACCATATTCTTGACCCCGAGACGGGATATCCCGTTGATAACGGTCTTGTCGGGGTAACAATCGTTTCCGAAAGCGGACTTTTGAGCGATGTACTTTCGACTGCATGTTTTGTACTTGGCGTTGAAAAAGGCTCTGCTCTTGCGGCTGAATACGGCTGCACGGCGATTTTTGTTACCGAAGATAAAAAAATTCATGTTGAGGGCAATTCCGATATCATTGAAATAACGGATTCCTCATATACTTTGGCGGAATGAGAATGAATGTTAAGCTTTTCAGAAAAGGGGATATTGCTGTTATCGCCATTATTATCATTGCGGCAATTGCGTTTGCATATTTCAGCTTTTCGGACAGCGAAAATCTGCAGGCGGTTATCACCGTTGACGGCGAAGTTGTCGAAACGCTTGATTTATCCTCTGTTAAAGAACGGATTGTTATAACTCCCGAAACGGAGCCGAAGGTTGTTATCGTTGCAGAAAACGGAGAAATCCGATTTGATTCCGCCGAATGCGAGGACAGGCTCTGTGTTAATTCGGGAAGCCTTAAAAAAGGCGGAGATACGGCTGTCTGCCTGCCTGCGAAAACGGTTATAACCGTTATGGGCTCTGATGTTGATGCTGTGGTTTATTGATTATGAAAAGAAATCCTGCTTATAAAATCGCGCTTCCTGCGATACTTTGCGCATTGGCGCTGTCACTCGGCTTTCTTGAAAGCTTGATTCCGCCTTTGCCGCTTTTCCCTCCGGGTGCAAAGCCCGGATTTTCAAACATAATAACCATGTTTGCCGCAGGCAATCTGGGATTGTCCTCGGCAGCCGTAATCGCACTTGTCAAAGGTCTTTTTGCATTTGTCACAAGGGGTGCAGCGGCAGGGATAATGAGCCTTTCGGGCGGCTTGATTTCAGCGCTTGCGATGTATTTGTTGATGCGGTTTGCAAGGAAATTTCTCGGCATGGTGGGAATATCAGTCATCTGTGCCGCTGTGCATAACCTCGGTCAGCTTGCGGCGGCTGTGTTTATCACAGGCACGGCGGATGTTATATATTATGCGCCGGTACTTCTGATTTTCGGTGTTATAACAGGAGCGCTGACGGGTATTATTCTCGGGTCGGTTACACCCGTGCTTAAAAAAATGAAAAAACACTTTTACGGTTTGGATAATTTCAAATAAGATTCAGGAGGAGATATTATGGTTAAAGCCGGAGTTGACGGCGTTTTAAAGGCTGTCAAAAAGGTCAGAGGCGGCGTTAAGGTTGACCATCACAAAAATACCGCCGAGATGGAGGTCGTCAGAATCCCGACCCCATCAAAGGTTGTTATCCCCATGCAGCAGCATATCGGTGCGCCCTGCGATCCCGTTGTCAAGGTCGGTGATGAGGTTGCTGTCGGTCAGCTTATAGGAGATACCGATAAATTCGTCAGCGCACCAATTCATGCATCTGTTTCGGGCAAGGTTACGGCGGTCGGTGATGTTAAGCTGCCCAACGGCGTTATGTCCAAGGCAGTTACAATAGAATCAGATGGCGAAATGAGACTTTGGGACGGTATTGAGCCCCCGAAGGTTGAAACAAAAGAGGATTTCATCAAGGCGGTAAGAGCATCGGGTCTTGTAGGCCTCGGCGGTGCGGGTTTCCCGACCCATATCAAGCTCAATTTCCCTGCAGATAAGAATATTGACACTCTTGTTATCAATGCCGCCGAATGCGAGCCTTACATAACGGTTGACTACCGCGAATGCATGGAAAATTCATGGGATATCCTCTCAAGTGTTTATACACTCAAGGAAATTCTCGGATTCAAGAATGTTGTTATTGCCGCAGAGGATAACAAGCCCGAGGCATTTAAAATTCTTAAGAATATTGCAGACCACAAGGATGATATTGATGATTCCGTGAAACTTATGATTCTCGAATCGAAATATCCTCAGGGTGCTGAAAAAATGATGGTTCAGTCCGCAACGGGCAGAAGAGTTCCGCCCGGAAAACTTCCTGCTGATGTCGGTTGTGTTGTTATGAATGTTGCATCGGTTGCGTTTATCGCCCGTTATCTTAAAACAGGCAAGCCGCTCGTCAGCCGCTCGCTGACCGTTGACGGCTCGGCAATTGCAAATCCCAAAAACGTAAGAGTTCCCGTAGGTACAAATATCGGTGAAATTATTGATTTCTGCGGCGGATTTAAAACAGAACCCGCCAAAATCATAACAGGCGGTCCGATGATGGGTCTTGCAATAGTCGGAACGGATCTTCCTGTTCTTAAGCAGAACAACGCAATCCTCGCGTTTTCAAAGGATGATGCTGTTCTCAAGCCCGAAACAGACTGCATAAGATGCGGCAGATGTGCTATCGCATGCCCGATGAGTCTTATGCCTACAAATATTGTAAGAGCTGCAAAGGCGAAGGATGCTGACAGCCTTAAGCAGCTCGGAATCACGGTTTGCATGGAGTGCGGAAGCTGTGCATTTGCGTGCCCCGCAGGCAAGCCCCTTGTTCAGCATATGCGCCTTGCAAAGGCAATTCTCAGAGAGGAGGGCAATAAGTAATGGTAGACGGAAAAAAGCTTGTTGTCAGTGCGTCGCCACACCTTCGCACAAAAGATACAACAAGAGGAATTATGCTTGATGTTATAATTGCGCTTATCCCTGCGCTTATTGCAGCTGTTATACTTTTCGGACCGAGAGTGCTTGCGGTTACCGCAACAACCGTTGCAACAGCCGTGCTTTCGGAGTTTCTCGCAAGAAAGGTTATGAAGCGCCACAACACAATCGGTGATTTGAGTGCGGTTGTAACCGGTCTTATTCTTGCTTTCAACCTGCCCGTAAGCATTCCTCTGTGGATGGCTGCAATCGGCAGCTTCTTTGCAATCGTTGTTGTTAAGCAGATGTTCGGCGGTATCGGTCAGAACTTTGCAAACCCTGCAATCGTTGCCAGAATAGTTCTTCTTCTTTCATTCGGACAGGCAATGGGTAATTGGACTGCTCCTCTTTCATGGAAAACTGATGCGGTTTCAACCGCAACTCCGCTTGCAATTATCGGCGGCGAGTCAACAGAAGCTCTGCCCTCGCTTCTTGATATGTTCCTCGGTGTAAGAGGCGGATGCCTTGGCGAAACATGCTCTGTTGCGCTTATTATCGGCGGAATTTATCTCATGGCAAGAAAAGTTATTTCTTATAAAATCCCCGTTGCGTTTATCGGAACAGTTGCCGTTATTATGCTTATCGCAGGAAAATTTGACCTTGAATTTGTTGCGTATGAGCTTATGGGCGGCGGACTTCTTCTCGGGGCTTTCTTCATGGCAACCGATTATTCAACAAGCCCCATCAAGTCAAATGCCAAAATCGTTTTCGGTATCGGCTGCGGTCTGCTGACCTGCGTTATCAGACTTTTTGCGTCTCTTCCCGAAGGCGTATCCTTTGCAATTCTTATTATGAATCTTCTTGTTCCTCATATCGAAAAAATTATGGCTCCCAAGCCCTTCGGAACAGTTAAAGAAAAAAAGACAAAGGCGGGTGAGGCGAAATGAAAAGCTTAAAAGAATATCTTGTTCCCACAGTTACTCTTTTTGTTATCTGCCTTGTTGCAACCTTCCTTCTCGGAATGACAAACTCCGTTACTGCTCCTATTATTGAGCAGCTTGCAATCGAAACGGAAATAAAGTCAAGACAGGTTGTGTTCCCCGATGCTGTCAACTTCGGCGATGCAAAGATTTCCGATGACGGAACAAGCGTTGTTGCCGCACTCGATGAGTCGGGCAGCACTATCGGTCATGTTGTTGTTAACACAACCAAGGGTTACGGCGGAGATATTTCCGTTATGACAGGTGTTGACATTGACGGCAAGGTTACAGGCGTTAATATTCTTTCACATGCAGAAACAGCAGGTCTCGGTGCGAAGGCTGCGGAGCAGAGCTTCCGTGACAGATTTTTGGGTCTTGTTGAGGGAATTACGGTTTCCAAGGATAAGGCGGGCGATAATTCAATCGACGCCATTACAGGCGCAACAATAACATCAAGAGCGGTTGTTGATGCAGTCAATGCCGCAATTGAAGCAGCGGGAGGTGCAAACAATGGCTGAGAAAAAATCTCTCGGTAAGGAATTTACCAAAGGTCTTATCGCAGAAAATCCTGTTTTCAGACTTGTTCTCGGCACATGTCCCACTCTTGCTGTTACAACAAGCGTTGTAAATGCATTGGGCATGGGCGTTTCCGCAATGATAGTTCTTGTCTGCTCAAACATTGTTATTTCTCTTTTGAGAAAGGTTATTCCCTCAAAGGTGCGTATCCCTGCATATATTGTTGTTATTGCATCTTTTGTTACCATCGTTCAAATGATAGTTAAGGCATTTGTTCCCGCTCTTGATGCGGCTCTCGGTGTTTTCCTGCCGCTGATTGTTGTTAACTGCATCATTCTCGGCAGAGCAGAAGCATTCGCAGGCAAAAATTCCGTTATCGCATCGGCTGTTGACGGTCTCGGAATGGGTGTTGGTTTTACAATCGCTCTTTGCTGCATGGCATCCGTCAGAGAAATTCTCGGCGCAGGCACATTCCTTGCAGGCGCACAGAATCTTCTTGTTCTTTTCGGTGATAACGTTCTTAACGGTTTTAACGGCTTTACTCTTCCCTGGACAGAATATCTGACTCCCATGACGGTATTTATTCTTGCTCCCGGCGGATTCCTTACTTTCGGTATTCTTATGGCTTGCGCAAACAAGCTTGCTGAAAGCAAAGGCAAGCCCAAGGCAGAGCTTGGCGGCTGTCAGGCATGCCCCATGGCTAAAAACTGCGCACTCCTTGCAGAGGGTAAGGACTGCAGTGAAGAAAAGAAGGAGGTCGAAACAGTATGATTCTTGTTAAATCATTTCTTGCAATAATTCTGACCTCGGTTCTTACCGAAAACTTCGTTCTTTGCAAATTCCTCGGTATCTGTCCCTTCCTCGGTGTTTCAAAGAAGCTTAACACGGCAGTCGGAATGTCGGCGGCGGTTATCTTTGTTATGGCTCTTGCAACGGCTGTTACTTATCCCATCAACAAGTATCTTCTTATCGCAAACGACCTGGAATATCTCCAGACAATCGTTTTCATTCTTGTTATTGCGGCTCTTGTTCAGCTTGTTGAGCTTATTCTTAAGAAGTTTATGCCTCCTCTCTATAACGCACTCGGCATTTATCTTCCCCTTATCACAACCAACTGTGCTGTTCTCGGTGTTGTTCTTCTCAATCAGACCAAGGGCTACGGATTTGCAGAGTCAATGGTAAACAGCGTCGGTGCAGGTCTTGGCTTTATGGTTGCAATGGTCATTTTCTCGGGTGTACGCAGCAGACTTGAGGGCGCAGATATTCCCAAATTCCTTCAGGGTCTGCCCATCGTTCTGATTGCAGCATCAATTGTTTCGCTTTCGTTCATGGGCTTTACAGGTCTTGTTGACGGAATTTTCGGTTAAGGAGGTAACGAAATTATGAACTCTATTTTGATTGCAGTTATAATCGTTGCCGCCATCGGTCTTATTGCGGGTCTCGGACTTTCAATAGCATCAAAGGTTTTTGCGGTGCCCGTTGACGAAAAGGCGGAGGCTATCAGAGAATGCCTTCCCGGTGCAAACTGCGGCGCCTGCGGTTTTTCAGGCTGTGACGGCTATGCTGCCGCACTCTCAAAGGGCGAAACAACAGACACCGCGCTATGCGCACCCGGCGGAAACGATACCGCAAAGGCTATCGGCGAAATCACGGGTCTTGCAGCGGGCGAGGTTAAACCCATGGCAGCTGTTGTTCTCTGTCAGGGTCACAACGTAAATGCAGAAGTAAAGCTCGAATATCAGGGCGTTAAGAGCTGCAGAATGGCATCGCAGATTTTCGGCGGTCCCAAAGAATGCATCTACGGATGCGTCGGTTACGGCGACTGCGTTGAGGTTTGTCAGTACGATGCAATAAGCATCTGCGACGGTATTGCAAGAATTAATCCTTATGTTTGTAAGGCTTGTAAAATGTGTGTTAAAACCTGTCCCAAGGGTCTTATCGAAATGATGCCTCTTGAGGAAACAAAAGCGGCTGTTCTCTGTAAGAATCACGACAAGGGCGCAGTTACACGCAAGGAATGCAAGGCGGGATGTATAGGTTGTATGAAGTGTGTTAAGGCTTGCGAAGCCGGCGCAATTACAATTGACCGTTTCTGTGCAAAGGTTGACTACGAAAAATGCACAGGTTGCGGCAAATGCCACGCAGAATGCCCCGTCGGTGCAATTGATGTTGTTACTCTCGGCGTAAGAGCATAAATAAAAAATCAAGGCTGTCACAAAACGTGGCAGCCTTTTTTGCGTTTATTTTATCAAATCGTTTTTCTTAATGAAATCAATTGTTTCGTCAACTGTTGTGAATGCGAGGGCAACTGTTGTGTCGGCAGCGCCGTAGTAGATGGCGATTTTGCCGCTTTCTGCGTCTGCAAGAGCTGCACATGGGAAAACAACATTCGGAACATCGCCGACAAATTCATAAAGCTCGTGGGGAGCAAGAAGGAAGCAATCGGCTCTGTGAAGAACTTTCCAGGGTTGATCTTTATCAAGAATTGCTGCGCCCATTGCATAGGTGAAGCCGTTGCAGCTTGTGAGGACACCGTGATAGAACATCAGCCAGCCTTCGTCGGTTTCAATAGGAGTGGGGCCTGCGCCGACCTTGGTCATTTCCCAATTCTTTTCGGGTTTCATAACGAATCTGTGTTTGCCCCAATATGTCAGATCCTTGCTGTGGCTTAAGAAAATATCGCCGTAGGGAGTGTGTCCTCTGTCGCAGGGACGGATAAGGAGAAGAAACTCATCGTTGACCTTTCTGGGGAAGAGAACGCCGTTTCTTGCAACGGGGTAGCATGCATCCTCAAGCTGCACCCAATCCTTGAAATCTGTGGTATATGCAATGCCGATGGTTGTGCCGTGAGGTGTGAGATTTACCCATGAAAGATAGTATTTGCCGTCGATTTTGCAGAGTCTGGGGTCGTAGCCTCTGAAAATAACTTTTTCTTCAAGCTCCCAATTGATTGCGTCCTTGCTGTAACCGACAACGAGTGTGTGGTCACGGCTCATAACGTCAACTCTGAAAACGCCTGCAAAGCCGTCGCCGTAAGGAACAACTGCTGAATTAAAGATGCTGTTTGCCATGTAGAGATTGTCACGGGTGATGATGGGGTTGCCGCTGTAACGCCACACGGGGTATTTATAGCCCTCGGGCTTATCCTGCCAGGGAATGTTGGGAATGTTCTGTCCGATAATTTTAGCCATAATTTTTACCTCTTGAATTTGATTATAATTAATTATATCAAACACCTGCGTATATATCAATATCCGAGTTGCTGTTTTTTGGACATTCTGTGCCAGCTTATGAAGCCGTAGAGGTCGTTCACGAGAAAAACAGCAAAGCAGATAATGACCGAAACATAGGAAATATCATGCATTGCAGCCAGAATCCACAGTACGATTAAAACGATATCGTTTGCGGCATAGGCTATGGAATAATAGGCGCTGCGTCTGAAAGTCAGATAAACCGCAGCAAAGCTGGTTGTTACGGAAAGTGTGCTCGGAATGAGGTTTGCAGTATTGAAGTGCTCAAGTATAAAGTAAAAAACAACAGTCACAATCACAGTCAGAACGGTCATAAAACCGATTTCTTTAAGCTTGATGTGATTGACGGTAACTTCGGATTTTTTTCCTTTATACGGATTCTTCAGCCATGAAACAAGCGAAAAAAGTGACATCGGTCCCGTCATTCCGATATAGGTTATCATCTCACCATAATAAGCGAAGGAATATGAGATTATTCCGTAAAGAACGCTGAAAATGACCATAAGGAGCATTCCGAGAGGATTACCTTTTGCGTTAATAATGATTGAGGTTGCTCCTATAAGAGAGGCGGCAAGAGTGAGATAATTTTCACGGTCAAAAACAATGAATGATGTTGTTATCAGAACAACCGACATGCTCCATAGAATGATTTCGGTTTTATTGAAATAGCTTATAATCTTTTTTATCATATTGACTCCTAAAAATAAAGCATCCGTGGATACATCTTCAAAGACCTAACGATGTATCTGCGGATGCTTTGCATCTGCTACCCGGTGGCAGCATCATATTTAATTATTTACCGAACATCATAAGCAGGAAGCCTGCCGCAACGGCTGAACCGATAACACCCGCAACATTGGGACCCATGGCATGCATGAGAAGGAAGTTTGTGGGGTTATACTTTCTGCCCTCGGTTTGTGCAACACGGGCTGCCATGGGAACGGCGGAAACGCCTGCCGAACCGATGAGGGGGTTGATTTTGCCGCCTGTGATAACATAGAGCAGCTTTCCGAAAAGAAGACCGCCGATTGTTGAGAAGGAAAAAGCGACAAGTCCGAGAATAACAATCTTGATTGTGTCGAACTTTAAAAATTCTGTGCCGTTTGTGGTTGCACCAACGGTTACGCCGAGCATTATTGTTACGATGTTGGTAAGTGCGTTCTGTGCGGTATCGCTTAGTCTTTCCGTAACACCGCAGACCTTAAGAAGATTACCGAACATAAGCATGCCGATAAGCGGTGCGGCATCGGGAATAAGAAGCGAAACAACAATAAAAACAACTACGGGGAAAATGATTTTTTCGGTCTTGCTTACTGTGCGGAGCTGTTTCATTTCAACCTTTCTTTCCTTCTCTGTGGTGAAAAGTTTCATGAGAGGAGGCTGAATGAGAGGAATGAGCGCCATGTAGGAATATGCTGCAAGAGCGATGGGTCCGAGAAGGTGACCTGCGAGCTTTGAGGCTACGAGGATTGCCGTCGGACCGTCTGCACCGCCGATGATTGCGATTGATGCAGCTTCCTGCGGAGTAAAGCCGAGAAGAATAGCAATAACAAAAGCAATATAAATACCGAACTGTGCGGCAGCGCCGAGAAGAAGGCTGACGGGGTTTGCGAGAAGAGGACCGAAATCGGTCATTGCGCCGATTCCGAGGAAGATAAGGCAGGGGAAGATGGAGCTCTTGACACCTGCGTAAATTAATCTCAAAACACCCGAATCATACCAATGTGCGCCTTCAACGATGTTAGATGTGTCCATAAGTCCGGTGGGGTCATCCATAAGACCTGCACCGGGCATATTTGCAAGAAGAATGCCGAATGCAATGGGAACAAGCAGAAGCGGTTCAAACTTCTTGACAATAGCAAAATAAAGGAATACGACGGAAACGAGAATCATCACGGCGTTCTGCCACTGGAGCAGGGCAAAACCTGAGCTTTCCCATATTCCTTTTAAAATTTCAACAATAAAATCCATGCAGTATCACCTTAACCGATAACAGCAAGAACAGCGTCTGTTTCAACTGTTGAGCCTTTTGACACGAGAACCTGCTTAACAGTGCCTGCGCAGGGAGCAACGATTTCGTTTTCCATTTTCATGGCTTCGAGAATCATGATAACGTCGCCTGCGTTTACTGTTGAGCCGGGAGTTGCGTTTACGGAAAGAATTGTGCCGGGCATGGGAGCTGTGATGTTTGTTCCGCCTGCAACAGGAGCTGCAGGTGCTGCGGGTGCAGGAGCTGCTTCGGGAGCAGGTGCAGCGGCAGGTGCGGGTGCGGGAGCTGCAACGGGAGCTGCAACGGGAGCTGCGGCAACAGGTGCATCTGATACATTCATAATAACTGCCTGGGTTTCTTCAACCTCTACTTCATATGCTTTACCGTTAAGGTTTACAACGTATTTCATAATAATTATTCCTCCACTTTTTTGATTGATTTAAAGTTGAGCCTGTCAAGCGGAATGCCGCTTTCTTTGCTTACGATTGCCATTATTGTTGCGGCTGTACGCTCGTCAACATCAACTAATTCTGTTTTGCCCTTGATGGATTTAAACATAAGTCTTTCAAGGGGGATGCCGCTCTGATTGCTTACAAGAGCCATAACAACAGCTGCGGTAGGTTCATCAACATCGACGAGCTGTATGCTGTTTGCCGGTACATAAGCAACGGGTGCCGCCGCAGGAACTGCGGGAGTGGCAGGGGCATTGATGACGACAGGCTTGGATTCAGCTTCGGGAGTTTCGTCGTTTCCTGATGTGAGCTTGCTTTCGATTGATCTCATTATCCTTGAAATACCGAGGATGAGAACGGTTATCAATGCAAGCTCGAGCATGACAACTAAAATGCCTGCAACTGCAACGAGCAGTGTTTCGGGCAAGGTTAATGTGATTTTATCTGCAAACATATCTGTCACCCTCAGTCAATTCTCGTGATTGTGTAAGTGAATGTGTTTTTCTTATCTGCTTCGCGCTTCTCAAAGAAAGCCTCTGCCTGTGTGGGGAATGCAATATAAGAAAGAACATCCTCTTCACTTGTTGCTTTGTCGCCGAGATAAGCCTTTGCTTCTTCCATGCCGGGCTCAAGAGTATCTGCAAATCTGCCTGTGAAGGGCTTTTCGTCGCCGAGAACGAGCTTCTGCAGCTCTTCGCTTACCTTGCCGGGAGCCTTGCCGTATTCTCCCTTGATATAGCTCTTGACTTCCTTGGAGATGTTCTTATATCTTTCGCCGGCAAGAACATTGGCTGTTGCCTGAACGCCGACCATCTGGCTCATGGGTGTTACAAGGGGAGGATAGCCGAGGTCTTCGCGTACTCTGGGAGTTTCGAGAAGAACTTCATCGAGCTTATCGAGTTTGTTCTGTGCGGTGAGCTGCGCAACGAGGTTTGAAAGCATACCGCCGGGAATCTGATAAATGAGGGCATCGGTCTGTGTACCCATAACAACGGGATTGAGAAGTCCGCTCTCAAGTGCCTTTGCACGGATGGGCTTGAAGAAATCGTTGATTTCCTTGCAAACGTTTTCGTCAACGTCAACATCATAGCCGTACTGCTTGAGAGTGTAAACAAGAGTTTCTGTTGCAGGCTGTGAAGTACCGCCCGAGAAGCATGAGATAGCGGAGTCGATAACATCTGCACCTGCTTCAACGCACTTGAGAAGTGTCATGAAGCCTAGACCTGTTGTTGAGTGAGTGTGAACAACGATGGGAACTTTAACGTTAGCCTTGAGAGCCTTAGCAAGGTCATAACCCTCCTTGGGGCTCATGATGCCTGCCATATCCTTGATACAGATTGACTGAACGCCGAGAGCTTCAATCTCTTTTGCAAGCTTGACATAGCTTTCAAGGTTGTGGATGGGACTGATTGTGTAGCAGATTGTGCCTGATGCGTGAGCGCCGCACTTGAGGGTTTCGTCAACTGCAACCTCAATATTGCGAACATCGTTGAGTGCATCGAAAATTCTGATGATATCTATGCCGTTTTCAACGCTCTTTCTGATGAATGCGCGGACAACGTCATCGGGATAGTGCTTGTAGCCGAGAAGATTCTGACCGCGCAGAAGCATCTGGAGCTTGGTGTTGGGGCAAGCCTTTCTGATGTTGCGGAGTCTTTCCCAGGGATCTTCATTGAGGTAACGCAAGCATGAATCAAAGGTTGCGCCGCCCCAGCATTCAAGTGAGTAATAGCCTGCCTTATCAAGCTTTTCAAGAACGGGCTTGAAATCTGAGAAAGGCATTCTTGTTGCGATAAGAGATTGGTTGGCGTCTCTGAGCACGGTTTCTGTGAAATTAACTTTCATAAAATACCTTGTTCCTTTCCATGATAAATAAGAATATTTTTGCCTGAAATTAAAATTCAATGCGTGCAGCGATGTAATCTTCGAGAGCATCAATTGAAATTCTTTCCTGCTGCATTGTGTCACGGTCGCGGACTGTTACGCAGTTATCCTCGAGTGAATCAAAATCGAAAGTGATGCAGATGGGAGTTCCGATTTCGTCTTCGCGGCGGTAACGCTTGCCGATTGAGCCTGTTTCGTCAAAGTCAATCATGAACTTCTTCTGAAGTTTTTCATAAACTTTGAGAGCATCGGGTGAAAGCTTCTTTGAAAGAGGAAGAACTGCTGCCTTGAAGGGAGCAATTGCAGGATTTAAGTGAAGAACAACTCTTGTGTCATTCTTTTCTGCGTCAATAACCTCTTCGTCATAAGCTTCGCAGAGGAGAGCGAGAACCGTTCTGTCAAGACCGTAGGTTGATTCTATGATAAAGGGAATGAACTTCTCGTTGGTTTCGGGGTCAAGATAATCCATCTTCTGACCGCTGTATTCCTGGTGTCTGGTAAGGTCAAAGTTTGTTCTGTTGTGGGTGCCGTTGACTTCGCCCCAGCCGAAGGGGAAGAGAAACTCAATATCGCAGGCAGCCTTTGCGTAGTGAGCAAGCTTTTCGTGGTCATGGTAACGGAGATTTTCAGCCTTGATGCCGAGATCCTGATAATATTTCATGCCGTATTCCTTGAAGTAATCGTAAAGCTCGCTGTCTGTGCCTTCCTTGCAGAATGTCTGGAACTCCATCTGTTCAAACTCGATTGTTCGGAAGGTGAAGTTACCGGGGGTGATTTCGTTTCTGAAAGCCTTGCCTATCTGACCGATGCTGAACGGAAGCTTTGCTCTCATTGTTCTCTGAACGTTGAGATAGTTAACGTATTCACCCTGTGCATTTTCGGGGCGGAGATAAATGACATTCTTGCTGTCATTGGTAACGCCTCTGAAGGTCTGAAACATGAGGTTGAACTCTCTGATGTCGGTAAAGTCGTGTTTACCGCAATGGGGGCAGGGGATTGAGTTAGCCTTGATGTACTCAAACATTTCCTCTTTTGTCATGCCGTCTGCGTGTGCATCGGGGTTGAAATCGTCGATAAGATTGTCTGCTCTGTGGCGCTTTTTGCATTCCTTACAGTCAAGAAGAGGGTCGGAGAAGCTTGCAACGTGGCCGCTTGCTTCCCATACTCTGGGATGCATGAGGATATCAGCATCTACCTCATAGCTGTTCTTTCTTTCCTGAATGAATCTTTTACGCCATGTGTCCTTGACGTTGTTTTTCATTCTTGCGCCGAGGGGACCGTAGTCCCATGTGTTTGCAAGACCGCCATAGATTTCGCTGCCTGCAAAGATGAAGCCTCTGCCCTTGCAGAGAGCAACAATTTTTTCCATTGTTTTGTCTGTGTTTTTCATCATATCCAAAACTCCCGCCATTATAATTTTTTACTCTGTTATCATACCCTAAAATTGCCTTTAAAGTCAATGATTACCGCAACTAAAAAAGACCGCGGAATGCGGTCTTTTTTGGTGAAAAGTTATATATTATATACATTTATATCAATAAAAGTTGCGGTTATCTTTTCAGACTGTCAATCAGTTCAAAATGCTTAATGTAGAAATCCTGCGTTGCATCTGCTTCTGAGTTAAGTCCGATAACCTTGCCGTGGTCGCCGTCTTTGGTTTCTGCAACATTCCAGATTCCCTTCGGAAATTCTTCAATGTTTTCAAACGGTTCTGTGTATTCAGCGTAAGGCTCGTTGAAGGGATATCTTGCGGAAACAACACTTACAAGTCCGTCGTTTTCCTGCCAGGTTTCGTCAATTGCTATTCCGCTGTCGGTTGTGCCCTTGTATGAGCCCATTGCAAGCGCAAAGGGTGAGAGAATAGGAAGGGTTGAAAGAGTCGGTACCTGACCTTTAAGAAATGCACCTTCCTTGGTGGTGCTGTAAGAATATGAGAAATAATATACGTCTTCAACGGTCTGGATTGTTTCGTTAAGTTTTGCCGCACCGTCGGGCGTGAGATCAAAAGCGGCGTGATCGTTGCCTGCAGCGGTGATTTTGTCAATGGCGTTTTCGGCATCGCTGTTGCCTATTCCGAAATGGTCAAGCTTGAAATCATAAATGTTTTCGGCAGATGAAGCAATTCCCGCAACACCGAAGCAGAGAGTCATCAGCATATCCGTTGTGTCGCTTATTCCGACAAGTCCGCCGACGGAATTAAGAACTTCTGTCAGCGATGAGCCGTTATGGGGAGCGCACAAAGCGGTTACGCTGTGCACCCAATTACCCTTGCCGCCTGCAAAAAGCGGAGATAAATTCTCGGGAGAAGCCGCTCTTTCATCTTCGCTGCCATATTCGAGAAGAGATGTCAGGAGTCTTACGGTTGCGCCGCCGAAGCTGTGACCGATAAGGTTGATTTTTACCCTCTGACCGCCGTTGATTTTTTCGCCCCAGTTTGCAACCAGAGGCTCGGTGTATTCTCTTCCGAAGCGTTCATGGTTATGCTCTTTTGAATGAGCCTCGCCGTAATCAACGGTTGTTCCCGTGAGCTGGGCATAAAGCTCGCAGGCTCTGTCCCACGTGCTTGAAACGGGGCCGACACTTGGCGCATGGACTTCGTAGCCTTGCTGCGTAAGATGTTCGGTAAGATTGCAAGCGGTAGCGCCCCAATACTGAACGGTGTCGTTAACGCCGTCACCCTCGCCCCAGCCACCGAGACCGTGAACAAGAATATACGGATATTTGATTTTTCCGCCGTTGAGCTCCCACCATGCTTCGCGGATTCCGCCGTAATAAACAGGAACGGCAATTGCCGTAACCGCAATGCAAAGAGCAAGAATCAATGCAATTATTTTAACAAATTTTTTGTTTGATTTTTTCTTCGGATTTTCAGGCGAGGGAGCATATTCATATACGGAAGCGGAGCTTGCGGGGTTTTCCGCCTCGGGGGTATTATGTATGGTTTCGGATATATCATCTTTCAGAAGATAATCCGTTGAAACTCCGAAAAGCTCACTCATGGCGATTATTTTATCAGTATCGGGAAGTGCGCCGTCGGTTTCCCATTTTGAAACCGATTGGCGTGATACACCGAGAGCTTCTGCAAGTGTTTCCTGCGAAAGACCTTTTTCTTTTCTCAATTTTATGATTTTGTCTGAAATGCTCATAAGATACCTCCTTTGTGATTCGTTAAGATTTTATCGTTTTTCCCTGCTGATTTCAACCAACTCGGGTGTGCATTTGATAAAATCCTTATGTAAACGCAGGTTTACAATGCCGGTGCAAATTAGAATTGATTATAAGTTAATAATAACATCTAATATGATTTTAGTCAATAAAACAGAAAAAAGCACGCCGAAACGTGCTTTTAATATCAGATGAGAAATGCTTTTGCAAGTCCGAAATATATAACGAGGGTTACTATGTCAACCAGAGTTGCAATCATCGGACCTGCCATTAGTGCGGGGTCGAGCTTAACGATTTTTGCAAAAATCGGCAGTGAACAGCCGATGAGCTTCGCAACAACGATTGCACAGAACATTGCGAGCGAAACAACGAGAAACACTTCAAGAGTTCCGTCGGAGAAAAGATACATTCTTATGATGTTGGCAACGCCGAGAACAAGACCGCAGATTGATGCAACACGCAGCTCCTTGAAAACGATTTTGAGATAATCCTTTATTTCAATTTCACCAACGGCAAGACCGCGGATGATAAGAGTCGAAACCTGGCTGCCTGCGTTACCGCCAGTACCCATGAGCATTGGCATTGACGCTGTCAGGGCAACAAAGCCTGCGAGAAGTGTTTCGTAGCCCTCAATGATTTTACCTGTAAATGTACCCGAAATCATAAGAATCAGAAGCCAGAGTATTCTGTTGCGGGCAAGCTTGAATACGCCTGTTTTGAGGTATTCGTCGTCAGACGGAGCAAGCAAAGCCATTTTTTCAAAGTCCTCGGTGGTTTCTTCTTCGATAACGTCAACGATATCGTCAACCGTGATGATGCCGACAAGGCGGTTTTCGTTATCGACAACGGGGACACTCAAAAGGTCATACTTTTTAACAACATCAACAACATATTCACGGTCATCAAGGGTGTTGACGGAAATAAGCTGTGCATCATCCTCCATAATGTCGCTGACAAGCGTGTTCTCATCACAGAGAAGAAGAGAGAGAAGCGGCACGCTGCCGAGGAGGTGATGCTGGCTGTCAATGCAGTAGCAGGTGTAGACGGTTTCTTTGTCTATGCCTGTTTTTCTTATTTTTTCAATTGCCTGTGCAGCGGTCAGGGATGTGCGCAGATGCACCATCTCGATGGTCATAAGGCTGCCTGCACAGTCCTCGGGATATTTGAGAAAGCGGTTGATAAGCTTTCTTGTTTCGGGGTCGGAATGCGCAAGAACTCTTGTTACAACGTTTGCGGGAACTTCCTCAAGAAAGTCAACTGTATCATCAAGGAACATTTCGTCGAGAAGTCTTTCAAGCTCGGCATCGGTAATCATTCGGACTATATCTGCCTGCGTATCGGGCTCAAGATAAGAAAAGACTTCGGCTGAAATGTCTTTCGGCAGAATGCGAAAAACGGTAAGCCTGCTTTTATCTGTAAGCTCTTCCATAATCTGCGCCGTATCAACAACGTTCATTTCAGTAATGATTTCACGCAGAAATGATATTTCTCCTTTTGAAATATGCTCCTTGATCTGCTCAATAAGAGCTTCGTAAATTTCGTTTATTTCCAAAAAAACATCTCCTTTGCGTAACACCGCAAAGAAGATGCATAAGTCAATATAAGCGATTTAAGGCTAAATCACTCTCGGTAACAGCTCCGTCAATGCGGCATATTTTTTTGAACTTCTACTTCGGGGGTTGGGTATATCGGAACTGCCCAAGATTTTCACCACTCTTTTTGAAAATTTTTTCTGCATGTCTATGTTACACCTAAAAACGCATCAAGTCAAGCAAAATCTCAGAAAAATCCGAAATTCAAAAATATTTGACAAAAACAGAGAAAAACAGCGATTAGAGGGTAAAAACGGGCAAAAACGGGAGAAATCCTAGCATGAATTGCTGCGGATTTTCCGAAAAAGCCAACCTTTTCAGGTTAAGAATTTGCTGTGTTCCTCTTTAGGGTGAGAGGAGTTTTGAAATTCCTCTCGGAAAGGAGTGGTTGGTTGCCGAAAAAATTAACCGAAAAAGAAAAGCTGTTCTGCCTGTATTATGCGCAGGGCGGCGATGCAAGAGGCTGTGCGGCAAGGGCAGGCTTTTCCCTGACTCCGCAGCGAAGTGCGGCGAGGCTTCTTGCAAGGAACGAGGTCAGAGATGAGATTGAAAAAATTGAAAAAGAGAGAAAAACGGCATATGCCGCCGAAAGAGGGCTTCACCGCCTTGCGTTCGGGTCAGTCACCGATGCTCTTAAGCTGATGTTTTGCGAGGAAACGATGAGTGCTGAAGAAATTGAAAAGCTTGATTTCTTTAATGTTTCCGAAATAAAGCGTCCCAAGGGCGGAGGGCTCGAAATCAAGTTCTTTGACAGACTCAAGGCTCTTGAACGGCTTGAAAAGCTTGTGCCATGCGCAGATAATCCGCAGAGCAGCTTTATTCAGGCTCTTTCGGAGGGTGCAAAAATGCTTTCAAGGGAGGATGATGAGTGAGCAAGTCCGATAAAAAGCAAGGTTTTGCTCCGTTTTCCGAAAAACAGATGAAAGCGCTGTGCTGGTGGCTGCCGCAAAGCCCGATGAGCGGATATGATGCAATAATCTGCGACGGTGCCGTTCGTTCGGGAAAAACACTTTGCATGTCCGTTTCATTTATAGCATGGGCATTTTCTGCTTTTTCTGACCGTTCCTTTGCTCTTTGCGGAAAAACGATTTCTTCTCTGCGCCGCAATGTTGTGACAGTTATTCTGCCTGTTTTGCGGGAGCTTGGTTTTGAATGCAACGAAAAGCATTCAAAAAACCTCATTGAGATTTCCTATGGCGGAGCAACAAATCGCTTCTATCTTTTCGGCGGCAAGGATGAGGGTTCTGCTGCTCTTATTCAGGGCATGACTCTTGCAGGTGTTCTTCTTGATGAAGTAACGCTGATGCCGCGTTCCTTTGTTGAGCAGGCGCTTGCAAGATGCTCCGTTGAGGGCTCGAAGCTCTGGTTTAACTGCAATCCCGAGTATCCCATGCATTGGTTCCATGAGGAATGGATAAAGAAAAGAGAAGAGAAAAACTGTTATTATCTTCATTTCACCATGAAAGATAATCCGTCACTTACACCTGCTATTATCCGAAGATACGAAAAGCTTTATTCGGGCGCATTTTATGAGCGCTTCGTTCTTGGCAAATGGGTGGCGGCGCAGGGCTGTGTTTACCCGATGTTTTCGCAGGAAAAGCATGTGGTTCACCCTCCCGAATGCTTTGAGAAATACTATATTTCGTGCGATTACGGAACGGTGAACCCCTCGTCATTCGGCTTGTGGGGCGAAAACGGCGGAAAGTGGTACAGAATCAGAGAGTATTATTTTGATTCCCGTGCCGAGGGCAGGCAGAAAACCGACAGCGAGCATTATTCTTCGCTCTGTGAGCTTGCGGAAGGACTGCGGATTGAATCGGTCATTGTTGACCCGTCGGCGGCAAGCTTTATGGAATGCATAAGGCGTGACGGAAAATTCAAGGTTATTCCCGCAAAGAATGATGTCATTGACGGAATAAGACGGGTTTCCGACTGCCTGAAAGACGGGAAAATTCTCTTTTCATCCGAATGCAGGGCATCAATCAGGGAGTTTGGACTTTACAGATGGGAGAGCAGTTCATCAAAGGATGCTGTACGGAAAGAAAATGACCACGCAATGGACGATATCCGTTATTTTGTTTCAACTGTTTTAACACAGGATGACGATATCGGATTCTTCGCCCTTGCAGCAGAAAGGAGGGGAAAACATGGGATTATTTAAAAACCGAAAAGCTTCAAGAGTATCCGCACCTGTAACGCAAAACAAAAACAGACATCCTTTCGGAATCCTTGACGGCTATGTACCGCTGGGAGTGCCTCAGATGAGGCTTTATCTTGCGCTCCGTGAGGCTGTGCCTGTTATTGATGCGGCGATATTCAAGATTGTCCGTCTGACGGGCGGATTCAGAATCGAATGTACGGATTCTGCGGCTCAGGCGGCAATTAATGATTTTGTTGAAACCGTCCCCGTCGGCGGTAACAGGCAGGGTCTTTATGCCTTTGTTTCAACTTATTTTGAGCAACTTCTGACTTGTGGAACCGCTATCGGCGAAATTGTGACGGATACCGAAGGCATTCCCCGTGCGCTTTTCAATTCTCCGCTTGAAAACATTGAACTGAAAAGGCATAAAAACGGCTTTGACGTTGATATTTTTGTCAGAAACGGTGCGGAGCTCCGCAGGGTTACAAGACCAGAAATGTGCCTTTTAAGCGTGCTCAATCCCGATCCCGGAGCGCTTACGGGCAATTCAATGCTCAAGGGTCTGCCGTTTGTCAGCTCCGTTTTGCTCAAGATTTTCGAAAGCATTGGTGCGAATTGGGAAAGGGTCGGCAATCTTCGCTTTGCCGTTACCTATAACCCTAAAAATGATGCGGTTGACAGAGCATATGCAAAGGACAGAGCATTGCAGGTTGCAAAAGAGTGGGGAGAGGCGATGCAGAATGGCTCGGAAATCAGGGATTTTGTTGCTGTCGGCGATGTGCAGATAAAGGTCATCGGCGCAGACAATCAGATTCTTGACAGCGAGGTGCCTGTACGCCAGATGCTTGAACAGATTGTCGCAAAAACAGGATTGCCGCCCTTCATGCTCGGTCTTTCATGGTCAAGCACGGAGCGCATGTCATCGCAGCAGGCGGATGTGCTCACGAGCGAGCTTGAAGCTTACAGACAGCTTCTTTCGCCCGTTATAAGAAAAATCTGTACGGCGTTTCTGCGAGGAAACGGCTATCATTGCGGAGTGAAGGTGGTATGGGATGATATCACTCTTCAGGATGAGGTTGAGCAGAGCAGGGCGATGCTTTACAGAGCGCAGGCAGAAAAAATCAAAAGAGGTGAATAATTACGGAAGGAAACAAAGTCAGTCAGTTGCCCGAAAATGAGCTTGAGCTCATCGGGCAGTTTGCAAGAAAAAAGCTCTCAAGCGAAGAGCTTTACACGTTTTCGCTTATTCTCTGCGATAACGAAATCGACAGGGATAACGAAAGATTTACGGTTTCCGCTCTCCATGAGCTTGCGAAGCTTTTTGTCGGCAAAACGGGAATTTTTGACCACAACATGAAGAGTAAAGATCAGACGGCGAGAATTTATATGGCACAGGTTGTTAGCGATTCAAGCCGAAAAACCGCAGACGGTGAGGACTATACGTACATTCAGGCGAAAGCATATATGGTCAGAACCGAAAAGAATAAGGACCTTATTGCAGAGATTGATGCAGGTATCAAAAAAGAAACCAGCGTCGGTTGCTGCGTGAGGGATATCAGCTGTTCAATCTGCGGCAAAAACATCAAAACAGAGGGCTGCGAGCACAAGAAAGGCAATGTTTACGGCGGAAAACTCTGCTGTTATCTGCTCTCGGAGCCGACAGATGCCTATGAATGGTCGTTTGTCGCAGTCCCTGCACAAAAGAATGCAGGGGTTATCAAATCATTCAATCCCTCGCAGGAAAAGGAAAAGCTCGCACAGTGGGCAAAGGAATATACGGATGAGCTCAAGTCGGATATTGTCCGCTCGGCGGCATCGGTTATCCCTGGTCTTCAGAGCGACTCGCTCGGCGAAATCTGCTCTGCGCTTTCGCTCAAATCTCTCAAGGATTTGCGTGATGCCCTGCGCATGAGCGCAAAGAAAAATCTGCCTGTTATCAGACAGCTTGAAGTAAACGATGCTGATAACGGCAGCGAAAATTCCGAATATAAAATTTAAGGAGGATTTACTATGTCAGTATCATTCTGCGGATTTAACGAGAATACCGCAACATTTAAGTCAAACGAAGAAATCGCAGGCGGCGCAGCCGTCAAGATGAGCGAATCAAACACCGTTGCAGCGTGTGAAAACGGTGATGTTTTCTGCGGCTTTGCAGTTGAATGCAGCGGCGGCTATGCATCGGTACAGCTCAGTGGTACGGTTACTGCGAATTACAGCGGTGCAGCTCCCGAGGTTGGTTATGAAAAGCTTGCATCCGACGGCGAAGGTGTAACCGCATCAGACAGCGGCAGAGAATATCTTGTCATTGCTGTTGATGAAACTGCAATGACAGTAACATTTCTTATGTAAGGAAAGGAGATAAAAACAATGGCTAATTTTGATAATATCAAGCTCGAAAAGGGTCTTTACGCAACAGGCAACTTTACAAAGGCGCTCGAAAGTATCGACCCTAACGAAAACTACAAGGGTACTTCTCTTGAGGGGCTTGACGCCTATCAGCGTCAGCTCAAGCGCTTCGGTATCAAGGTAGGCGGACCTTCAAGCGATGTTGTTGACAAGTTCTTCAAAAGCTCCGAAAGCGCCGTGCTCTTCCCCGAATATGTTTCAAGAGCAGTAAAGCGAGGTCTTGAGCAGGCGGATATTATTTCCGACGTTGTTGCATCAACAACAGTTATTGACGGTCTTGATTACCGCTCAATAAGCTCAATTCCTACGGAAGAGGAAAAGGAAATCAAGGTTGTCAAGGAGGGCGCATTCATTCCCGAAACAACCATAAGAACAAAGGAAAATCTTGTGAAGCTCAAGAAGAGAGGCAGAAGCCTTGTTGCATCATATGAGGCAATCAGATTCCAGCGCCTTGACCTTTTCACCGTCACTCTCCGACAGATCGGCGCTTACATCGCAAGAACTCTTCTCAAGGATGCGATTGACGTTCTTGCAAACGGCGACGGTAACGGCAATGCGGCTGAAATCGTGAACTGTGCACAGACGGGAACTCTTACATATGCCGACCTTGTAAATTTCTGGAACGGCTTTGACCCCTATGAGCTTAACACAATAGTTGCAGACCCCGCCGTTATGGCGCAGATGCTCAATATGGAACAGTTCAGGGATGCTGCGGCAGGACTTAATTTCCACGGTAAGGGCGATATGATTACACCGCTCGGCGCAAAGCTTCTCAAGTCATCGGCAGTAGGCGAGAACAAGCTTATCGGTCTTGATAAAACTGCTGCTCTTGAAATGGTCAAGGCAGGCGAAATCATGACTGAATATGACAAGCTTATTGACCGCCAGCTTGAGCGTGCGGTTATCAGCTGCACGGCAGGTTTTGCAAAGATTTTTGACGGCGCATCAAAGGTGCTTTCCGTCTGACGGGAGGTGAGGGCATGATTGATTGCCTGAATGTTTTATCCGCGCTTCGCGAATATTATTCTCCCGAGGGTACGGATGAGGAGCTTGCTCCTGTTTGCACCCTGACGATTGATGAGCTTTTACCTAGGGTAAAATCCGAGGAAGTGCATTCCGACGGACGTCTTATAAGCCTTGCGGCGGCAATGGTCAATTACCGCCTCTGCGCAAAGAAAGCGGCAAATTCGGACGGTGTAACATCCTTTAAGGCAGGCGATGTTACTGTGAGTATTTCACCGTCGGTATTGCTTGAACGTGCGGAAAAAGAGAAAAACTCCGCTCTTCTTGCGGCACTCCCGCTCTTAAAGGATGAGGAGTTTGTTTTCAGGCAGGTGAGTCTATGAACATGACCGCTGTTTTCGGTTCTTACGGCAGACCTGCATCGTTTTCATCAAAAAGCGGAGAAAAGCTTGCCGAAATGAGTGCGTTTATAAGCCCTTTAAGATATAAAAACAAGATGTATCTTTACGGCGTGAATACGGAAATCGGTTATAATTCGCAGGGACATTATCTTTATATCGGCCCTCCGAATCCCGACCTTACTGCCGCCGAAGAGGGCGCCTATATTACCTGCATGGGTGAAAAATACAGAATTGACAGAGCTGAAAAGGTCTATAAAGGGAATGATGTGTTCTATATATGGGCGATTATCAGAGTTATTGTTGAGATTTGAAGAGGTGTGATTCATGAGTGAAATAAGCGCGTTGCCGTCAAATATCGTTGAGTGGCTTAAAGGGAGAGAAGAACTTTCCGAAATCAAGTTTCTCACCGAATTTCCGGCAATAAAAAAAGCCGTGCCGCTCAAAAACACAACGGTTGCGGTGGGAATTGAAAGCATGGAGATTGTTGATTCTTTTACGGAAAACGATGAAGGTGTTCTTGTTGAAAACGAATATTGCAGGCAGGCAAAAATAAAGCTCCGCCTGTCGATTCACGCGCCATATTCTTCGGGCGGTGAAGCCTGCCACGATGCGTTTACGGATATTATTGATTGCTTAACCTTTGCTTCGGGACTTGATATTCTGACCTCGGGCTGTGAAGGAATTGTTTCGGACAGAGATACCGATGCCTTTGTATTAAGTGCATGGGCAACGGTTAATGCCTCTCTCTGTCCTGCGACAAGTTCAAGCCTTGATTTTCCGTCGTTTATCAGCAAAGAACTGCTCTGCGGCTCGCACATAAACGATGCGAACATTCATCTTTCCGAAGAACAGCAGACCTTTCTCAACACGCCTTTTGTTACCGGCTCATATCTCGGAACAGGCACAAGCGCAAGAAGCGTTTCTCTCGGATTCAAGCCGAGTGTTGTTATTGTTCTCGGCTATGATTTGCCGATGATTTATTATGATTCGGCGGCAAGCAAATATTATGCCATGGCAGCTGTCGGACTGCCGAAGGGCGGAACAATCGGAATAGAGGTTACTTCAACGGGATTCAAGGCAAAAAGCAGCGAATCCGTAACCGCGAGAAACTGTTCGCCATTGCTCAACGAGGCAGGTACAACTTATTACTACATAGCTTTCAGATAAAAACAGCCCCGAATCTGCAAATACAGGTTCGGGGCGATTGATTATTTTCTCATTTCAGCAAGGTCACGGTAGTTGATAAGCTTGATACCGTGAGCTTCGATATGCTGTCTTGTCTGCGGGTCGTTCATGATTTTGTATTCCCATACTCTGCGTTCCCATGCGCCTGTTGTGCCCTTAAGGTCGTCAGTTTCGATTGAAGGGTGGAGATAGGTTTCTGTGATGCCGTTGGGAATGTTTGCGTAGAGATTGTAGAGATATTCCTTGAAATTCTCGTAGCTTTCGTCCTGAGGACCGCCCCATTCATTGGGAATGAGATAGTCGGGGATTGCAACACCGTTTGCCTTTGCAAATTCAACGATTTTTCCGAACACCATGTCGATAAGGCTCTTGTCAACATTAATGTCGAGCATTGAATTGCCGAGCATTTCGTCGGTGAATGTGCCCGGCATGCGGAACGGAAGTCCGTATTCGCCTGCGAGAGCGAGTGTTGTCTGAAGAAGCTCAAACCTGCCGGTTTCAATGCCGTAAAGCGAGCCCATGTGGTTATCAAGATGCGACGGATTGGTAAGACCGAGCTTTTTGCAACGCTCAATCTGTGCTCTGATTTCGCCTTCAACTTCGTCAATGTCAACATTCTTTTCAACCTGATCGCTTTCATGCCACATGAAGCCCTCTTCGTCACGAAGAGAATCTGTGTTGCTTGAATTTACGGGTGCCCAGCGGTATTTTGACCACTCGCTGGTGAGTGTGAGATGAACACCGATTGCAAACTGCGGATTTTCGCCTGCAAATTTACATGCTTCGGGTGCCCACGCGCAGGGAGTCATGACTGTTGAAGAAGTAAGTGCGCTTTTTTCGTTCTTGAAAAGCTCCATTACTGCGAGGTTTGCTCCTCTGCACATGCCGAAATCGTCTGCGTTGATAATGAGATATCTGTCCATAATTATTTTCCTTTCCGATTATTTTATATCATCATAGTTGATTTTGTTGCCTTTGAATTTGTTGACATCAAGCTCTTTATCGCCTATGAAAGCTTTATCAACCTGCTTTATGCCCTTGACAAATTCTTTCTTGCCGGGGCAGAAGGGGTAAAGACCGAGAACGCCGAAAATATACCAGATTGCGGTTGTGCCGTTATCCTCGTCGCCGGGGAAGCCGTCATCTTCATATGAGAACGCTTCTTCGCAGATTTTCTTAACCCAATATGCGGTTTTTTCAGTATCGCCGAGTGCAGAATAAATATACGGAATATGGAAGCTCGGCTGATTGTTCATGCCGCACTGACCGAAGTCAGCCGCTGCCATTTCTGTTATTTCGTGTATTTCACAGCCGTAGCCGATTATTTCGTAATGGGGCGGGGTTGCGAAAAGCTCGTCGATTTTTGCAATCAGCTTATCTTTGCCGCCGTATAGGTCCGCAAGGCCTTCAATGTCATGAGGCACGGCAAAAGAGTTTTGCCATGCGCTGCCCTCTGTGTAATCTCTGCCCCAGCCGATGGGTGTGAAATCGGGTCTGAAATTACCTTTTTTATCTTTGGCACGCATGAAGCCTGTTTCGGGGTCGAAAAGATTTTTATAGTTGAGCGCACGCTTTCTGTATTCTTTTTCAATGTCGGATTTGCCGAGAATTTTTGCGATTTCAGCTATGCACCAGTCGCCGTAAGCGGCATCGAGAGTAAGGTTAACGGTTTCTTTTTCTTCTTCATAAGGAACGTAGCCGAGCTTGCAATAGCTCTCTGCGCCGTTTCTGCCGAAGCGGCTATGGGGAGCATTTTTAACCGAATGCTTAATCATGCCTTCAAGTGCGACTTCAAGAAGATCTTTTTCGATGAAACCTTTGACCGCACCGTCGCAGATAACGGCATCGACAAGTGTGCTGGGCATACAGCCGCATTCGCCGATTGAAAGCCATCTCGGCAGCCAGCCGCTTTCTTTGTATTCGTTGATGAAAGCCGCAAGCATTTCCTTCATTTCGTCCTTTGCAACGAGTGAGAAGAAAGGATAAACCGTTCTGTATGTATCCCAGAAGCCGTTGTCCGTGTATCTCGGGCCGTTCTTTATTGAGCCGTCATGCGGACAGTAATGGATTGCGTTGCCCTTTGCATCATATTCGTGGCATTTGTGGGGATAGAGAAAAGCTCTGTACATGCAGGAATAGAATGTTTTAAGCAGTTTTTTGTTTTTTGTTTCAATTTTGATTCTTGAAAGATAGCTTTCCCATTTTTCTTCGGCAAAGTCCTTGACGGATTTGAGATTTTTATCTGAAAGCTCTGTTTCAAGATTCAGAAGAGCCTGATTGAAGCTTATATAAGAGGTTGCGAGTTTGATTTCGGTTGATTTGTTTTTGAGTGCTATATGAATGCCTGCTTTTTTACCTCTGCATTTTGTTCCGCTGCGGAACTTATCGTCATTGCTTATGAGAATTTTCTCAACATTAACGCTATTCTCGGGGAATTTGAGAACTATATAGTTCTTGAAGCTTACAGCCTCGCCGCTCATGTGCATATCCGTTGAAGCATAGAGTGTGTTGGTCTTTTCGTCAAAGCGGAAAGAGTTGTTACCTTTTACAGGCGTTACGGAAAAATAATTATCGATGTTTTCATCAAAGATGACTTTTATAACAGCGCCTCTTTCTGTGGGCGCAAGCTCGAAATTCGCTCTGCAGCGCAGAAAACGGAATTTAAGGTAATAAGGAGTGAGAATTGCATCCTCGGGTCTGAATCCCGACCATCTGTCCTCGCCGTCAAATCCGCCCATTTTTTTGTTCTGAAGGCTGAAAAGCATTGCACCGTAGTCTGCAATCCACGGTGAGGGCTGATGGGTGAGTCTTATGCCCTCAAGGCTTCTGCTGTCGGGGTGGTAATACCAACGGATGTTGTCCTCGACTGTCTGCGGTGCAAAAGCTGCCATGCCGAAGGGCAACTGAACAAGGGGCAGGGTGTTGCCGTTTGAAAAACGGTGAACGGATTTACTGCCCTGCTTTGTGTTAACGAGATTACAGTATTTCATAATTATTTCTCCCAAATAAGATTTATAAGATTTTGAATGCTGTAAAAGCGGCTTTTTTTCATTGATTTATGAAGATAATCCATGTTATCCGCCGAATGCTCAACCTCTTTTGAAAAACGCTGCGTGATTTGTGTGCGTCTTTCTTTTTCTGCGTTTTCGCAAGCATGAAGCTTTCGGATTATTATGAAAGATGCGGCGGCAAATTTTGCTTTTGTCAGCAAATCTTTATCAAAAACCGCCGTCATAAAATATCGGAACACGAAATATACCATGAGGTGTTCGTATTCCCATTCAAAGGATTTCGTTTCGTATGCAGAACATGAGATGTCTTCGTCTTGAGCCGACAAAAGAGCATCTTTCCATGACGGTTCAAGCATCTCAAGATTCGTAAAATCCGAAAAATATTTTTTGATTGCACCGTTTGCTCTTCTTTGAGAGTAAGCGGACTTTTCTTTTGTGAAATAATCTGTGTTTATCGCATTTTTGATTTGCTTATATCCCGAATGTTTTATATGCGGTGCGATATCCTGCGAAAACAGAAGAAAAGCGCAGATACGTTGGTTGATTGAAAAATCTCTGTTTTGTAGTATATCAATCGCCTTTTTTCGTGCATCAAGGAGTGTAAAATAAAGCTCCGGTTCGATATCGGTCGGTTGAGGAAAATCAAGGGTGTTTTCGGTTTCAAAGGTTATCGGTTCGCTGCTTTGCATGATAATTCTTGCAGCCTCGGGGCAGGAAAGAGAAAGTCCTGTTTCGCTTCTTGCACCGAAATAAGTTATATGCCTCGGGTATTGGCGGCAGGTGCAGCACAGCGATTCATGCCCAAGCTCAATATACATTTCACAAAGTCCGCTGTCAAGAAGAAACGGACAGCGGTTGTTGACGGGCGTGAATACGGTATCTCCGTCGCAGTCAACTGAAATGACGTCTGTAATTTTTTGCCCGAAAGCTCCGCTTACATTTTTATATTTCTTAAGGCTTTCCTCATCGGCAACAACTGCCCAGCCCGCACAGCAGGTGTCGGGACATTTATCGGCAATGCAGGAAAACGATTTGTAATAATTCGGGAAAGTATTTTTCATTTTTGCTCCAAAAATAAAAGGACAGCCTGTGTGACTGCCCTTTTGAATAATGATTATTCCTGTTCGGGAGAATCTTCCTCGGTTAACTCTTCGGAAGGAATGATTTCGCCGAACTCATCGGTTACAACCTCTGTTTCGGGCACATAAACGATGAGATATACGGTCGTTCCGGGCGAATATGCTTTTTCAGAGGCGGGTGACATTGAGATTATTTCATTCTCTCTGTAATTGCCGTGGGATGTTTCGCTTTTGCTGCAGACAAAACCCAATTCTTCAAGGCGTGCAACGGCTTCTTCATAATCGGAGCCGATAACGTTGGGAAGAACAATTTCTTCCTTGCCTTTGCTGACATAGAGAGTGATTTTTGTGCCGGGCTCAACCATTTCTTCGGGCTGAACGCTCTGACCAACGATGTAGCCTTCCGCAACTTCGTCGTCATAAACATATTCTGGGTCGCCAAATTCAAAATTCTGCATAAATACGGGGTTTGATGAAATATCAAGATAGCTTCTGCCGATAAAATTGGGAACGGCAATCGGCTCTGCTTTTGTCTGCTCAACGGTTACGGTGGTATTATTTCCACCGACATTTATTGAAAGTCTGTCACGGAATACCGTGAAAGCAAGAATAATGAAAACAACAAGGCAGATTGCAAAGCTGATAACAGCGGATGTAATGATAATCTGTGCATTACCCTTGCTGTTTTTGTTGGCTTTTTTCTTTGCAGGGGGAGCCGAAACAGGCTTTTTGGGAGCGGGATTGCCCGTCGGCGCTGTGGGTGCGGCGGGTCTTTGCTGATACTGACCGCTGACTGCGGTTGCAACGGGTGAAGCGGAAAGCTCTGCGCGAAGCTGTTCAACGGTTCTTGTTCTGTCCTCGGGCAGAATCTGCAGGGCGTTGATAAGTCCGTTGATAACATACGCAGGCAGAGCCTCGGCAAATCTTCCGGGCACCATGAGTCTGTCGTTTGACATTCTTTCTTTAGCGGAAATCGGGTCGCTGCCGATAAGAGTGCGGTAAAGCACGGCCGCAAAGGAATAGATATCCGTCCATGTTCCCTGACTGCCGTCAAAGCCATATTGCTCAATAGCGGCATAACCATCAAAAAGCTGGCTGTTGAGGTCGCTTCTCGCGGTTCTTGCGGCTCCTGTGCAGAAGCCTGTTATTTTTATTTTTCCGTCAGACGAAATAACAAGCGTTGACGGTGAAATTCCTTTATGAATTATACCTGATGAATGGAGAGTTCCGAGCGTTGAGAGAATGGGCATAAGCAGCTGCCTTGCCTTTTCCCAGGGGATATATCCCGTTTTGCTGCGAAGGAGAAAATCTCTTAAAGTAACGCCTTCAAAATGCTCGTAAATTGCATATGACGTTCCGTAATCCTCAACAACATTTGTTACGCTGATAAGCGCGGAAAGCCCCTTGAGCCTTGCAAGCTTTGTCCAAAGCTCTTCAAAACTCTGGCGAAGCTCGGCAAAAACATCCTCGCTGCCCCTCATAACCTGAAGATTGAGATTTGAGGTTGTTCTTGTTGTGAATGAATCGGGAATAAACTCTCTGATTTTAACAGCTTTTTTCTCTGTGAGATCCCAGCCGATGTATGTTGCGCCTTCGCCGTTATATTCAAGCATTTTTCCGACGAGATATCTGTTTGAAATAACGGTTCTTATGGGAAGATAGGGCGGGATTTGGGCAGATTCCGAGTGGAATCCGCAATGGGGGCACTGTTTCTTTTCACCGATTTCACGCATGCAGCTCATGCATAAATTATCTGAACTTATCATTTTATGGCACTCCTTGCCTCTCAAAACCTGATGGTTTGCTGCTAATTTAAAGTACATTATAAACCAAAGCAATGATATCAAATATGTGCATTTTTGTCAATGAAGGTGACATAATTGTAACCTTTATCGTCAAAATGTTTAACAAAGAGCAGAATAATTTGGTACTAATATTTATGATATATACTTGAAAATATAAATCATAATTGATATAATTAAACTAATTAGAAAGCGGAGGCTTGTTTTTTATGAAAAAGAATGAAGGCAACATCCCTCTTTATCTCTTCCACGAGGGTTCAAACGCCAAGGCATATGAATATCTCGGCTCTCACCCCTGCGAAAACGGCGTTGTTTTCAGAGTATGGGCTCCGAATGCGGAAAGCATAGGAGTTGCGGGTGATTTCAACGGCTGGCAGGCGGAAAATGCCCCGATGAAAAAAATCAGCGACGGAATATGGGAATGCACGGTTGAAAACGTCAAAAAATTCGACTCATATAAATACTGCATTCGCACAAAAGACGGACGTGATATTTATAAGAGCGACCCTTATGCTTTCCATGCAGAAACAAGACCCGACACCGCATCAAAATACTATGATTCACTTGATTTTAAGTGGACCGATAAATCTTGGCTTAAAAAGCGCAAGAGCAAAGATATCTATTCATCACCCGTTAATGTTTATGAGGTTCATGCAGGCTCATGGAAGCTTTATGATGACGGAAACCCGCTTTCTTACAGAGCTCTTGCAGATGAGCTTATCCCCTATGTCAAGGAAATGGGATATACCCATATCGAGCTTCTTCCGATTCTCGAGCATCCGTTTGACGGATCATGGGGATATCAGGTAACAGGTTATTTTGCTCCGACCTCACGCTACGGTACTCCCGATGACTTTGCATATTTTGTAGATAAAGCCCACAGCATGGATATCGGAATTATCCTTGATTGGGTGCCCGCTCACTTCCCGAAGGATGCTTTCGGCCTTTATGAGTTTGACGGCACTCCCTGCTATGAATATCCCGACCCGAGAAAGGGGGAGCATTATCAGTGGGGAACAAGAGTCTTTGACTACGGCAGACCGGAAGTTCAGAGCTTTCTGATGTCCAGCGCAATGTTCTGGATTGAGAAATACCATATTGACGGTCTGCGTGTTGATGCTGTTGCGTCAATGCTTTATCTCGATTACGGCAGAGATGACGGTCATTGGGTAGCAAACGTTTACGGCGGCAACGAAAACCTTGAAGCCGTTGCGTTTATTCAGAAGCTGAATGAAAGCATATTCAGAGAATACGGCGACGTTATGATGATTGCGGAAGAAAGCACGGCATGGCCGATGGTTTCAAAGCCCACTTTCATGGGCGGACTCGGCTTCAACTTTAAGTGGAACATGGGCTGGATGAATGACTGTCTGCGCTATTTCTCACTTGACGGCATCCACAGAAAGTATCATCACGATTGTCTGACCTTCTCGTTCTTCTATGCATTTTCGGAGAATTTTGTTCTTCCGATTTCGCATGATGAGGTTGTTCACGGCAAGTGTTCTCTTATAAATAAAATGCCGGGCAGCTACGAAGAAAAGTTTGCGGGTGTTCGCTCATTCCTTGGATATATGATGTCCCACCCGGGCAAAAAGCTTCTTTTTATGGGCAGCGAGTTCGGTCAGTTCATTGAATGGAATTATAAGCAGCAGCTTGACTGGATGCTCCTTGACTATGATGCTCATAAGCAGCTCAAAAACTACGTTGCGTCGCTCAACGCATTCTATCTTAAAAATGCACCTCTTTGGGAGGATGATTACAGTTGGGACGGTTTCAATTGGATAGTCAGCGACGACAGTTCAAACTCCGTTGTTGCATATATCAGACGTGACAAAAGTCAGAACGAGCTTATTTCCGTCTGCAACTTCACTCCCGTAACAAGGCAGAAATATTGCTTCGGTGTTCCGAAGGCAGGAACCTACAGAGTTGTTTTCAGCTCGGCTTTACCCGAATGCGGCGGCAAGGGTGAAAGCACCGTCGGCTCGGTCAAGGCAAAAAAGAAACCCATGCACGGATATGATTACAGCATTGAGATTGATATTGAAGGACTCAGCTGTATGTATATAAAAAACACATCACGAAAAAAATAACCTGATATAAAAGGAGGAACCCCCTATGGCAGTAAAACCCGAATGCATAGCAATGCTCCTTGCAGGCGGTCAGGGCAGCCGTCTTGGCATTCTGACGAAAAACATCGCAAAGCCTGCCGTGCCCTACGGCGGCAAATACCGCATTATTGACTTCCCTCTTTCAAACTGTGTCAACTCCGGCATTTATACCGTCGGTGTTCTCACCCAGTATCAGCCTCTTGAGTTGAATGATTATATCGGTAACGGTCAGCCGTGGGATCTCGACAGAGCCAACGGCGGCGTACATATTCTTTCCCCCTATCAGCAGATAAAAGGCACCGAATGGTATAAAGGTACTGCAAACGCAATTTATCAGAATATCAATTTTATTGAAAGATATGACCCCGAATATGTTCTCATTCTTTCGGGCGACCATATCTACAAGATGGATTATTCAAAGATGCTCGATTTCCACAAGGAAAAGAATGCAGACTGCACCATCGCAATGCTTGAAGTTCCCTGGGAAGAGGCAAGCCGTTTCGGTCTTATGATTGTCAACGATGACGGCTCAATCAGCGAGTTTGAGGAAAAACCCAAGAATCCCAGAAGCAACAAGGCATCAATGGGTGTTTATATCTTCAATTGGAAAAAATTGAGAAAATACCTTATCGAGGACGAGGCAAAGGAAGGCTCGGGAAACGACTTCGGTCATGATGTTATTCCTGCAATGCATTCTGCAGGCGAGAGAATGTTTGCTTATCAGTTTGACGGTTATTGGAAAGACGTCGGAACTATAAGCAGCCTCTGGGATGCAAATCTTGACCTTCTTAATCCCAAGGTTGACCTTGACCTCAATGATGACAGCTGGAGAATTTATTCCCGTTCGCCCGCATCGCCTCCTCACTATGTCGGTGCAGATGCGGTTGTTGAAAATTCAATGATAACCGAAGGCTGCGAAATCAACGGTAAGATTGATTTTTCCGTTCTTTTTGCAAACGTTACCGTTGAAGAGGGAGCAGAGGTTAAATATTCAATCGTTATGCCCGGAACAGTTATCAAAAAGGGCGCGGTTGTTCAGTATTCGATAGTTGCCGAAAATGCCGTAATTGAAGAGGGCGCAGTAGTAGGTGAAAGCCCCGAAAACATGGAAAAAATCGAGGATTGGGGTGTTGCCGTTATCGGTAACGGCGTAAAAATCGGTAAGGGTGCAAAAATTGCTCCCGACACAATGACAGATAGCGATGTAGGAGGTGCTGAATAATGTCTGCAAAAAATGTTCTCGGCATTATCTTTTCAAATGCCTATGATGAAGCTCTTCCCCAGCTTACCGCATTGAGAACCATGGGTTCAATTCCTTTTGCGGCTCGTTACCGCCTTATTGACTTTCCTCTTTCAAACATGGTCAATTCCGGTATAACACAGGTCGGAGTTATCACCAAGAGCAATTACCGCTCACTTATGGACCATATCGGAACAGGCAAGCCTTGGGACCTTTCAAGGAAAAGAGAAGGCATGACCCTTCTTCCGCCTTATGATACTCCCGGTGCAGGCATAACAATCGGCAAGGCTGATGCACTTTACGGCTGCATCGACTATATAAGCGATTCAAAGAAAGAGCATGTTCTTCTTACCGACTGCAATCTTATTTGCAGCATGGATTATGAAAAGCTTATCAAGGCTCATGCCGCAAACGATGCGGATGTTACAATTGCTTATGCAAAGGGTACACCCGCACAGCTTGAGAACGGAACAGAGCTTATCATGGATGAAAGCGGAAGAGTTTCCTCAACAGGACTTATTGACTGTTACAGCGGAAGCACCAACTATTCCATCAAGGTTATGGTTATCAGAAGAACTCTTCTTGAAAGACTTCTTCATGAGGCTCACAGCGCAAAGATTGTTGACCTTGAAACTCTCATTTCGAAGAACGTCAAGCATCTGAAAGTTTACGGCTATGAGGAAAAAGGTTTTGTCAGAGTTCTCAGTTCGCTTCAGAGCTATTATGATATCAGCCTTGAGCTTCTCAAGCTCGAAAACAGAAAAGAACTGTTTGCGGCAGGCAGACCTGTTTACACAAAGGTCAGAGATCAGGTGCCTGCAGTTTACGGCATCGGAGCAAATGTTAAAAATTCTCTTATTGCCGACGGCTGTCATATTTACGGTGAGGTTGAAAACTGCATACTCTTCAGAGGAGTAACGGTTGAAAAAGGCGCAAAAATAAAAAATTCAATCATTATGCAGGATACATTTGTAGGAGAAAATTCATCTCTCAACTGCGTCATAATTGATAAGGCAGCAGTTGTTAAACCCAATAAAACTCTTTGCGGCGATTCAAACTACCCCGTCTATATAGGAAAGGGAATCGTTATATAAGAAAGTGTGAAATCCAATGTCCAGTAAAAACATTCTAACAGGTATCGTCTGCGCGCTGGCACTTATTCTTGTTGTTGTAGTCATTCTCGTCAAGACAGGTGTCATTGACGGCGCAGAAAGAGCCACAGAGGTTGAAACCGTTATCGAATCCTCGGTTGTTGTCGAAAGCCAGACGGATGAAGAGGGCAGCATTAAGTATATTACATGGGTACATAAATACCCAAAGCCCAAGTATTCTTCAAATCATACCTACCCCACAACCAAGAAAAAGACAACGGTGCCTCAGTCCACCACAACGACAGTTCCGATGCTCGAGATGTCCAGTTTTGTTGCCGTGACAGACGAAAACGGTATTCCGCAGTTTGATGAAAACGGCAATCCGTTTACCGAGGTTGTAACATATACCGTTCCTGCCGACAGCACAACGACTACCGAGCCTACCACCGAGTTTGTTCCGAGAACCTCGGGCGTTGTTATCACCAACATTTTCGGCAAGCCTGAAAAGGATGAAAACGGCAACCCAAAAACAGAGGTTGTAACTCTTGATGCTCCTCCGTCAACAAAGGCGGATATATGGAGCGAAAATCTTCAGAGCGGAACAACGGTGCAGGGCGGAATGAATGTTGAAACCAATATCAAGCGCGACGATAATCTTGCACAGGCAGTTGTTGACCAGATAAACAGCGACAGAGAAGCGGCAGGTCTGCCCGCTCTTGAGCATGCAACGGGTCTTAAGGCAAGCGCAAGAACAAACAGCATGGCTCTTGCTCTTCCTGAGGTTTACGGCGAAGAAACCGTTTCAGGTGCGTATACACTTGTCACAACATACGGCGGAAATCCCGTTTATCAGACGGTCAAGGCAGCAAACAATAACACCGTTATGAGCGCAGATACAACTCAGATCGGTGTCGGTATTGTTGTTTACGAAGGCAAATATTACACAACAGTTCTTTTTAGTTAAGAAAGGGAATGTCATAAAATGAAAGTACTTTATGTTGCAAGCGAAGCTCTTCCTTTTGCAGCAAGCGGCGGTCTTGCCGATGTTGCCGGCTCTCTGCCTCAGGCGCTCCGACGCCGCAAGGTTGCATGCAGAGTTGTCATGCCTCTTTACGGCACAATCAGCGATGAAATGCGCTCAAGCATGAAATTCATAACCAGCATCATGGTTCCGGTTTCATGGCGCAGACAGTATTGCGGTATTTTTGAAGCCAAGGCAGGTGGAGTTATTTATTACCTCATTGATAATGAATATTATTTCAAGAGAGGTACCCTTTACGGTCATTATGACGACGGAGAAAGATTTGCTTTCTTCTCAAGAGCAGTTCTTGAAATTCTTCCTTATATTGACTTCAAGCCCGACATCATCCATTGCAATGACTGGCAGTCGGCTCTTGTTCCTGTTTATTATTCAACAATTTACGGCAACAAAGAGGGCTATACGGGAATCAAAACCGTGTTTACAATTCATAATATTCAATATCAGGGTAAATACGGCACCGAAATTCTCGGCGATGTTTTCGGTCTCGGAGAGGAAACAACCTCTCTTCTTCAGTTTGGCGACTGCCTTAACCTCATGAAGGGCGGTATTGAATGCTCGAACAAGGTAACAACCGTCAGCAACACCTATGCTGGCGAGATTCTTGACCCTTGGTTCAGCCACGGTCTTGATCCGATTCTCAAGGAGCGCAGCTATAAATTGAGCGGCATTCTCAACGGTATCGACACAATAAATTATGACCCCGAAAAGGATAAGGATATTTTTGCAAATTATTCCGCAAAAGAGCCCGAAGGCAAGAAGGCAAATAAAGCTGCTCTTCAGGAGTTGTTCAATCTTCCCGTAAGAGAAGATGTTCCCGTTATGGGCATCGTAACAAGGCTTGTTGCCCACAAGGGTCTTGACCTTATCAAGAGAATAATGTGGGATCTGCTCTCATCAACGGATATGCAGCTTGTAGTCCTCGGCTCGGGCGATTGGGAATATGAAGCATTTTTCAAAGAGCTTGCTTCAGCCTTCCCCGATAAGGTTGGTCTGCGTCTCGGATTTGTTCCTGACCTTGCAAGAAAAATCTATGCAGGCAGCGATTTGTTCCTTATGCCCTCAAAGAGTGAGCCCTGCGGCCTTTCGCAGATGGTCGCTCTGCGTTACGGTTCAATACCCATCGTAAGAGAAACCGGCGGTCTTAAGGATACCATCACCGACAGCGGCGACGGCAAAGGCAACGGCTTTACCTTTAAGAGCTATGATGCTTATGATATGCTTGATGCAATAAGACGCGCACTCGGTGCATACAGCGACAAGGAATACTGGCAGAAGCTTGTCTTGAGAGCACTCAAATGCGATAACAGCTGGGGTCGTTCCGCAAAAGAATATATCAAGCTTTATGAATCAATAATGTAAAAACAAAGGGCGTACCCAACGGTACGCCCATACATTATATTATTTAAGAAATTCAAACGGAACAGGCGGACATTGCTCTGTTGCTGCTTTGACAATGAAATCCTCTGCTTCGGCAACAAGCGTTTTTATCGCTTCGGGGACAGGCATTTCAGGCACGGGTTTCTTGTTCTTGTTTGGTATTATTGCTTTGTATGCGGCAAGTTCAGCTATTCCGAGATACATTGAATTGCAACAGACCTCACCGTTTACATATGCTCTTCCGCACCAGTTTTTCGGAAGATTGCCTGCTTTTGCCTGAATAAGAATGATTTTGTAAAGTGCAATGGCATAAAGCATATCAAGCTTCATGCTGCCGCCGTTTTCAAGATCTTTGATAAGCTGCGTAAGAAGAGTTCCCGCTTTTATAAAGGTTTTTCTCGTGGGATTTGAATCCGAAGAAGAATTATCGCTTAAGATTTCATTTGCGATTATATCCAATTCGTTTCGTTCTTTTGTACGGCCGAGAAGATAGTCGCAGCTGACACCGTAGAAGTCCGCAACCTTTATCAGAAAGCTCTGACCGCATTCCCTTATTCCTTTTTCGTAATGTGAAAGCAGAGCCTGCGATATACCAAGCTTTGCAGCAGCTTCTTTCTGGCTCATACCCTTTTCTTTTCTTAAATTGCTTAATATAACAGGAAAGCTTCTGTCCATAAAAATCTCCTCAAAGTATTATTCGGAGGTTAATTATACAACAATTTATACAGTTTGTATATTGTTAAAATAGACGAAAAAATTCACCTTTTTTTGGAGGAAAAATGAAGTCCTATACCATTCATTTCATAAGAAATGCCCTGACAGACGAAAATCTTGAGGGACGATATATCGGTCATACAAACGTTGAAATAAGCGAAGAGGGCAAGGAACAGCTCCGTCAGATGAGAAACGAGCTTATCTATCCGCCCGTGGAGGCGCTTTTTACAAGTCCGCTTAAACGCTGTGTGCAAACGGCGGAAATAATTTATCCCGACAACAAGCCCATCGTAATTGATGGCTTTATCGAATATAATTTCGGAGAGTTTGAAAATAAAACAGCCGAACAGCTTGAAAAATATGAGGAATTTCCGCGATGGCTTGCAGGCGAAAAGGGCGTAAAGCCGCCTTACGGCGAAAGCAATGAGGAGTTTTCAAAAAGAGTATGCGACACCTTTGAAAAGGTTGCAGAGGGTCTTATGAAAACAGGCACAACCTCTGTCGCAATTGTTACACACGGCGGAGTTATCATGACTGTTCTTGCCGCTTACGGAATCCCCGAATATCCCATGCACGAGTGGCTTACTCCCAACGGCTGCGGATTTACCGTAAAGCTTAACCCCTCTCTCTGGATGAGAGCAAAGAAATTTGAAGTTTTCAGCGAGTTCCCTTATGAACGCGAAGAATTACCTGACTAATAAAAGGAGAAAAACATGAATACTTTTGCAATAGAAAAAGACGGATTCAAACTGAACGGCGAGCCCTTCAGAATAATTGCAGGCGCAATTCATTATTTCAGAGTACCTGCCGAATATTGGCGCGACAGACTCATAAAGCTCAAGGCGTGCGGCTTCAATACGGTTGAAACCTATGTTGCCTGGAATCTCCACGAGAAAAAAGAGGGCGAGTTTGATTACAGCGATATGCTTGATATTGAAAAGTTTCTTGATATTGCGGCTGAACTCGGGCTTTATGCAATTGTGCGCCCGGGCCCCTATATCTGTTCGGAATGGGATTTCGGCGGTCTGCCCTGGTGGCTTCTCAAAAACGACTCAATGGCTCTCCGCTGTATGGATAAAGATTATCTTGCTGCGGTTGACAGATTTTTTGACGATTTTATTCCGCGAATCGCAAAGCACCAGATAACAAAGGGCGGCAATGTTATTCTTGTTCAGGTTGAGAATGAATACGGCAGCTACGGCGATGACAGCGAATATATCCGCTATCTTGCCGACGGAATGACAAAGAGGGGAATAGATGTTCCTTTCTTCACATCCGACGGTGCGGAATATCAGATGCTTACAGGAGGAACCGTTCCGGAGATACATAAAACCGCAAACTTCGGTTCAAGAGCAAAGGAACAGTTCGCAAGGCTCCGTGAATATCAGCCCGACGGTCCTCTTATGTGTACTGAATTCTGGAACGGCTGGTTTGACCATTGGACCGAAGAGCATCACAGCCGCGACCCGCAGGATGCGGCAGATGCTATGGATGAAATTCTTTCAATGGGTGCAAGTCTTTCGGCATATATGTTCCACGGAGGAACAAACTTCGGTTACATGAACGGCGCAAACGACTATGACGTATATGAGCCGACCGTTTCAAGCTATGATGACGATGCTCCTGTTAATGAAAGCGGTGAGCTTACCGAAAAATACTATAAATTCAGAGAGGTTATCTCAAAATATGCTCCGATTCCCGAGGTTGAGATGCCTGAACCGATAAAAAAGAAAAAGTACGGCGAAATTGAGTTTACGCATCACGCAAAGCTTTTTGATAATCTTGATGTGCTTTCAACTCTTGTTGAGTCTGTCATGCCCATGACCATGGAAAAGCTGGGTCAGGGATACGGTTTTGTGCTTTACAAAGCATTCGTCAAAGGTCCCAGAGACCCACAGAAGGTAAGACTTCAGGATGTCCATGACAGAGGATATATCTATCTCAACGGTGAATTTGTCGGTATTCAGTACAGAAACGATAAGGAGCCGCAGAATATTGTTGCAATCGAAAAAGAAGGTGCAGAGCTTGCTGTCCTTGTTGAAAACATGGGCAGAGTCAATTACGGCGCAAAGCTCAAGGATGCAAAGGGAATCACGCAGGGCATCGGCTTCGGCAACAACTTTGTTTATCATTGGAAAAACTATCCGCTGCCGCTCGATGATGTTTCGGGGGTTGACTTTAAAGAAGGCGTTCCTGAATTTGACGGCACACCTGTTCTTCTCAAGGCTGAATTTGAAATTGACGAATGCTACGATACATTTGTAAAGCTTCCCGAATTTAAAAAGGGTATCATAATTATCAACAACAGAGTTCTTTCAAGGCATTGGGAGGTTGGTCCGCAGCGCTCGGCCTATCTTCCTGCACCCTTCCTCAAAGAGGGCAAAAACGAAATTGTAGTTCTTGAACTTGAAGGTTATAAAAAGCCTGCCGTTTTGTTTGACGGCGAACCCGATATAGGATAAAAATTAACCGGCTCACATCTTGTGAGCCGGTAATCTTTTAGTATTTTTTATATCTTCCGACATATCCTGCGATACTGTCCGAATATGCGTTATCTGCAAAGCTGCCGTCAGATGAATCTGTTCTTCCTGCAACGAGAAGTTCTTTGTTACTGTCAGAATAAGTAAGACAAAGTGCCGCGTCATCGCCGGAGCCGGCATGGGAGAGAACTTTAACAATGTTTCCGTTTGCATCAAGGTAACATATAAATCCGTCTGTTCCGCCCTTGTTGCCGATTGAGGCAAATTCACGGTTGGAGGAGCTTGTATATCCCGTCAGAGCAAAGCCGCTTCCGGTGTAAACAACATCGGTAATGTAATCGCTATAGAAGCCCGAAATGATTTTGTACCATTGTCTTTCGCCGTTTTGGTCAAGGCGGATTGCCAGGGCATCCGTTTCTCCGCAATTGTGTATTCCCTCAAGTGTTCCGTCGGGACCAACGCTTGAATTGAGTGTGTAGTTACCTGCAACAACGCATCCTCCGTTGCCGTCCGCAGTAATGGCTTTGAAAATATCCGTACCCGAGGTTGCAAGAACATGGTGCCACTGATATTCACCGACATGATTATACTTGATAACAACAGTATCGGCATAGCTTCCGATAAGTCCGTTGAATGAAGCAAATCTGCCGTCGGTTGCGGTTGTTATACATGAGATGAAGATGTTTCCATCACTGTCCGCATCTATGCCGTCAATGCTGCTACCTGTGCTGCCGTTAAGATAGTCTTTCCAAAGAACGGCATTGTTAAGGTCAAAGCTGATAACTATTGAACTCATTTTTGGGATT
This sequence comes from Clostridia bacterium, assembly GCA_017409265.1. Classification (GTDB taxonomy): domain Bacteria; phylum Bacillota; class Clostridia; order Oscillospirales; family Acutalibacteraceae; genus CAG-177. The sequence goes on from JAFQSY010000039.1 coordinate 63,599, forward strand.
CCGTCAAAGTCTCCGTTTGTTGAGGTTGTTTTTCCGCCAACTGCATAGCCGCTCGGAGTGGCGGTTACGCAGTATAAAAAGTCGTCGCCCGAGCCTTCAAGAATGTTTTTGTAAAGTTCGGCGCCGTTTGGTGAAAGTCTGATTATAACAGCATCAATTTCGCCCAATTGGCTGTCGGTTGCAGGGCGTTCGTAAGTTCCGACAGCAGCGATGCTTCCGTCATTGAGAACAGAAACGCCATAGAGGAGAACAGATGCGGAGGTATCGCTGAAAAGTCTTATCCATTCAACTGTTCCGTATTTTGTGAATTTTGCAACATACGAATACGGTATTTTTAAATTGAGAGAAGAATTGCAAAGATAGTCAAAGCTGCCGTCTGATGATGCTGTTGTACCGCAGGCGATGTAGCTTCCGTCGGGGAACGAGTCAACGCATCTGAATATGGTTCCCATGCCTGATGATGAATTACCGCCGAAAACAGATGCAGTATTGAGGGTGGCCGACGGGTCAAATGATTCATCTGACGGGTTGGTTACACACACATAAACCGGTTCATAAATATCACCGCATCTGATTGCAACGACTGCGGTACCCGCTTTTTTTCCGGTGACGGTAAGCACACCGTTCGACAAAGAAGCGCTGACAATACCGAGGTCTGATACAATAAGCGATGTGATATCAGTTGTGTTAGTGGGAAAAACGGAGTACTCAATTGTACCCGACATATCTTTTTCAAGCAACAGCGACGGGGCCGAAAGTGATATCGAATCGCAATAAACAGAGCCGGGAGTAACGGTAACAAGGCATTTTTCATAAAAACCGCCGTCCTGCGCAATAGCATAAATTGTTGCATTTCCCGGCTTTAATGCAGATATCAGACCATAGGGGCTGACCGTTGCAATCTTCGGATTGTCGCTTTTAAAAACAACGTTTTTATTTCTTGCGCCTGAAGGAATAATATCGGCATCAAGCAATGCCCGATTTCCTGCAACGATACTCAATTTTTTGCGGTCAATTTTGATTTCGGTTGCGGAAAGCCGACTTTTTATGCCGAACACAGAGTAAAATCTGTTGGAAATTTCTCTGAATGTGCTTCTGATATAAAGAATGTTTTCGTCTTCAAGTGTAATTTCAGAAGAAGCGGCTTCGTTTGCTGTCACGGAATATAAGGATTGAGGAGCGGTGTCAATAATATTGTCTGCGCCGAGAAGATTTCCGATACCGTTAACGGCAACAGAAAAAGCAAGAATAATTGTACTTATCAGTCTGACAAAAGCACCACCGCTGTACGGCAACAACATAAACACCCCTCCTTTTGTATAAAATCAAATATCAATGCATTTTGATTATAGCAGAAAAACCATAAAAAATCAATAGCCGACGGATTGTTCCGTCGGCTATAAAGCATATCAAATTATTCCAATCAGATTTCGGGAATCTCGATTTCAATTTCTCTGCCAAGCTCTGATGAACGGGAGATACCGTCGATAATAGCCTGATTGTAGAGAATCTGGCTGCAGGGAACGGGTGCTTCACCGTCTTCTTTAACAGCATCAATGAATGAGCGGATTTTGATATCGAAGCAGTCAACATCGTTGTGCTTCATGGGAATATGGGTTTCAATCTGCTCACCTGCGATTTCATGATAGATAACAAGCGGACCGCCGATGCTGCCGTTCCAGCATTCGGTTGAGGGAACTCTTACAGAGCCCTTTGTACCCATGATGATTGTATCGCCCGGAGTATCAAGATTCATTGCCCATGCGATTCTGAAGTCGAGAATGATGCCGCCCTCAAGACGGATAAAACCTGCTGCAAAGTCATCAACGCCGAAAACATCGTGATGCTCATATGCGGGGCTCTTGCCGAAGAAATCCGACTTGTAGCCCGAAACGGTGAGGGGCTTGGGATAGCCGATTGAGTTAAGAACCATATCGAGTGAATAGCAGCCGATATCGCCGAGAGCGCCGATGCCTGCTGTTTCTTTTTCGATGAATGATGTGCCGAACGGAGTGGGAATGCCTCTTCTTCTTCCGCCGCCTGTCTGAATGTAATAAATCTTGCCGAGCTCACCTGACTGAACAACTCTCTTGAGCATCTTCATGTTTTCGTCAAAGCGGGGCTGGAAGCCGATTGAAAGAACAGCATTGCTTGCTTTTTCAGCCTTGCATATTGCAACAGCCTCTTCAAGAGTAACGCACATGGGCTTTTCAAGAAGAACGCTTACGTTGTGCTCAAGAGCATAAATGGTACATTCGGCATGAGTTGCATTGTAAGTACAAACGCTTACCGCATCGCATTCACCTGCGTCAATGAGTTCTTTGTGGCTGGGGTAGAATTTAACGTTATCAACGCCGTATCTTTCGCAGAATGCTTCTGCTTTGCCGGGCACAAGGTCCGCTGCAGCAACGATTTCAACGTCGGGACATTTCTGATATGCCTTAACGTGAGCTTCTGCAATCCAGCCTGTGCCGATGATGCCAACCTTGACCTTTTTGCTCATGTCTCTGACCTTTTCTTCTGTGGGAGCTTCTTTGAACTTATCGAGAATATTTGACATAATATTACCTCGCTTATATTTTATTTTTATTATTTACCAATTAAGAGTTTTGAGATATTCTCTGCTTAATTTCACGGAATTAAGAGGAGTGTCGTCCTTTGCGGGTGAATCCTGCTCAACAACAACCCATTCTGCGCCTGCTTTTTCGCAAGCCGCAAGAATTGCAGGAATATCCTGAACGCCGTAGCCTACGGGCATGAAGGAGAATGTGTCTTCCTCTTCTTCCTGTTGTGCATCGTCATCAATTCCGATAAGGTCGTAAAGCTTGCCGAGCTTATCGCCGCTCTTCTTGAAATCCTTGAGATGGACAACGGGTGAGCGGTTTGAGTATTTTTCTATGTATTCTGCAGGATTGACGCCTGCAACGTTTACCCAGCAGGAGTCAATTTCTGTTTTAAGAATGTCCTCGGAAATGCTTGAGTAAAGAACATCGAGAGCATACTCGCCGTTAATCGTAACAAATTCAAAATCGTGGTTGTGATAGAGAAGCTGAAGTCCGAGAGCTTTTGCCGCTTCGCCGATTTTGCGGATTCCTTCAACTGTTGCAGCAAAGCCATCGGTTCCGGGTCTGCATTCCTCGGTAAGATAGGGAACGACAACGTATTTGCAGCCGATTTTTGCGTAGTCGGAAAGTACTGCTTCGGGATTTTCGAGCATGTCATAATAAGGAACATGAGCCGAAATGGGAGTTATTCCGATTTCTTCGCAGAAAGCCTTGATTTTCTCAGGGTCTTCACCAAAAAGTCCTGCAAATTCAACACCGTCATAGCCAAACTCTTTCATTTTGCTGATTGTGCCGTAAAAATCCTTTTCCATTTCGTCTCTGACGGAATAGAGCTGGACAGCCACGGGAAGTTTCATTTAAAATTCACTCCTAATTTATATTCATACAATATATAGTATCATATCTTTTTGAATGATACAAGTGAAAAGAAGAAATTATTCGGATTTTTCAAGATATTTTTCAGCAATTTGCGCTGCGCATTTAACGAGTTCCGCACAGGGGCGTTTTTTATAGTATTTCTTTGTTCTTTCTTCGGGAACGGGAGCCGAAGATTTTTCGGCAAGTCCGAGAAGCTCACGGCAGACTATCGAGCCGTTTTCTGTCTTGAAATCACCTGCCGCCTGCTGAATAAGGGCGTAGAGCGCCGCTTTTTTCTCTTTATCATTAGGGTCAGTTGATGCAAATTTGTTTGAAAGCACCATTGTCATTCCGCTGACGGCGCCGCAAACCTCGCGGAGTCTGCCGAATCCGCCGCCAAAGCCAGCAGAAAGACGCATGGCATCATCTTTATTCATATTGATTTCGTCAAGAAATGCGCAAAAAACCGCCTGACAGCAATTGCAGCCGCTTTCAAAAAGCTCTTTTGCATTTTCTGGTCTGTTCATAATGTTCTCCTTTGTGTTTGTATGTAAATAATATAATAAATAAAAACAGAAAAGTCAAATCAAAATATATTTTTGCAAAATTAATAAAATGTTTAAAAAATACTATTCCATTTTTTGATATAGTGTGTTATAATTCAAATATATATCCCCTGAGCGTGATTTGGGGAAATTGTAAAACGGAGGATAGAAAAATGACAAAAACTATTTCAGTATCCAAGAAAATGCTTGCAATGTTTCTTGCAATGCTCATGATGTTCTCATGCATGGCAGTTTCCGCAAGCGCAGCTGTTTCAGTTCCCAAGCCCACATTGACAAAGGACGATGTCAACAAAACAATCGCAGTTACAGTTCCCGTTGTTGAAGGCTACGATGTTGAAATTCTGTTTGAGCCTACCGCATCTTTTATTAAGGGTGAAGATGGCAACAGAGTTTATATCAACCTCACACCCGGCAAAACATATACCGTTAAGGCTTATGTTGCTGAAAACGGCGAGCTTAAGTATTCCGAAGCTGCAACTGCAACTATCAAAGAGCAGCAGGCAACTCCCGCAGCACCCGTTCCCGTTGAAGTAACCTCAACCAGCATCAAGATTGCTGCTGTTACAGGCTGTGAATATAAAATCAACGACGGCGCATGGGGCAGCGATGTTCTCTTTAAAGACCTTGTTCCCGAAAATTCATATGAGATTTATATCAGAAAGAAAGCAACAGATCAGAAGCTTGCAAGCGAAGCTGCAAAGGTAACAATCATAACTCTCAAAACAGCAGATGCTCTTGCAGCAGATGTTCCCGTTCTTGCTGACAAGACAAACACAACAATCACTGTAAAAGAGGTTAAGGGCGTTCAGTTCTCAATTGATAAGGGCGCAACATGGCAGTCATCGGGTGAGTTCAAGGGTCTTAAGGCTGACACAATCTACGGTGTTATCGCAAGAAATGTTTATGATCCCGCAGAGCAGGATCCCAACCCCGCAAGTGAACCTCTTGAAGTAAAAACAAACACAAAGTCACGTTTTGCAGCATCTCCCAACAAGTGCACATTCACTCTTGCTGACGGAGAAGTATATGCTAACAAGGAAATCAAGGTAACCGTTAAGGGCGATGCTCCCGCAAGCAGCTATGAGCCCGAATACGGCGATACAAAGCTTATCCCCGATTCTGTTTATATTGACGGCGTAAAAGCGGCAGAACTTGACCGTTCAGGTAGCGTTTATGTTGGCTATATTGTTCCCGGTGAAGGCAATGCAAACAAGAAGATTACTGTTACCGTTAAATATAAAGTTGAATACTTTGACGGTGGCAAATGGGTTGCCGCAACAGATAAGGTTGCAGAATCAAAGCACGAAATTCAGGTTGGTGCAGTTAAGAACGCGCTCACAACAGCAGGCGGATTCTTTGAAGCAATTGCTAACTTCTTCCTCAACACGCTTCCTCAGTTTATTCTTGATTTGTTCGGAAGCGATACCTTTGGCAAGATTTTTGATGGAATTGGCAATATTGTTGGCGATCTTGGAATAGTAAAATAATTCAAAACAAATAAATAATGACCGCTCACTGCTGTGAGCGGTCATTTTCTTTGATTTATTGATTAGTCAAGCTTTGCTTTGAGATAGTTGTCATAGAAATCCTTGACACCCGCATAGAAATCGTCAACAGTGCCGTCATTTTTCATGATGTAGTCGGCCATCTTTTCGGATTCACTTGTGTGGAAGATTTCTTCCTCGTGAAGGTCGTTTTCGCGGAGCTTTTCAATGCTCTTGCCGTCGCGCTCTGAGCCTCTTGCAAGCATTCTCTGATAGCGGACCTCATCGTCGCTGATAACAACGTCAACAAGAACAAATTTATCACCGAAAGCCTTCTTGAAAACCTCGATATCTGAGGGAGGACGGATGCCTGAAACAAGGAAATTCGGGCTGTCCGATTCTTTAATCTTCTTAACAATCATTTCGGGGAAGAAGGTCTGGCCGTTAGCGGTCATATACTTCTTTGAGGTTGCGTGAAGATTATCGCGTGTAAGTTCAAGACCGTCCTGAGCAGCGAGTTCTCTTACAACGTCGCCGATTGAAATCATGGGGAATCCGTAAGTCTTTGCAACATATTCAAGGAAGAAATCCTTGCCTGTGCCGTTTTTGCCGACAGCAGCTAAAACCATATGTCATTACCTCCAAAAATTTATTATCTAAATTTTACAATATTAACAGTCTTTTGTCAACGGGAAATGAAGTTCAGTTTAACCGATTTTTCATATTCCGAGGGCGACATTCCCGAAATTCTCCGGAAAACCGCTGTGAAATACTGCGGAGTGTTGAAACCGAGGCGCTCCGAAATTTCGGTGAAGTTAAATTCATTTTCTCTTATCATCTGTTTTGCAGCATCAATTTTGAGCCGCGAAAAATGCTCCATAATTCCGCAGTTCATGTTATCTCTGAAAAGTCTTTTTATAACGGATGCGGAAATATTAAATTCCTTTTGAATATCGGAAAAGTTAAGATGTCTGTCAACGTTGTTTTCAAGAAATTCGCAGATTTGAGGCAGAAGAGCGCTGTTTGAAACGGTTTTTGCAGGATATGTGCGTTTGTTACCTCTGATTAGTCTGATTAAAAGCTGCTCCATATAAAGCCCGATCATCTGTTCACAGCCAAATTCTCCCGACTCGGATTTTTCGAGAACGCTTGTATAAGGAGTGCCGAGAGGAGTAGAGAATGCGCTCATTGCTTCGCTTATGATAAGACCCATTATCCGCTTTTCTTCGGTGGTACATGTGATAACCATTCCTGCAATCGACATCAGCTCGGGACATGAGCAGTCAAAAGAAAGGATGACGGAGTTAGCCGCTCTTGTGCCGTCGCAGCGTATTTTGTGAAATTCGTTGGGCTTGTGAATATACATCTGCCCGGCTTCAAGAATCAGCTCATGCGCACCTGCGGTTATAACAACACTTTTTTTATCGGCATAAACAATTTCCCAGAAATCGTGAAGCTCACCCGAATATGCAAAATCTTTGGTATATTCAAAATAATGGATTGTGTAAATACCCTCTATTTCGAGTTGCTTTGAAAGTTCTGTTCTAACATACTCCATGACCTCACTCCTTTTCTGTTTTTTATTATAACGCGGTATTCCTTTAAATTCAACAAAAAACAGACCAAAATTATAAATATAACGACTGTTTTTGTAAGATTATCAAAAAAAGATGTGCTAAAATGATAAATAAGATATATTGTGGGAGGAATGGTTATGATAAGATTCGGCACAGGCGGCTGGAGAGCAATAATAGGTGATGATTTCATCGCTGATAATATCCGCCTTGTTGCGGCAGGTATTCTTGAGCTTGCAAAAGAGCAGGGCAAAACCGCAAAGCCGATAATCATCGGCTATGACAGAAGATTTTTATCGGTTAATGCTGCAAAATGGGTTGCCGAAGTCCTTGCAGAGGGCGGGATAGAGGTCTGGTTTCTCAACCGCTCCGCGCCCACACCGCTTATCATGCATACCGTAAAAGACAAGGGGCTTCATTTCGGTATTGAAATAACCGCAAGCCACAATCCTGCAAATTACAACGGAATAAAACTTTTTGTTGATGAGGGCAGGGATGCTCCCGTTGAGATTACGGAGCGCCTTGAAGCAATCATTGATTCAATGACCGAGCCCGTGAAGCATGTGGAATTTGATTCGGCGGTTGAGAAAGGAAAGATAGTCTATCTTCACAGCCCGTTCAATAAATTCCTTGATGATATAATCGGTCTGCTTGATATGCAGGCACTGCGTGACAGAGGTCTGCGTGTTCTTTTTGACACGATGCATGGCTCGGGCGCATATCCTCTTCAGGTTATTCTTTACACAGCCAGATGCACTATTGATACAATAAACCTTGATAAGGACGCATATTTCGGCGGTCAGATGCCTGCTCCTACCGAGCAGACACTTGCTACGCTTACCGATATGGTAATCAAGGGCGGATATGATTTCGGCATTGCGATGGACGGTGACGGCGACAGACTCGGCATCGTTGATAAAAACGGAAGGTATATCAACGCAAACGAAATCCTCTGCATGCTCTATTATTATCTTGTTAAATATAAGGGTTGGAAAGGAGCGGTTGTCAGAAATCTTGCAACAACTCATATGCTCGACAAGATTGCCGAAAGCTTTGGCGAAAAATGTTATGAGGTACCCGTCGGCTTTAAGCACATCTCTTCAAAGATTGATGAGGTTGATGCGGTTCTTGGCGGCGAATCCTCGGGCGGACTGACAGTAAGAGGTCACATCCACGGCAAGGATTCCGTTTATGCCGCATCCCTTTTTGCGGAAATGGTCAGCGTTGTCGGCAAATCTCCGACTGAAATTGTTGAAGAGCTTGAAAAAGAATACGGCAAATATGAAATGGTTGAGGATAACCTTCATTTTGCACCCGAATATAAGCAGGTAATCAACGGAATCATCTTTGATGAAAAGAAACTGCCTGATTTCGGCAAGAAAATTGCAAAGGTTAATTACGAGGACGGCTGCAAGGTTTATTTTGAAGATGACAGCTTTGTTATCTGCCGTTTCTCGGGTACGGAGCCTCTTCTCCGAATTTTTGCGGAAAGCAGCGATGCAGAAACAGCAAAGGGATATATTTCTGCATTCAGAACATTTTTAAACATATAAACTAATGTAAGGCGGGGCTTGGCTCCGCCATTGTTTTTTGTTATATTAATTATCGGGGGTTGAAACTGCGGATTTCAGCTTTATGAAAAAGGGGTATTTGAGCTTGACCGCAGCAGGTTTGCACATCAGTTTCGTTTCAAGGATATCGACGAAACTGATGCCGCTAAAATGCAGTCATCCTCAATGAGCTTTGGGGGCGGTGCGGCGGGTGCAACGGTACTTGTTGACCCGGATACAGGGCTTTTGATGTTTTATGCCCACCACATGCTCAATCCGCAGGATCATATCTATCAGCCAAGACTCCGGAATGTTCTTTATGCGTGTATCAACAGATAACAAAACAACAGCACCCTCAAGCTTTGAAACTTGAGGGTGCTGATATTTATTTTGTAACCTTTCTTACATCCTCTTCTCTGCCGAGAACAAGAAGATGGTCGCCGATTTCAAATCGTCTTTCGCCTGTGATGACGGGTTTTACCTCGCCGTTATTCTTTGTTGCAAGAACGCTTAAATTATATTTAACTCTGAAATTCAGCTCTTTAACAGTTTTACCTACCCAACGGTCATGAACATCAATTTCAAAAATTGAGTAATCTCCGCCGAGGTTGATGTAATCAAAAACATGCTCGTTGCTTTCACTTACGGCAAATCGTTCAGCCATGTTTTTTTCAGGATAGATAACTTCGTCTGCACCGTTTCGGAGAAGAAACTTTTCCTGAATATCCCTGTCAGCCTTGCTGATAACCTTTTTTGCGCCGCATTCCTTGAGCAGGCTTGTTATTTCAAGGCTGTTTTGGAAGTTTTCGCCGATGCATACAAAACAGGTGTCAAACGAAGGCACATCAAAGGTTTTGAGAACTTCAATATTGGTGCAGTCGCCGATTTTTGCGCTTACAACATAGGGGAGCATATCCTCAACGGCGGATTCTTCCTTATCAACTATCATAATTTCGCAATCCCTGCTTGCAAGGCAGCGGCAGAGATGATGGCCGAAATGACCCATACCTATAATAAGAAATGATTTCATACTAACACCTATCCTATCGTGATTTTTTCTCTGGGATTTTTAACGGGCGGAGCGGCTTTCTTCTCCATAAGTGCGAGTGCAAACGAAACACTGCCGACCCTGCCGCAGAACATCAGAAATGCAACAATGAGCCTTGATGCCATCGCAAGGTCACGGGTGATTCCCGTAGTCATTCCGACTGTTCCGATTGCGGAAACGCATTCAAAAATAACATCGGAGATTTCAAGATTCGGCTGAATTGCGAGGATTGCGATTATTCCGATAATTGCAAGGCTGATGTTCGTGAAAACGACGGAGCTTGCTTTGTGGATTGCATCCTTTTCAAGGCGTCTGCCGAAAATGCCCTTTGACTGACGTCTGGTAATTCCGTTAAAAGTCGAAATTGCAATAACTGCAAGAGTTGTTGTTTTTATGCCGCCTGCGGTTGACCCCGGCGAGCCGCCGACAAACATGAGAAATACGGTTAAAATTTTGCTTGCGGGGGAGAGCAATGCCGTGTCTGTTGAGTTGAAGCCTGCCGTTCTTGCTGTTACGGAATCAAAAACGGCATTGAGCAGGCTGTGACCGAATCCGAGCCCATCATTTGTGAAATCCTTTTCAAAAACGAAGAATAGAACTGTAGGCACAATAAGCAATATCGCAGTCACAGTAAGCACGATTTTTGTGTGAAGCTGATAATATTTAAATTTGAGTTTTTTCTTGCTGATATCGTCCCAAACCAGAAATCCGATACCGCCGATTACTATTAATGCCGATACGGTTAGAATAACGACCGCATCGTCTGAAAAGCCCGTAAGCGAAGCATAAGGTTCGGTTATACCCATGAGGTCAAAGCCTGCGTTGCAGAAGGCGGAAATTGAATGAAAAACAGAATACCACATTCCTTTTGCAATACCGAAGCGGGGAATAAACCTTGTTGCGAGAAGAAGGGCGCCGACACCCTCGAAAATTGCTGTTCCTGTAATGATTTTTTTTGTCAGTAGTTTTATTCCGCCGATGTGTTCAGTGTTGATACTTTCAACCATAATTTCACGCTCACGCAAACCCATTTTGCGTTTGAGGAGCATTGAAAACATCGTTGCTATTGTCATAAAACCCAGACCGCCGATCTGAATGAGCGAAATAATGACAACCTGCCCGAAAAGCGACCAGCTTGTTGCGGTATCAAGAACAATAAGACCCGTAACGCAAGACGAAGAAACGGCGGTGAAAAGTGCCGGCACAATACCTGCGCTTTCGCCACTTTGAGAAGCAAAGGGCAGCATAAGCAGCAGCGTGCCGAGAACTATTATCGAGATGTAGCCGAGTGCGATTATTCTTATCTGTGAAAATTTTCTTTTCATTTTTAACCTCTTAAGAGATAGATAATATATTAATATTACCATATAATATCTCATTTTTCAACAGCATACTTGCATTTGATGCTTTGCGGTGATAAAATATAGAAAAATTTTAAGAAGTGATGTTTTTGGAAAAATATATTGATTTGCATACTCATTCTCTCAAATCCGATGGCTCGATGACTCCTGCTGAGGTTGTGAACGAGGCGAAAAGAGCGGGGCTTGCGGCAATTGCGCTTTCCGACCATGACACGGTTGACGGAATTGAAGAGGCGGTTGCAGAGGGGGAGAGAATAGGCGTTGAGGTTATCCCTGCAATCGAGTTTTCGGTTATCTCGAAAACTGAAACCCATATTCTCGGATATTTTATTGATATCAATAATCCCGATTTGCAAAGAGTGCTCAAAGAGGTTGTTGACCTGCGCATACAGCGCAATTACGTCACCTGTCAAAGGCTTAATGAACTTGGCTTTGATATTACGATTGAAGAGGTGCGTGCTCTTGCACCGAATAATTTTGTCGGCAGAGCTCATTTTGCAAGAGTGCTCATGGATAAGGGCTACACCAAGAGTGTCAAAGAGGGTTTTGATAAATATATGTCCGCAGGGCAGTATGCCTATTGCGAAAAGCAGAGGCTTACTGCCAAAGAAGCAATAGAGCTTATCGGAAAATGCGGCGGACTTTCATTCCTTGCCCATCCGCATTTGACACAGCTTGATGATAATGAAATCAAATTATTCCTTGAAGAGCTTAAGGGTTACGGGCTCAACGGACTTGAGGGATATTATACCGATTATACCCCCGAAATGCAGGAAAAGTATCAGACCATGGCGAAAGAAATGGGGTTGATGATTTCGGGCGGTACGGATTTTCACGCAAAAATGAAGCCACACATTTCAATCGGTACGGGTCTCGGAAATATGAGAATACCGTATACGGTACTGGAAGAAATAAAAAAAGCGTTGTGAAAACAACGCTTTTTTTCAATATCCGTTTATCTCTTTTCTCTGCATTGCACCGAGAATTTTATTGCGCACATCGCCGTATTTCTTTTCAAGACCGCTGAGCATTTCCTTGACCTCCTGTCTTTCGGTGTTACCGTCAGCAGGACAGTTACTTTTAATTGTCGGCAGATTTTCTTTTCTTACGACTCTTGCACAGTCGCTCTCTCTTGCAAAAATCATCGGTCTTATCATATAGATATCCTTGCGTGAAAGATAGGTTACGGGCATAAAGCAGTCAAGTGTGCCTCCGTTGAAAAGATTCATAATAAAAGTTTCTGCAAGGTCATCAAGATGATGACCGAGGGCGATTTTATTACAGTTTGCTGCCTTTGCGGCATCATGCAGAGCGCCTCTGCGCATTCTTGCGCACAGACTGCAGGGGTTGCTCTCTTTTCTTATGTCAAAAATAACCTCTGCAAGCTGAGTCCTTTTTATGATATATTCAACATCAAGCTTTTTGCAAAGCTCTTCAATTCCGGAATAGTCCGCATCAACTCCGCCGAAACGGGGGTCGAGGGTTATTGCAACAATCTCGAATTGTTCGGGATAGAATCTGCGAAGGTTTGCCATGCCTGCAAGAAGGGCAATTGAGTCCTTTCCGCCTGAAACGCCGATTGCTATGCGGTCGCCTTCTTTTATCATTTCATATTGTTGGCAGGCGGCTCTCATGTGACTTAAAAGTTTTTGCATAATTAATACCTTATTCTATAATAACAGGCTCAACGCTTACTGCTTTGCCAGTTTTGTTGTCAATTTCAAAAATACAGCCGTTCATCATGCATTCGCCATCTGCTGTGTCAAATCTCGCAGGCATGCCCGTGCGGAGCCACTCTATTGAAATCTCGGGCTTTACGCCGAGAACGGATTGCTTTGGACCTGTCATGCCGAGGTCGGTTATATATGCTGTGCCCTTGGGCAGAATCTGCGCATCGTTGGTCATAACATGGGTATGAGTGCCGAAAACGGCGGAAACCATGCCGTCAAGATAAAAACCCATTGCTCTTTTTTCGGCGGTAGCCTCTGCATGAAAATCAACGAGAATAATTTTGCAATCCGAAAGCTTCGGAAGAATTTCATCAACCGCAGTAAAAGGATTATCGCAATTATCCATATACACATTGCCCGAAAGATTGATTATTCCGACTCGTGCAAAACCCATGTCAACGGTTGAATATCCTTTTCCGGGATTACCCTTGTGGAAGTTCGCCGGGCGGATGATATCGCTGCGTTCGTCAAGCATTTCATAAAATTCACGGCGGCGGTAAACATGGTTGCCTGTTGTTATGAAATCCACTCCGCTGTCAAAAAGATACTGTGCGGAAACAGGGGTTATACCGTTGCCGACGGCGGAATTTTCTCCGTTTGCAATGCAAAGGTCAATGTTTTTCAGCTTTTTGTATGCAGGCAGATTGCTGCGCAGAAATTCGCAGCCCTTTGCCGATACAACATCGCCGATAACAAGAATATTCATGTTAAATCACCTTGAAAAATAAGGGACTGCAAGAGCGCAGTCCCTTTTAGTTTGTTGATTATTTAGCGTAGTCAACGGTTCTGCTTTCTCTGATAATGTTGACCTTAATCTGACCGGGATATTCCATGCTTTCCTCAATCTTTTTAGCAACATCTCTTGCGAGAAGAACCATCTTATCGTCATTGATAACTTCAGGCTTAACCATAATGCGGACTTCACGGCCTGCCTGGATTGCAAATGAGCGGTCAACGCCCTCAAAGGATTCTGCAATTTCTTCAAGCTTCTGAAGGCGCTTGATGTAGTTCTGAACATCCTCGCGTCTTGCTCCGGGTCTTGCAGCGGAAATTGCGTCTGCAGCCTGAACAAGGATAGCGGTGATTGTTTTTGCTTCAACATCGCCGTGGTGAGCCTTGATTGCATGAAGAATATTATCGTTTTCCTTATATTTTTTAGCAAATTCAACGCCGAGGTCAACGTGCGAGCCTTCCATTTCGTGGTCAAGAGCCTTGCCGATATCATGAAGCAAGCCTGCTCTCTTTGCTGTTCTGACGTCGGTGCCAAGTTCCGATGCCATAAGACCTGCGATATATGAAACCTCAAGTGAGTGGTTGAGCACGTTCTGACCGTAGCTTGTGCGGTATCTGAGCTTACCGATGAGCTTAACTATTTCGGGATGAACATTGTTGACGCCTGCGTCGATGAGTGCATGCTCACCGGTCTGCTTGATGGTTGCTTCAACCTCACGTTTTGCCTTGTCATACATTTCTTCGATTCTTGCGGGGTGGATTCTGCCGTCAGCGATGAGTTTTTCAAGAGTGAGTCTTGCGATTTCTCTGCGAACGGGGTCGAAGCTTGAAACGGTTATAGCTTCGGGAGTATCGTCAATGATAAGGTCAACGCCTGTTATCATTTCAAGAGTTCTTACGTTTCTGCCTTCACGGCCGATGATTCTGCCCTTCATTTCGTCATTGGGAAGAGCGACAACCGAAACGGTTGCTTCCGCAACATGGTCTGCAGCGCAGCGCTGGATTGCGGTGGTGATGATTTCTCTTGCGAGAGTATCTGCCTCATCCTTTGCTTTCTGCTCGATTTCCTGAATCTTGACAGCTTTTTCGTGGTTGAGGTCTTCGTCAAGAACGCTGAGGATATAGTCCTTTGCTTGTTCCTTTGTGAAGCCTGAAATTCTTTCAAGCATATCAAACTGACTTTTCTTTATGCTCTCGATTTCTTCAAGGCGTTCATCTGCGTTTTTGATTTTACCGTTGAGAACTTCTTCTTTCTTTTCAAGGTTTTCACTCTTCTTGTCAAGAGTTTCTTCCTTTTGGGTTATGCGGCGCTCCATTCTCTGAACTTCGTTGCGCCTTTCGCGAAGCTCTTTTTCGGTTTCGGTTCTTTGCTTATGGATTTCATCCTTTGCCTCAAGGATTGCTTCCTTTTTCTTTGCTTCAGCAGCTGCAATGGCATCGCTGACGATTTTGTTTGCTTCCTGTTCAGCAGAGCCGATAGCTGCTTCCGCAACCTTCTTCCTATGTAAACCGCCGAGCACGAAGCCGAGAGCAATGCCCACAACGAGTGCAACAACTGCGGCAATAAGAATTATAATCCAATCATCCAATTGCGTAGTTTCCTCCTTTTCTTTTGGATTTGGTGACGTTTCCGTCAATATAGTAATTTACCGAAAAATCAACTAATGGTGTATCAAAGCACGAAATGTGCTTATCTTGGCACAAAATAACACCATTGTATTAATAGTATACTTTTAAGAGGATATTGTCAAGTTTTTTATAAACATTTCATCAATTTTTCTATTGACTTTGGAGTTTCGGAGTGATAATATAATGATAATATTTGAAATCGCTGAAGCAGAAGGCTGTTTGCAGCAGAACTTTTATCAGAGAACCGCTTCGCCGGCTGAAAGGGCGGTAAAGTTCAGCAATCAGTTACCGCCTGCCGAGTGCCGCCGTATTCAAGGTGTGCCGTATCAGCCGCGTTAAGGCTGCATGAGAGCCGATTTATGTCGGAATTACGGGTGGAACCGTGGAGTATATTATGCTTCATCCTGTTTGTGCAGGGTGGAGCTTTTTTATTTGTAAATTATGGAAAGGAAATGATAGATATGATTAATGTTACTCTCAAAGGCGGCGTTATCAAGGAGTTTGAAAACGGAACAACCGCTATGGAAGTTTCAAAGAGCCTTGGCATGGGCCTTTACAAGGCTGCGTGCGTTTGCAAAATTGACGGCGTTGTTTGCGACTTAAGAACAGCTCTTGACAAGGACTGTGAGCTTGAAATTCTCACATTCGATGATGCAGACGGCAAGTGGGCACTTCGTCACACAGCATCACACATTCTTGCACAGGCAGTAAAAAGACTTTATCCGAATGCAAAGCTTGCAATCGGTCCCGCTATCGATAACGGTTTCTACTATGATTTTGATGTTGACGTGCCCTTCACTCCCGATATCCTTGAAAAAATTGAGGCAGAGATGAAGAAAATCGTCAAGGAAGGTCTTGTTCTTGAAAAGTATGAGCTTGATGCTGATGAAGCAATCAAAATGATGGAAGAGAGAGGCGAAACCTTCAAGGTTGAGCTTATCAAGGAGCATTCCGACAAGGGTGAAAAGATTTCGTTTTATAAGCAGGGCGAATTTGACGAGCTTTGTGCAGGTCCTCATATTCCCGATACAAGCAGAGTCAAGGCTTTCAAGCTTACTTCATGCACGGGCGCATATTGGAGAGGTGACTCCAACAACAAGATGCTCCAGAGAGTTTACGGTACCGCATTCACAAAGAAAGAGGATCTTGAAGCATATCTCGAAGCTATTGAAGAAGCAAAGAAGCGTGACCACAACAAAATCGGCAGAGAACTCGGATATTTCACAACAGTTGAATCAATCGGTCAAGGTCTTCCCATTCTTATGCCCAAGGGCGCAAGAGTTGTTCAGCTTCTTCAGCGCTGGGTTGAAGATGTTGAGCAGGCAAACGGCTATCTTCTGACCAAAACTCCTCTTATGGCAAAGAGAGATCTTTACAGAATTTCCGGTCACTGGGATCACTACCGTGACGGCATGTTTATTCTCGGTGATCCCGATGATGAAGAGAAGGAATGCCTTGCGCTCCGTCCGATGACCTGCCCCTTCCAGTATCAGGTTTATCTTAACAGCGCAAGAAGCTACCGCGATCTTCCCATGCGTCTGGGCGAAACATCAACACTTTTCCGTAATGAAGATTCGGGCGAGATGCACGGTCTTATCCGTGTCCGTCAGTTCACAATTTCTGAGGGACACCTTGTTCTCCGTCCTGACCAGCTTGAAGAAGAATTCAAGGGCTGCCTCAGCCTTTGCAAATACTTCCTCGGAACAGTCGGTATGCTTGATAAGTGCACCTTCCGTTTCTCACAGTGGGATCCAAACAACACAACCAAGTATGAGGGTACTGCAGAGCAGTGGAATGCCGCACAGGAAACAATGGGCAAAATTCTCGACAATCTCGGCGTAGACTATGAAATCGGCATTGACGAAGCTGCATTCTACGGACCGAAGCTTGACATTCAGTTCAAGAATGTTTTCGGCAAAGAGGATACAATCGTTACAATTCAGATTGATATGCTTCTTGCAGAAAAGTTTGGTATGTATTATGTTGATACAGACGGACAGAAGAAGCTTCCCTATATTATCCACAGAACAAGCCTTGGTTGCTATGAAAGAACTCTTGCTTATCTTCTCGAAACTTTTGCCGGAGCACTTCCTCTCTGGCTTTCACCCGAGCAGGTCAGACTTCTTCCTATCGCAGACCGTCACCACGCATATGCAAAGGAAGTTGCAGCAAAGCTTGAAGCAATGGGTATGAGAGTTTCTGTTGATGACAGAAGCGAAAAAATCGGTTATAAAATCCGTGAAGCACAGCTTGAAAAGCTTCCATATATGCTGCTTGTCGGCGATAAGGAAATTGAAGACGGTGCAGTTTCGGTCCGCAAGAGAGGCGAAGGCGATATCGGTGCAAAGAGTGTTGATGAATTTATCGCATCCGCACTTGCAGACATCGCAAGCAAAAAGATTTGGTAATATAACAAACGGGCGCATACAAATATGTATGTGCCCGAAATTTTTTATAAAATATATAGATTTTATGTTTATGCCGTGATATAATGATTATGAATTTGCCGATATAAATTGACGGAGGATAAAACAATGATACTTTCCGATAAAACCTTAATGAAAATGCTTAAAGACGGCAGCCTTGTTGCATCTCCCATTGAGCCCGAACAGATTCAGCCTGCGAGTATTGACATAAGGCTCGGAAACACCTTTAGCATTGTTAAGGATTCCTCAACGGGAATTATAAATCTGGAGCAGAAAATCGAATATGAAACAATCGAAACCGATACATATGTTTTGCTTCCCGGTCAGTTTGTTCTGGCAACGACTATGGAATATTTTGAGCTTCCCGACGATTTGACCGCATTTGTTGAGGGCAGAAGCTCACTTGGCAGAATGGGTCTTTTCATTCAGAATGCAGGTTGGGTTGATCCGGGCTTCAAGGGTGAAATCACACTTGAGCTTTTCAATGCAAACCGCTGTGCAATCGAGCTTAAAGCGGGAAGAAGAGTCGGTCAGCTCGTTTTCGCAAAGATGGATGACAAAGCGCTCAATCCCTATAACGGAAAATATCAGGGGCAGAAGGGTGCAACGGGATCAAGAGTTTTTATGGATAAGGAAATGAAATAAATCTTTCACGGAAGGATGATATATATGAAATACGCAGTAGTGCTTTATGACGGAATGGCGGATTATCCCGTTCCCGAGCTCGGCGGAAAAACTCCCATGGAGCTTGCAAAGAAGCCGAATTTCGATGCTCTTGCAAAGAAAGGCAGAGTCGGCCTTGTCAAGACTGTTGCCAACGGTTTGAAGCCCGGCAGCGATGTTGCAAATTTAAGCGTTCTCGGCTATGACCCTAAGATTTGTTATACTGGTCGCTCACCGCTTGAGGCTGTCAGCATCGGCGTTAAAATGAAGGATACCGATGTTGCTCTGCGATGCAACGTTGTAACCTTGAGCGACGAAGAAAATTACGAAGATAAAACGATGATAGATTATTCTGCAGGCGATATTTCAAGCGAGGATGCGGCAGAAATCATAAAGACTGTTCAGGAGCATTTCGGCAACGAAGAGTTCAGATATTATAACGGTGTCAGCTACCGTCATTGCCTTATCTGGAATAACGGCACAACAGACCTCGGTAAAATGACCCCTCCGCATGATATTTCGGGCAGAGTTGTCGGCGAATATCTTTCAACATCTCCCAACGCCGAAAATCTTATTTCGATGATGAAGGAGAGCTATGAGCTTCTCAAGGATCACCCCGTAAACAAGAAGAGAATTGCTGAGGGTAAGGCTCCCGCAAACTCAATCTGGCTCTGGGGTGAGGGCAGCAAGCCTGCTCTTTCGGATTTTGAAGAAACTTACGGCGTCAAGGGCAGCATTGTTTCCGCTGTTGACCTGCTTAAGGGTATCGCAATCTGCGCAGGCATGGGCGTTCCCGAAGTTGAGGGCGCAACAGGCTATATTGATACAAACTTTGAGGGCAAGGCGCAGGCAGCTGTTGACGAATGGAAGAGCGGCAAGGATTTGGTTTATATCCATATCGAAGCTCCCGACGAATGCGGTCACAGAAACGAGCCCGAAAATAAAATCCGTGCAATTGAGCTTATCGACGAACGTGTTTTGCCTATTATTCTTGATTATCTCAACGGCTGCGGTGAGGATTATAAGATTATGATTCTTCCCGACCACCCCACACCGATTGTCACAAAAACTCATGCATCAGACCCCGTTCCTTTTATGATTTATCATAAGAACGGCGAGATTGAAGGCGTTGAAACCATAAACGAAAAAACAGCCGAGGCGACAGGCGATTTTGTTGAGGTCGGCTGCGGACTTATGAAAGAATTTCTGGAGGCATAAAAATGAGCTATAAAATTAATACAAAATGTATCTTAAGCGGTTATTCACCGAAAAACGGCGAGCCCAGACAGGTTCCCGTTTATCAGAGCACAACATATAAATACGATTCAAGCGTTGAAATGGGAAAGCTTTTTGACCTTGAGGCTTCAGGTTATTTCTACACCCGTCTTGCAAATCCCACCAACGACGCAGTTGCCGCAAAAATCGCAGACCTTGAAGGCGGTGTCGGCGCAATGCTTACCTCATCGGGCCAGGCTGCGTCTTTCTACTCAATCTTCAATATTGCAGGTGCAGGTGACCACGTTGTAAGCGCATCAACCATTTACGGCGGCACCTTCAACCTTTTCAACGTTACAATGAGAAAGCTCGGCATTGAATTTACCTTTGTCAGCCCACAGGCAACTGAAGAAGAACTTAATGCCGCTATCAGACCTAACACAAAGGCTCTTTTTGCGGAATCACTCTCAAATCCTGCTCTTGAAGTGCTTGATTTCGAGAAGTTTGCAAATGCCGCTCATTCACACGGCATCCCTCTTATCATCGACAACACATTCCCCACACCTGTTAATTGCCGTCCCTTTGAGCTTGGTGCGGATATCGTTATCCACTCAACAACAAAGTACATGGACGGTCATGCAACAAGTGTCGGCGGCGTTATTGTCGACGGCGGCAAGTTTGACTGGACACAGAATGATAAATTCCCCGGTCTGACAACTCCCGACGATTCATACCACGGCATCACATATACAGAGCGTTTCGGAAATGCGGCATATATCACAAAGTGCATGGCACAGCTCATGCGTGACCTTGGCTCGATTCCCTCACCTTTCAATGCATTCCTGCTTAATCTCGGTCTTGAAACCCTCCCTCTGAGAGTTGAAAGACATTGCTCAAATGCTCTTAAGGTTGCAGAGTTTATCCGTGACAGTGGTTGTGCAATCGAGGTAACTTATCCCGGCATGAAGGGCAGCAAGGGCTATGAGCTTGCACAGAAATACATGCCTGACGGCACAAGCGGCGTTATTTCGTTCAGAATCAAGGGCGGCAGAGATGCGGCTACAAAGTTCATGGACAGTCTGCAGATTGCGGAAATCGCAACTCACGTTGCCGATGCAAGAACATGCTGTCTGCATCCCGCAAGCACAACCCACCGCCAGCTTACCGCACAGGAGCTTATTGACTGCGGCATTTCGGATGACCTTATCCGTCTTTCTGTCGGCATAGAGCATGTTGACGATATCATAGCTGATGTCAAGCAGGCTCTTGAAAAATCACAGGCATAAAATTTATGACTCCGCATATTCTGCGGGGTCATTCTGATATGAGGAGAATATACAATGTGGGATAAAATTATTGAAGTATTGCATTTGAGCATAAGAGAAGTTTGGGCAATCGAAAAACTCTTTGAGTATTTTGGCAGTATTTTTACCACAATTTCACCTAAAAAAATCATCTCAACCCTGCTTGCTATGGTTGAGATAATCCAGATGCTTATTTTGGGAACTCCGCTAACTCCGAGAGGGCAGGAGCTTGATTTAGCAGGTTACAGCCTTGTTGTCTATGATGAATTTGAAGGAGATACTCTCGATTCCGATATCTGGGAAACGAGGGGCAACGGTCCGAGAAGAGGCGGCTATAATGCCGACAGCCAGGTTGAGGTCAAAGACGGAAACCTTGTTATAACCGGTGAATATCTGACCGACGGTGAATACGGCGAGGGCTGGTACACCGCTGCAGTAAAGCTTAAAGAAAGATATAAGCAGGGCTATTTTGAAATCAAATGTATCTGCAACGACAGCGACGGTTATTGGAGTGCTTTCTGGATTCAGGCGGATTCGCCATATACGGCTTCGGTTTCAAAAGGCGGTGTCGGCGGAGCAGAGCTTGATATTTTTGAGTCATACTGCTATGACGGCGATAAATATGCAGTTACAAATACCGTTCATTGCGCAGGTGTTGACGGTGAGCCCGAGGGCTTTCAGTCGGCATTGCTCGGTAAGTTCAAGGGCAACAATATAACGAAAGAATATAATACCTACGGCCTTGAATGGACAGAGGATGAATACATCTTTTACATAAACGGTGTTGAAACCGTTCGTTCATCTTTCGGGAACGGTGTTTCGCAGGTTGCCGAGGATGTTATTGTATCTCTTGAAATTCCTGACGTAAGCGAGCTTGAAGGCTTTGATAAAGAAACCTTCAAAACGGAATTTATAGTTGATTACGTTAAAATTTATCAGAAGTAAACAGAAAATGAAGTGGATGAATGCAGAAAGAAAGTAACGGTAAAAAGGTTAATGTTAAAAAATATATAGCGCTTGCGGTTTTTCTTGAAACAGCTGTCAACTCCGTGTTTTCGTTGATATTCAACGATTTTTTGAAATTCTTTTATTCGGACTATGCGCATCTCACGATATGGGGCGATGTTGTTGCAATTGTTTCTGTCGTGTTTTCGTTTGTGATTTACGACAGCTTTGCGCATAAGGCATATCGTAAGCGGAAAGACAGAGTTATGTTTCTCGGCGTTGTTTATGTTTCGTCAAAGGCGGCGAGTATTGTTCATTATCTGGCAGGAATTATTATTGAGATTTTTACGGCCGGAGCAGGTGATACAACCCACGGGATTGTTGCCGCAACGATTGCATTTTTTGAGATTGCTGTTGATATCATAGCGGCGGTCTGGCTGATAGACTATTTTGAAAAGAAATTCACAAAAGAAGAAAACAAATAAAATAAACGGGTCGGAATTTCCGACCCGTTTATCTTATTCTTCAATTGCTTCAATCAGTTTGTCGATTGCATTTTCAAGAAGCTCAAAGGGAATGTTGAGGGGAGGCAGAAGCCTTACCTTTGTTTTGGCACTTAAAACGAGAACTCCTTTTTCCATAGCCGATGCGATGACTTCCTTTGCGGGTTTTTCGCATTCAATGCCGAGCATGAAGCCTTTGCCCGAAATGCTCTTTACTTTTTCGCACTTTGAAAGTCTCGAAACGATATATTCGCTCTTCTTTGTAACATCTGTGAGAAGGTTATCATCAATTCTTGAAAGAACGCTGATTGCGCCTGCGCAGCAGATGGGGTTGCCGCCAAAGGTTGAGCCATGGCTGCCGGGTGTAAGAATATCCTTTACCTTTTCGCCGAGCATTGTGCAGCCGAGAGGCAGACCGCCTGCAAGACCCTTTGCGGTTGATACGATATCAGGCATCACGCCGTAATGCATGTAGCTGTAAAGCTTGCCTGTTCTGCCGTTGCCTGTCTGAACCTCGTCGATGATAACGAGCATATTCTTCTCTTTTGCAATTTCAAAAACACCCTTGACAAATTCATCAGTGAGAGGAAGAACTCCGCCCTCACCCTGAATTGTTTCCATCATAATTGCGGCGCAGCCGTTATTATCGGCAAGTTCCTTTACGGAGTCAAGGTTATTTGCTTGAGCATAAACAAATCCCTCCGTGAAAGGTCCGAAATTCGTGTGGAAATTATCCTGACCCGTTGCGGCAAGGGTTGTGATTGTTCTGCCGTGAAAGCTGTTTTTGAGGGTGATGATTGTTGAATTGCCTTCTCCCTTGTTCTTAAGAGCCCAAAGACGAGCGGCCTTTATTGCGCATTCGTTTGCCTCTGCACCCGAATTTGAGAAGAAAACCTTCTTCATGCCCGTTCTTTCGCAGAGCATCTGTGCAAGCTCAGCGCAGGGCTTTGTGTAATAAAGATTTGAAGTATGACCAAGCAGAGATGCCTGAACGGTGACTGCCTCAACCCATTCGTCATCCGCAGCACCGAAAGTATTAACTGCGATGCCGCTGCCGAGGTCAATATATTCTTTATCGTCCTCGTCGTAGAGCAGAGAGCCGTTACCCTCGGAAAGCTCAACGGGAAATCTTGCATAAGTGTTGGCTATATACTGTTTATCTGTTTCAAAAATACTCATAAAATTTTCCTCTTATCCCTGAACAAACATTGTTCCGAGACCTTCATCGGTTAAAGTTTCGATAAGCAGAGAATGGGGAACTCTGCCGTCAAGAATAAATACCTTCTTAACGCCTCTGCGGATTGCTTCTCCGCAACAGTCGATTTTGGGAATCATTCCGCCCGAAATAATGCCCTCGTTGACAAGCTGGGGAATATCGCTGACATAAATTTTCGGAATGAGAGTCGACGGATCCTCTTTATCACGTAGAATGCCCGCAATATCCGTCATTGAAATAAAGCTTTCGGCTTTGAGGGTGCCTGCAATTTTTGCAGCTGCCGTATCGGCATTTATGTTGTAGATATTGCCTTCATCGTCGCATGCTGTGGTTGAGATAACGGGAACGTAACCTTTTTCAAGCAAATCAAGAATCGGGTCGGGATTAACTTCCGTTATTTCGCCGACATAGCCGAGTCTTTCATCCTTGACCTTTGCTTTTATAAGCTGACCGTCAGCACCGCAAAGACCGACTGCCTTGCAGCCGAGTCTGCCGAGAAGTGCAACAAGGCTTTTATTAACCTTGCCTGCAAGCACCATCTGAACAACATCAACCGTTTCTCTGTCGGTGACTCGAAGACCGTCAACCCACTCGCTCTTTTTGCCGATTTTACCAAGCATATCATTGATTTCGGGACCGCCGCCGTGAACAAGAACAACCTTGATGCCGATGAGCGAAAGAAGAGCGATATCGCCCATAACAGCGTCCTTAAGTTCTTCGTTAATCATGGCGTTTCCGCCGTATTTGATAACAACTATTTTATTTGAATATTTCTGAATATAGGGGAGCGCTTCAACAAGCACACGTCCCCTGAGTGCGTTTGAAATTTCCATTTTATTCACCTTAAGTTCTGTAATCTCCGTTGATTTTAACATAGTCATATGTCAGGTCGCAGCCCCATGCTGTTGCATCAAAGTTACCGCTGTTGAGTTCGATAAGCACCTGAATTTCTTTTTCGGTGAGAACTTTCTTTGCGATTTCCTCCGAGAAATCTATGCCTGCGCCGTTATTGCAGACATCAACCTGACCTGCGGCAGATTTGAATGAAACATCAATTTTATCAACATCAACGTCAGCGCCGCTGTAACCTATTGCGCAGAGAACTCTGCCCCAGTTGGCATCTGCACCGAACATTGCTGCCTTGAAGAGTGATGAGCAGATAACCGATTTTGAAACGGTAACAGCAATTTCTTTTGAAGCTGCACCCGTTACAATACATTCGAGCAGCTTCGTTGCGCCTTCTCCGTCGCCTGCAATCATGCGGCACAGATGGGTTGTGACAGCATTGAGAGCCTTGCAGAACTCATCAAAATCCGCACCTTCAGCGGTGATTTCTTCGTTGCCTGCCATGCCGTTTGCCATGACGGAAACCATATCATTTGTTGAGGTGTCGCCGTCAACGCTTACCATATTGAATGATGATTTAACATCTTCGCTGAGTGCTTTCTGAAGCATTTCGGAAGAAATTGCGCAGTCGGTTGTAACAAAAACAAGCATTGTTGCCATATTGGGATGAAT
This sequence comes from Clostridia bacterium, assembly GCA_017409265.1. GTDB lineage: Bacteria > Bacillota > Clostridia > Oscillospirales > Acutalibacteraceae > CAG-177. The sequence goes on from JAFQSY010000039.1 coordinate 88,485, forward strand.
CATGCCCGAGCCTTTTGCGATACCGCCGATTCTGCATTCCTTGCCGCCGATTTCAAATGAATATGAAACGATTTTTTTAACTGTATCGGTTGTCATGATAGCTGCTGCGGCATCCTCGCTGCCGATTGCAAGCTCTTTGACGAGAGAGGGAACACCCTCTGCAATGGGAGTTATGTCAAGAGTCTGACCGATAACGCCTGTTGATGCAACGATGATATCGGATGCCGAAATATCAAGCTCTTTTGAGATGAGAGCGCACATTTCCTCTGCAATTTCAATGCCGTTTGCGTTGCAGGTGTTAGCATTGCCACTGTTGCAGATAACCGCCTGTGCATATCCGTCGGCAACGTTATTCTTTGTTACGGTTATGGGTGCGCCTTTAACAAGATTTGTTGTGTAAACGCAGGCGGCAGACGCCTTTTTCTCGCTGAAAATAAGAGCGAGGTCTTTTTTTGTTTTGTTTTTTCTTATTCCGCAATGAACTCCGCTTGCGGTGAATCCTTTTGCGGCGCAGATGCCGCCGGGAATTTGCTTCATTTCTATTATCCTTTCAAAATCAGAGATTCAGCCCTGTTTTCGGGTCGATTCCCATAAGTATATTCATACATTCAACTGCTGCGCCCGATGCGCCCTTGCCGAGATTGTCGTAACGTGCGAGAAGCAGGATTCTGTCCTCATTGCCCTTAACAAGGATTTCCATACCGTCATTGCCACTCATTTTTTCGGCGCTGAACATGGCATCGTCACCTGTTTCTTCGGTGTATTTAACGAAATCCGAGCTGTATGTATTTTTGTAAGCACTTATTATATCACAGATACCCTTGCCATTGCAAAGGTTTTCTTTAAAAATAGGAACTGTAACTGCCATTCCGCTGTAATAATCCGCAACAATGGGGCTGAAATGAGGAGCTTTTTCAATTCCCGTTATTGCTTTCATCTCTTTGAGATGCTTATGCTCCTGCGTGAGAGCATATTGACGGGGCGAGTTGAGAAAATCTTCTCTTGAGCCGCTTTCGTACTGCGCAATCATCTTCTTTCCTCCGCCGCTGTAGCCTGTTATTGAGTGGCAGGTCAGAAGTGTATCGGCAGGAAGAATGCCTGCTGCAATGAGGGGATAGACGAGTGCGATAAATCCGCTTGCGTGGCAGCCGGGGACTGCGACACGCTTTGAGGACTTGATTTTTTCAAGATGCGCTGCCGAAAGCTCGGGGAAGCCGTAAGCCCATTCGGGAAGAGTGCGGTGGGCGGTTGATGCATCAATAACCTTGACTTCGGGATTATCAATCAGCGAAACTGCTTCGATTGCTGCAGCATCGGGAAGGCAGAGAAATGCGATATCGCATGAATTGAGCGCCTGCTTTCTTGCTGCGGTGTCCTTGCGCAGTTCTTCGCTGAGAGTCATTATTTCAATATCGTCACGGCAGGAAAGGCGCTCAAAAATTCTTAAGCCTGTTGTTCCTTCCTTGCCGTCAATAAAAATCTTTATCTTGTTCATAAATATGTACCTCGAGAATTAATATACGCATAATTATACGGTAAAATATGTATAAAGTCAAGAAATAAATGCATATAAATGAATTATCGGCGAATATTATACAATATTTCGTTGACTCGGTGTCTGCTTTGTGCAAAATGATACAATAACAATATATTAATGTATTATATAATGATTTTTTTCTTTGCAACAATCTCATTGTCAAGCGGCTGGCCGTCAAAATAATCCCTTATATTGCCGAGAGTTATTTCTGCAATCCGCTTGAGTGCCTCATGAGTCAGAAATGCCTGATGGGAAGTGATGAGAACATTCGGCATCATGATAAGCCTTGAAAGAACATCGTCTTTGAGAATGCTTTCGGAGAAATCTTCATAGAAAAACTCGCTTTCTTCCTCATAAACGTCAAGGCCTGCGCCACCGACCTTGCCGCTTTTGATTCCGTCAATGAGAGCCTCGCTATCGATAAGCGCACCTCTTGAAGTGTTGAGAATAAAGACTTTATCCTTCATCATTTTTAATGAATAATTGTTGATGATATGGTAGGTTTCACTTGTGAGGGGGCAATGGAGGGAGATTACATCGGAGCGGGCAAAAAGCTCTTCAAGCGGAACATATTCAAGGAAGCCTTGCGAGGGATATGGGTCATATGCGATAACATTCATGCCGATTCCGCGGCAGATTTCAATGAATGCCATACCGATTTTGCCAGTGCCGATAACGCCGAGGGTTTTGCCGTGAAGGTCAAAGCCGACAAAGCCATTAAGACTGAAATTGAAATCTCTTGTTCTGATATATGCCTTATGGGTTTTGCGCACAAGTGTCAGAAGAAGGGCAAGAGCATGCTCTGCAACGGCATGAGGCGAGTATTCGGGTACTCTGACGACGGGCATCACATCTTTTGCGGCTGCAAGGTCAACATTATTATAGCCTGCACAACGCATAGCGATAATCTCAACGCCGTTTTCCTTGAGAACGGAAATCGTTTCCTTGCCGACCTCGTCATTGACAAAGGCGATAACCGCCTTTGCTCCCTTTGCCATAACAGCGGTTCTCGGACTGAGCTTTGATTCAAAATATTCAATCTCTATTCCGTATTCTTCTTTAAGTGAATCGAAATAGATTTTGTCATACGGTTTAGTGTCAAAAAATGCAACTTTAATCATACAGTATCCTTCCATAAAAGTATCCTTTCGGGAATATTGTTACCCGAAAGGATGTTTTTATTATTTTAGCTTATGAATAAAAAGACCGCTCAAAAGTTTAGGCTCAAACCATGTTGATTTGGGCGGCATAATTTTATCGGCATCCGCAATATCCATAAGCTCCTTGAGGGTTGTGGGATACATAGAGAATGCAAGGCACATATCCTCGCTTGCTCTGCGTTCAAGCTCACCGAGGCCTCTGATTCCGCCGACGAAATCGATTCTCTTGTCTGTTCTCGGGTCATGAATATCAAGAACCGGAGAAATGAGATTATTCTGAAGAATCGAAACATCGAGTGACTCAACGGGATCGGTTGCATCGAAGGTGCCTTCCTTTGCGGAGAGTTTATACCATTTTTCGCCGAGGAGCATACCGAAGGTGTGAGCCTTTTCGGGCTTATATGCTTTTTCGCCGATAAGCTCAACGGTGAATTTGACGCTGATTTTTTCAATAAACTCTTCTTCGGAGTTGCCGTTCAAATCTTTCATAACACGGTTGTAGTCCATGATTTCGAGCTCGTCACAAGCAAAGAGAACTGCAAGGAAATAATTAAATTCTTCGCTGCCGTCAAAATCGGGAAACTGCTCTCTGCGTTTAAGACCGACCTTTACGGCGGATGCTGCTCTGTGATGTCCGTCAGCTATATAGAGATAATCAATGCCGTCAAAAAGAGCGGAAATTTCTGTGTTTGTTTTGTCACAGTCAATAACCCATACCGTATTTGATATGCCGTCATCGGTAACAAAATCGCAGTCGGGAATGTGGCTTTTACACCAATCTGAAACGATTGCGGAAATTTTTTCTTCAGGACGGTAGGTGAGGAAAATCGGACCTGTATTTGCATCGCAGTAATCAACGTGATTGATTCTGTCAGCTTCTTTATCGGCTCTTGTGAGCTCATGTTTTTTTATGATATTGTTAAGATAATCGTCAATCGAAACGCAGCCGACAAGTCCCGTCTGGCTTCTGCCGTTCATAATCTGACGATAAATATAAAATCTGTTTTCGCTGTCCTGCTTGCATATACCGTCGCTGACAAGCGTATCGAGATTTTCGCGCGCTTTAAGATAAACAGTTTCAGAATAATGGTCTGTATCTGCCGGTAAATCAATTTCCGCTTTATCAACATGAAGAAAAGAATACGGATTCCCCTCAACCATCTTTGCTGCTTCTTCGCTGTTCATAACGTCATAGGGGAGAGCCGCAACCTTATCGGCATATTCGGGAAGGGGTCGGACTGCTTTAAAGGGTCTGAAAACTGCCATGATGTTATATCCTTTCTGTGGTTGTTAATCATGTTTTGAATATTTTATATATTACAACAGTATGAATTGTTTGTCAATTTTCATTTTATTATTGATTTTTATTTTTGTTAAATGTATAATTACTTCATAAACATAAGGAGGAAAAATTATGTATTGTTCTAAATGCGGAAAGCAGTTGCCCGAGGGAACGACGGTCTGCCCCGATTGCACGGTTGTTGAGGCGATTCCTGTTCAGCCCGAAAGTAAAAAAGAAAGTTTGTTTAAAGCGCCCGGAAAGGGCTCAAAAAGCTATGCAGCATTATTTACTGCTCTGCTTGTATTTCCTGCAACCATCTGTACTGCTATTGACATAGCATTTGATAAGTATGATTATTGGTTCGGTTATGTTGTCGGCGCACTTATCGTAACATGGGTTATTGCGGTACTCCCCGTTCTCAGAATAACACCGCCCGCAGTTACAGCTCTTATCTGCTTCGGTTCGGTTATGTGCTATACATATTACATAGTGAGCAAAACCGGTTGGTTTGACTGGTTGCCGAAATTCCTTTTGCCGATGTTCATTCTGACCGCCGCTTTCATTGCGATTGACGTTGCTCTTATCGGCGGAAAGAAGATAAAAGGGCTTCATATTCTGTCGCTTCTTTCTCTTGAATGTGCGCTCTATCTTATCTCGTGGGAAGTTATTCTCGACAATCTTAAGACAGGAACAATCGACCTTGGCTGGTCGCTGATTTTAAGCTGCGGATTTATTTCCGTTGTTGCAGTTCTTGAGGCTTTCAGCTACATTGGAAAAATCAACAAAAAATAAACAAATAACGGGTCACAGCCGAAGCTGTGACCCGTATTTCTTATTCTTCATCCTCTTCAGCATTTTCTTTTTCGGGCTTGGGGAGGATTTCAACTTTTATTTCATCCATGCGGCGCTCGTCAATCGAAAGAACGGTAAAGCGCAGATTTTCATATTCCGCAACAATAGGTTCTTCGCCGATTTCACTCGGAAGATAGCCGAGAAGGCTGATAACAAAACCGCCGAGGGTGTCATAATCGCCTTCGGGCAGCTCAACGCCGACAAGCTCGTTAACCTCGTCAATGTCGGTTGTGCCGTCAATAGTGAAGGTAGTTTCGTTTATCTGTGTTATTTCTTCTTCCTCGTCATCATATTCATCCTGAATATTGCCGACGATGGATTCAAGAACATCTTCAAGAGTGACTATACCTGCGGTTCCGCCGTATTCATCAACAACAACCGCAAACTGCGTACGGCTTTCGTTCATTGCCTTGAACAAATCTCCGCAGCTCTGTGTTTCGGGAACATAGAGGGCTTTTCGCATAACATCGCTGATAGTTAAATCCGAGGGTATGTTATGGCCTACATATTTGAGAAGGTCCTTTGCGTAAAGAACGCCGACTATGCTGTCTGGGTCATCCTCATAAACGGGGATTCTTGAATATCCGTTTTCAACCGCAAGTTCAGCCACTTCCTCAAGAGAACGGGTAACTTCAATTGCGGTCATTTCTGTTCTGTGAGTCATGATATCGCCTGCGTCAAGGTCATCAAACTCAAAAATATTGTCAATCATTTCTTTTTGAGTATCTTCGATAACGCCTTTTTCGCCGCCGACATCAACCATCATGCGGATTTCCTCTTCGGTAACTTCTTCTTCATCGGCGTTGGGGTCAAAGCCGAAAAGACGGACTACCGCGTTTGTTGAAAGCGAAAGAACCTTAACGAAGGGCTTTGTTGCCGATGCAACGAAGGTCAGTATGCCGACTACCTTAAAAGCAACCTTTTCGGGAATCTGCATGCCGATTCTCTTGGGAGCAAGCTCGCCGAGAACAAGTGAAAAATAAGATGTAATGATGGTGATAAGCACAACGGAGATGCCGTTTATAACTCCGTAGCCGATTTGCGCAACGGGAGTTTTCATCAAGGCGCTTGTAAGCATATCTGCGAAGTTCTGTGATGCCGATGCAGAGGTAAGGAAGCCGGCAAGGGTAACGCCTATCTGAATCGTTGAGAGAAATCTGCTTGAATTTTCTGTGAGCTTTACAATCTGTTTTGCTTTTTTGTTGCCCTCTTCGGCAAGACGCTGCATTTTTGTGTCATTAAGCGAGATTATCGCAATTTCACTCATTGCAAAGAAAGCATTGACAATGATAAGCACAAACAAAAGCAGGACTTTCAGAATGATAGAAAGAGGGTCGGTTGATGTTTCAGCCAAAGATGTTGCCGCTAACTGAATCGCAGGGCCGGGGTCATCCATTATGGATTAGCTCCTTTCAAAGTGAAAAATAGTGCATTTATTATACAACATAAAAAAATATATGTCAACAATTCAAAGATAAGCACAAAAGCAATGACATGAAGTCCCGGAAGAAAACAGCCTGAAAAAACGGAAATTCGGATGATTTTCAGCCTGAAATGCCCGAAATTGCTCAAAATCCGAAAAAATTAATTTTAAAGTCCTGTTTTTGACACATCTGATACGTTATGATATAATATATACATTTCAAAAAACGGAGAATATCTATGCTTTATTTGATTCTTGCTTCGCAGGGCGGAGGAAAAACAACACATATAATGAATCTCATCGGTCAGTTTTCGGCGGGCGGCCATAAAAAGCTGACGCTTATTGTGCCCGAGCAGTTTTCTTTCATGAGCGAGAAAATAATGCTTGAGAGAGTCGGCGCAAAGGCTATGGCTGATATTGATGTTTTAAGCTTTACAAGCCTCGGCGAAAAGCTGGTCGGCAGACCTGCATTCCATGAGAGAAAAAGACTCGGCGATTCTTCAAAAGCCGTGCTGATGAGAATGGCTCTTGAAAGCGTCAAGGATAAGCTTTTGCTTTACGGAAGCCATGTTGCGAGAAAATCCGTTATATCGGAGTTTGTTGCGTTGTCATCGGAGTTTAAGCTGAATGCGGTTGCAACCGATGCGGTGCGTCTTGCGCTTGCAGAGGAAGAAAACAGTCTGCTTAAAATGAAGCTTTCGGATATCGTGACGGTGCTTGATGCATATGATGCAATGACTTCAAAAAGCTATTTTAACCCCGACGACCTTTTGACCGAACTTTATGATATTCTTCCGGAAAATGATTATTTCAAGGACAGACTTGTTTTTATAGATGCCTTCAGAGGCTTTACGGCACAGGAATATAAAATCATTGCAGAGATGATGAAGAAATCTACGGCGGTTTATGTTACCCTCTGTACGGATAACCTCGAAAACGGCGACGATGAAACCGATTTGTTTGCCCATACAAAAAGAACTGCGAAAAAGCTGATTGAGCTTGCAAAGAAAAATGCAGTGCCTGTTGCAAAGCCGCAGTATCTTTCGATGAGAAGCAAGTTCAATAATTTTCCGCCGCAGTTTTCAAAATATAACGCTCCCGAGCTTTTTGCGCTTGAAAAGGAGCTGTTTTCGCCTGCACCGAATGTTTATGAGGATGAATGTGAAGGTATCACTCTTTGTAAGTCGGCGGATATTTACGAGGAATGCGAATATATTGCCTGCACAGCAAAAAAGCTTATAAGAGAAAACGGATACCGATGCAGGGATATTGCGGTTATTGCCCGTGACAGCGCCGCATATGAAGCACCCTTGAGAAGTGCGCTGAAAAAATGCGGAATCTCTGTTTTTGAGGACAGCCGTCAGCCGGTTGATGTTTCTCCCGTTGTTGCGCTTGTCAGCAGCGCTGTGCAGATTGCGGCATACGGCTTTGATACCGAAACGCTCATGAGATGCCTTAAAACAGGGCTTGCAGGCTTTGATACGCAGGAGATATCGGATGTCGAAAACTATGCCTATCTCTGGAAGATAAGCGGCTCGGCATGGCTGCGTGATTTTAAACAGAATCCCAAAGGCTTCGGAGGCGAAATCGGCGATGAGGAGCAACAGGAGCTTGATTATCTTAATTCGGTGCGTAAAAGAATCGTTGCGCCTCTTTATTCTCTCAAGGAATCGCTCAAAGATACAGACGGTGAAAATGCCGCAAAGTCAATTTTTGAGTTTCTTGAAAAGGTTAATGCCTCGGAAAATATAAGAGCGCTTGCACGCTCACTCGAAAATCAGGGTGAAACAGGTCTTGCACTTGAGCTTGAACGCATGTGGAATACGGTAATCGACCTGCTTGACAGCCTTGAAACGCTTTTAAGGGACAGAAATGTTACCGCAAGCGAAACTGCGGATATACTTGAGCTCATGCTCGGGGTGCAGACCGTCGGCAGTCTGCCGCAGGGACTTGATGAAATAACAATCGGCTCGGCTGACAGAATACGCACCGTTGCACCGAAAATCGTGTTTATTGCGGGCGCAAATAACGGCGTTTTTCCTGCCGTGCCCTTCAGCGGAAATGCTCTTACCGATAAAGACAGACGCAGAATGAGCGAAATGGGCATCGGCCTTTCTGATTTCGGTGAATATAAACTTGCTGAAGAAAAACTGATTGCATATAACGCATTCTGCTGTGCTTCGGACAAGCTCTATGTCTGCTGTCCCGAGAAGAATCTCAAGGGCGAGGCACTTTCTCCCTCGGAACTTTATACCAAAATAAAAACTCTCTTCCCGAAATGCACCGAAACCAGTGCGCAGGAGCAGGGTGGAATGTACTATATTGAAGGCAGAGAACTTGCTTTTGAACAGCTTGCGAAAAATAAAAACGATGCAAACGAACTTTATGCGTCACTTTCCGAATGCTTTGACGGCGATGCGGAATATGAAGGCAGAATTGCCGCGTTGCATCGAGTTTCGGGTAACAGAGAATTTAAAATTGAAGATAAAAATGCTGCAGAACAGCTTTTCGGTAAGGACATGTTTATTTCTGCATCGAGAATAGAGAGCTATTATAAATGTCCGTTTGCCTATTTTTGCCGCTACGGAATAAAAGCAATGCCGCGAAAGGTTGCGGAGCTTGACCCGATGCAGAGGGGCAATGTTATCCATTATGCGCTTGAACAACTGCTCATAAGTTTTGAGAAAGACAAGCTTATTGCAATGAGCAGAAAAGAGCTGCTCGATTTCTTAAATGCTTTGCTTGAGGAATATCTTATGAGCCGTCTTGACGGTGCAAACCAAAGCGAAAGGTTTATATATATTTTTAATAAGCTTGTGATTTCAATCTGCGATGTTGCCCAAAGGCTCATAAAAGAGCTTTCGGTAAGCAGTTTCAAGCCTGTTGACTTTGAACTCGGTATAGGCTTTGACGGTGAAATTCCGCCCTACGAAGTAAAAACAAATAACGGAAGAATCATCATTTCGGGTGCCGTTGACAGAGTCGATGAGGCAATTGTGAATGATGGAAAATATATAAGAGTTGTCGATTATAAATCCTCGGGCAAGGATTTTGCGTTGAGCGATGTTGTTCAGGGCCTGAATATGCAGATGTTTATTTATCTGTTTACTCTTTGGCAGAACGGCGGCAAAAAATACGGCGATTTTACTCCTGCTGGTGTTCTTTATTATCCTGCAAATTCTCCGCTCGTTTCAGCCGAAAGAGGAACGAGCGATGAGGATATTGAAACGGAAAGACAGAAAAAGTGCCGCATGAACGGAATTATTCTCAACAATCCCGATGTTATAACTGCAATGGATGAAACAAAAAGCGGCCTTTTTGTCCCTGCAAGATTCAAGGGCGGCGAATTTTCAGGCTCGCTTATAGGACTCACACAGCTCGGAAAGCTCAAAGAAAAAGCCGATGAAATCCTTGTTGAAATGGCTGATTCCCTGCATTCTGGTGAAATTCCAGCAATCCCCGCTTACGGAAAAAGCTATGAAAAGATCTGTGAATACTGCGATTATAAAGCTGTATGTTCGTATGAAGAAAATATACCGGTCCGAGCGCTTAACGACTGTAAAACAGACGAGGTACTGAAAGATTTGATGAAAGGAGATGAGTGCGATGAAAGCGACGGAAGTCAAGTGGACTGCTGACCAGCAAAAGGCGATTGATGCACGCGAAGGAACTTTGCTTGTAAGTGCCGCGGCAGGTTCGGGTAAGACTGCAGTACTTGTTGAAAGAGTAATTCGGCGGCTTTGTGACGGTGAAAATCCCTGCGGAGTTGAAAATCTTCTGATAGTAACTTTTACCAATGCTGCCGCCGCACAGATGAAGGATAAAATTTTTGCGGCAATCGGCAAAAGAATCGCACTCAATCCTGCCGATAAACGTCTTCGCCGTCAGCAGTTAATGCTGCCGTTTGCGAATATATGTACCATCGACTCTTTCTGCATCGGTCTTGTCAGAGAGAATTTTCATACCCTCGGCATTTCTCCCGATTTCAGCCTGCTTGATGAAGGAAAGCTCGGATTTTTAAGTAATCAAGCGGTTTCTTCTGTTGCAGAGGCACTCTATGAAGAGTCTTCTGAAAGCTTTGTTAATTTGTGCGAGCTTATCAGCGATAAAAAAGATGACAGAAAGCTGATTGATGCCATTTTGAAGCTCTATGACCTTTCGCAAGCGTACCCGTTCCCCGAAAGATGGCTTAAGTCGCTGGCGGAAGAGTTTAATAATCCAAAAGAAATAAAAGAAAGCGCATGGGGCAGAATCATTCTCTCCCATGCAGAACAGAATATCGAATCCTGCATATCCGATGCGGAGCATTGCATCCGTTTGCTTTCGGAAGAACCCGAGCTTGAGGCGAAATACAGACCCACTTTTGAAGATGACAGAGCAATGTTCGAAAAAGCTCTTGGTTCTCTTCGCAGCGATTCATGGGATGATTTTTCGCAGACCGTTGCGGATTGTACGTTTTCAAGAATGGCAACGGCGCCCAAAGGTTATATCGGAGAGTTGAAAGATATCTGCAAAGGTACAAGAGATGCCTATAAAAAGCGTTTTGCCGAAATTTCGTCTTATGTTCGAATAAGCGAAAACGAGCATAAAGATGATGTCGCAAGGCTTGCACCCGTTATTGCGGAACTTGTGAATGCAGTTATCAGATACGGTGAGGAATTTAAAAGACTCAAAAGGGAAGAAAACGGCGCGGATTTTTCCGATACACTCCATATGGCACTTGAGCTGCTTGTTGAGCCGGCTGAAAGCGGATATGCCAAAACCCCGCTTGCAATCGGGTTATCCGAAAACTATGCCGAAATTCTTGTTGACGAATATCAGGACGTAAACAAGGCGCAGGATATGATTTTCAGCGCACTTTCAAAAGATGAAAGCAATCTGTTCATGGTTGGCGACGTCAAGCAGAGCATTTACCGTTTCCGTCAGGCGATGCCCGAAATTTTTCTTTCGCGAAGAGATTCAATGGAAGAATACGAAAACGGAAATTATCCTGCAAAAGTTACCCTAGGTAAGAATTTCAGAAGCCGTTCGGGGGTTACGGAAATTGTCAATTTCATTTTCTCATCTCTTATGAGCCGTGATGCGGGCGGTCTTGACTACGATAAAAACGAATATCTTGAAGCCGCCAACACTTCATATCCCGAAACCGAAGGTGCAGACACCGAGGTTTGTCTTATAGAAACCGAAAACGGATATACCGCACAGGCAAAATATGTTGCGGATTATATTGAAAAAGCCGTGTCGGGCGGAATGACATTTACCGACGGCGGCTCGCAAAGAAAAGCATGCTATAAAGACTTTTGCATTCTTTTAAGAAGCGTCAAAGGATGTTCCAAGGAATTTATTGATGAACTGACTGCAAGAGGCATCCCCGTAAGCTGTGAGGCGGGTGAGAGCTTTCTTTCATCACCCGAAATCATGTTTATGATTTCTTTGCTTAAAGTAATCGACAACCCCGTTGACGATATTCCGTTGACAGCGGTTATGCTTTCGCCGGTTTTCGGATTTACCGCCGATGATTTGGCATTCATGCGTGCGGCACAAAAGCAGGGCTCAATTTATCATTGTGTTGTTTCTGCCGCTGAAAACGGAAACAGAAAAGCGGAGATATTCCTTGAAAAAACAAAGGATATGCGCCGCATCGCTTCAACCGTCAGCGCAGGCGAGCTTATCCGCAGGCTGATAAGCGAAACTGGCTACGGTGCGATAGTCAGCACGATGAAGGACAGCGCAAAGCGCAGGTCAAATCTCAATAGCTTTATTGACCTTGCATGCAGATACGAAAGCACGGGTAAAAAGGGTGTAGCGGGATTTGTAAGATATATTGACAGTATCTCAAAGGGCGGAATAAAGATTTCATCGGGCGGCTCTGATTCGGACGCAGAGGATTCTGTTAAGATAATGACGATTCATAAGAGCAAGGGACTTGAATTTCCCGTATGTTTCCTTGCGGCTTGTGAAAAGAAATATAATGAACTTTCAACGAGAGAGGATTTGCTGATTGCTCCCGAAAGCGGCATCGGCATTAAAAACAGCGAGGGATTTGCAAAGTTTGACACGCTCCCGAGAATCGCTGCAAAGCTTGAAATAACAAAGGCGGAGCATTCCGAGGAGCTGCGTGTGCTTTATGTTGCGCTCACAAGACCGAAAGAAAAGCTTGTTATTCTTGCATCTGCTCCCGACTGGTCAAAGGAACTTTCAAAAATCGCCGCAAATGTCAGAGAAGATGAACGCATAAATCCGTTTACCGTAATAGGCTTTTCAAGCTATGCAAAGTGCATTCTTTCATCGCTTATAAGGCATCCTGATGCGCATGCTTTGCGCAATGCGGCGGGAGTGTCGCCCTCAATTGCAATCAAGTGCGCAACTCCGCTTAAAACAAAAATAATCAAAGAGGATTTTGAAGAACAGCTTCAGATGCAGATTCCTGCTTGCGAAAAACCGAATCCCTATACAGTTGCAGAGATAAAGCAAAGGCTTGATTATGTTTATCCCTACGCATCGCTTGAGGGCGTTGTTGCAAAAAGAATCGCTTCAAAACTTGACAGCGATGATATCGGCGGCGAATTTTTCGCTTCACGCAAGCCTGCATTTGTCGAAAAAAACAGAATGACTCCGGCACAGCGCGGCACGGCGACTCACAGATTCATGCAGTATGCCGATTATGCTTCGGCAGGCGCTGATATTGAAAAAGAGCTTTCGCGCCTTGTTGAGCAGGGGATGCTGACAGAGATTGAGGCAGATGTTGTTGATAAAAAAGCAATTTCGGCATTCTTTTCCGGCAGTCTTGCAAAAAGAATCCTCAACGCAGAAAAAGTTTATAAAGAATATGCGTTTACAGTTGCTCTTCCGCTTTGTGAAATGAATCCCGAAATCCCCGAGGAGAACGCAAGGGGTGAAACAGTTATAATCGAGGGTGTTGCCGACTGCGCTTTCGTTGAAAACGGCGGGCTTGTTATCGTTGATTTCAAGACAGACAGAACAACTGAAGCCGATGCACTTGCAGAGCAATACAGAGAGCAGCTTTCAATTTACCGTCGCTGTCTTTCGAAAGTTATCGGTTTGCCTGTAAAAGAAACAGTAATCTATTCGTTTTCACTCGGAAAAACTATTGAAATTAGCCAAGAATAAAAAATTTTTAAAAAAGACTTGCAATTTTGGTATTCTTGTGATAAAATTTGTGCGTTATGTTTATGGATATACCGAAAGAGGTGACATTAAATGAAGGAAGGACTCCATCCCAAGTACGAACAGACCGAAATCCGTTGCGCTTGCGGTGAGGTTATCGCAACAGGTTCAACAAAGGAAAATCTTCGTGTTGATATCTGCTCAAAGTGCCATCCGTTCTTTACCGGTAAGCAGAAGCTTGTTGATACCGGCGGACGTGTTGATCGCTTCAATAAGCGTTTCAATCTCAACAAATAATAGCAAATCAGCGGCGCAATTTTTATTGCGCCGCTTTGCTTTTAAGTGTCAGGTGATTTGTTTGAACAGTTATAAAACAATAAGAACCGCATCAAGCGATGAATATATAGTGAAAAAATCCCGCTTTATCGGGCATATCATGCCTGTCACAACGCAGGAGCAAGCTCTTGAATTTATTGCTTCCGTCAGCAAAAAGTATTGGGATGCGACTCACAACGTTTATGCTTATATTATAAGAGAAACGGGAGTCAAAAGATATTCCGATGACGGTGAGCCGCAGGGTACGGCAGGTATTCCTGTTCTCGATGTGCTTGAAAAATCGGGAGTTACCGACTGCGCGGTTGTTGTTACCAGATATTTCGGCGGAATCATGCTCGGCGCAGGCGGACTTGTGAGAGCTTATTCGCATTCGGCATCAATTGCCGTTGCGGCAGGCGGAATAGTCACGAGAGCAATGTGTGCAAGGCTTAAGGTTACCTGCGATTATTATTTTTACGGCAAGCTTTCTTCGCTTGTCCCTGAAAGCGGCGGAGTCGTTGAGGATACAATATTTGAGGATAACGTTACGCTTGTTTTCAGAATGCCCCTTGAAATTGTTGAAGGATTCAACGCAAAGCTCATTGACGTGAGCAACGGAAGATACAGAGCGGAAAAAACCGATGAATTTTTTGCGGACATTGATTAATTTCAATATTGTTAACAAATTGTTCACAATTTTATTGCAGGAATCGACGCATTTAATCCGTATTTGTATTGTGAAGGGGTGAATAACTATGGAAACCATCCGTGAAATGATTTGTGCAAAAGAAAAAGAATTTCTTTCTCCCCGTGCAGCATTTGCGAGCGAAAGCAGGGGACGGCTGCGCGAAGAAGACGAATGCCCCGTCAGAACTGCTTTTCAGCGTGACAGGGACAGAATTATCCATTGCAGTTCATTCAGACGTCTTAAGCATAAGACTCAGGTTTTCCTTTCTCCCGAGGGCGATTATTACAGAACACGCCTTACGCATACCCTTGAAGTTTCTCAGATTGCAAGAACAATCTCGGGTGCGCTTATGCTTAACGGCGACCTTACCGAAGCAATTGCGCTCGGTCATGATCTGGGTCATACTCCGTTCGGTCATGCGGGTGAAAGAGCGCTCAACGCAGTCTGCCCCAACGGCTTCAAGCATTATGCGCAGAGCATGCGTGTTGTCGATGTACTTGAAAAAGACGGCAAAGGTCTTAATCTCACCTTTGAAGTGCGTAACGGAATCGAGCGTCATACAAACGGTGAGCAGGCTGTAACTCTTGAAGGCAGAGTTGTCCGCCTTGCAGACAGAATTGCCTACATAAACCATGATATAGACGATGCCACCATTGCGGGCATCATGTGCGAGGAGGATATTCCTCTTGCAATCCGCAACGAGCTCGGCCATTCAAAGAGCGCGAGAATAAATACACTTGTTTTAAGTTGTATCGAAAACAGCGGAGAAGATATCCTGCTTGATAAAGGTATTCAGCAGGTGTTTGATGAGCTTCACAGCTTTATGTTTGAAAAAGTATATACAAACCCTGCCTGCAAAAGTGAGGAGAGCAAGGCGATTGACATGATACAGAGGCTGTATCAGCATTATGTCGATAATCCCGAAAATCTTCCCGAGCAGTTCAAGAGCATTGCAGAAAAAGACGGAATTCAGATGGCGGCGTGCGATTTTATCGCAGGCATGACCGACAGATATGCCGTCAGAATTTTTGAAGCTCTTTATGTGCCAAAGGCATGGAGCAAGGCAGATGAATTGTTTATTTAGTTAATATATAAAAACGAAAGGAGGGGGAAATATGAAAATCAGCGAAAGATTTATTCAGGAGCTTCAGGATAAAGTTGATATTGAATCCGTGATTTCTTCCAATATAAGTCTGAAGCGCAGGGGTAAAACACTTGTCGGTCTTTGCCCGTTTCATAATGAAAAAACCCCTTCTTTTACCGTTTATCCCGAAAGTAATTCCTTCTATTGCTTCGGCTGCGGAGCGGGCGGAGATGTCATAACCTTTGTGCGCCGCATGGAAAACCTCGATTATATCGAGGCGGTCAAGGCGGTTGCTCAGATGGCAGGTGTTTCAATGCCCGAGGACGGCTATGACGACACTCTTTCAAAGCAGAGAATGCGTCTTTTGAGTGCGAACCGTGAAGCTGCAAGATTTTTTAACTCCTGCCTTATGGACCCCAAAAATAAAGAGGCGCTTGATTATTTTCTCAAAAGAGGTCTTTCACCCAATACCATTCGAAAATTCGGGCTCGGTTATGCTCCCAATGAATGGAGTGCTCTGATAAAGCACATGAAATCAAAAGGCTTCACCGAGCATGAGCTTGTGCTTGCAAATCTTGCAAGAAGATCCGATAAGGACAGCAGAAGCAGTTATTACGATAATTTCAGAAACAGAGTCATGTTCCCCATAATCGACCTTCGGGGTAACGTTATTGCTTTCGGCGGGCGTGTTATGGATGATTCAAAGCCCAAATACATAAACACCTCCGATACGCTTGTTTATAAGAAAAGCAACGGTGTATTTGCCCTCAATTTTGCGAAAAACGCAAACGATAACAAGTTAATCCTTGTTGAGGGATATATGGACGTTATTGCGCTTCATCAGGCAGGTTTTACCAATGCCATTGCCTGCCTCGGAACGGCATTCACGAATGAGCAGGCAAATCTGCTCTCACGATATGCGGGTGAAGTGATTATCTGCTACGATAACGATGAAGCGGGCAAGGCTGCAACCGCAAAGGCTCTCGGCATTCTCGGCAAAACGGGGCTGAAGCTTCGTGTTGTGACTATGGCAGGCGGCAAGGATGCCGACGAAATAATAAGAAAGCACGGCAAGGAAAGATTTGCGGACCTTCTCAAAGAGGCGGCAAACAGAACGGAATATAAACTGCTTGAGGAAAGGTCGAAATATAATCTTGCCACCGACGACGGAAAGCTGCGTTTTCTTATGGCGGCGTCGCAGATTCTTGCGGGCTGCGGAAGCATTGAGCG
Organism: Clostridia bacterium; assembly: GCA_017409265.1. GTDB lineage: Bacteria > Bacillota > Clostridia > Oscillospirales > Acutalibacteraceae > CAG-177. The sequence continues at coordinate 105,184 of JAFQSY010000039.1, forward strand.
GGAAATCTATGCTACCCGTCTGTCGAACGAACTCGGAGTCAGCGTTGACAGCATAAAAGCTCAAATCGGCTCTGCGGCGGCAAAGCAGCGCAGGCTTGATGAAACCAAAAGACGTCAGCAGACAGAAGCGATGCTTGCAAAAAGCTTTGAGGATAAAAACAATCCCGAAAGGGCATCGAATATCAAAGCTGCAAAGGCAGAGGAAACTCTTATTTCGTCGTTTTTGCGTAACCCCGATTTTTATTATAAGCTGAAAGAAAAGATAAACCATGCGGATTTTATTACCGCATTCAATAAAAGAATTATGCAGAGCCTTGAAAAAGGCCTTGATGCAGGGCTTGAGCCGTCGTTAAGCCTTTTTTCGGCGGATTTCACCCCCGAAGAGATGGATTCGGTAACAAGAATTTTTCATCAGTCAAACAGCCTGAGCAATACACTTAAAGAATGTGAGGATTGTATTGCAGTGCTTAAGGACAAGTCCTCGCCGAAGGTGACGGATGCATCTTCTATGAGTGATGAAGCATATTTGAACTTGTTTAAGAAAAAATAAATATAAATTAGGATGTGAGATTATGGAAGGAAATGAGAAGAAAACTCCGTTCAAGTCGCTGGTTGAAAAAGGAAAGGCAGCAGGCAGACTTACAACGCAGGAGATTGATGCCGCAATAGTTGAGATGGATCTTGACATTGAAGAGCTTGATAAGCTTTATGAAACGCTTGAAAGCAATAATGTTGAGATTGTTGACGACCTTTCAAGCGCAGCAATCGAAAATTTTGATGTTGACATTCCCAAGGCTCTTGATATCGGCGGCGGAGATGACAAGGGCTCGACTGTTGATGACCCCGTTAAGGTTTATCTTAAGGAAATAGGCAGAGTTCCTCTTCTTACTCCCGAAGAGGAAATCGAGCTTGCAATCAGAATTGCAGATGATGACCAGAAGGCAAAGCAGCGCCTTGCAGAGGCAAACCTCCGCCTTGTTGTCAGTATCGCAAAGAGATATGTCGGCAGAGGAATGCAGTTCCTTGATCTTATTCAGGAAGGCAACCTCGGTCTTATCAAGGCTGTTGACAAGTTCGATTATACAAAGGGCTTCAAGTTCTCAACCTATGCAACATGGTGGATAAGACAGGCTATCACAAGAGCCATTGCCGATCAGGCAAGAACAATCCGCATCCCCGTTCATATGGTTGAAACAATCAATAAGGTTAAAAAGACAAACAGTCAGCTTCTTCATAAGAACGGCAGAGACCCCTCTGCTGAAGAAATTGCCGCAGAGCTTGATATGCCCGTTGAAAAGGTGCGCGAAATCCTTCGTGTTGCGCAGGAACCTGTTTCTCTCGAAACACCTATCGGCGAAGAAGAGGACAGCCATCTCGGTGACTTCATTCCCGATGATGATGCTCCTGCACCTGCAGACGCGGCATCAATGCTTCTTCTTAAGGAACAGCTTAATGATGTTCTCAAGACCCTCACTCCCAGAGAGGCAAAGGTTCTTGCTCTTCGCTTCGGCCTTGAAGACGGACATCCTCACACTCTTGAAGAAGTGGGCAGTGAATTTGGTGTTACCCGTGAGCGTATCCGTCAGATTGAGGCAAAGGCTCTCCGCAAGCTCCGTCACCCCAGCAGAAGTAAAAGACTCAAGGATTTCCTTGATTAAAATTAAAGGCACTAAAATTTTAGTGCCTTTTTGGTGTTTTGGTATATGAAAGACAAAACACAAATATAATTATTTGAATGTATCTGAAGGGAGCGGAGTAAAAATGACACAGCAGGAGCTTACTCTGCTCAATCTCGGCAGCAGTCTTGATGACCTTGCAAATCTTGACCCGAGGGGCTACGGAGTCTGCAAGCTGCTTTATAAAGCGGCGAGAGAATATACCGGTATGCCGCTTTGTGTTAACGCAGCATCAATACTTGCCGAAGCGTTGCATAAAAACAGCCTTGTTTATATCATGACAGGCTTTGTCTTGCATCCTTTTAATAAGGCTGAAACAGACGGTGCTGTCAGCGCGGTTTTGCTAGCAAGAGCGCTTGTGAAAGCCTTCGATGCAAAACCCGTTATTATCTGTCCCGAGGAGTGTGTGAATGCAATCAAAGCTCTGTCGGAATGTGTCGGGCTTTCTTTTTGCGACTCTGTAAAAGATGTGTGCAAAACACTTGATTCGATGGGTGTTTTCGTATTCACAAAGGATAAATCAAATGCTGTCGGCTGTGCAGATTCAATCATATCGCAGGGTGTACCCGATGCTGTTATCAGCATTGAATGCCCGGGTGAAAATGAAAAGGGAGTTTACCATAACGCAAAGGGTGTTGATGTTACCTCACTTGAGGCAAAGCAGGATGTCCTCTTTGAAAAGCTTTGCAACATGGGTGTTCCGAATATCGCAATTGGTGACCTCGGCAATGAAATCGGCATGGGTACAATCGGTGAGTACATAAAAGAAAAAATTCCCTATGCAGGCGAAAATGCGTGTTCATGCGGCTGTGCAGGCGGAATCTGTGTCCGCACAAAGGCTGATAATATAATAACTGCAACCGTTTCGGATTTGGGCTGTTATTCGATGATTGCCATGCTTGCGTATATTCTTGAAAGTCCCGATATTATGCACGGCGCAGAGCTCGAAAAACAAGCGATTGATGCGGCTGTGAATGGCGGACTCATTGATATGTCGGGAGAAAGCATTCCTGCAATCGACGGTTTCGGACCCGAAATTATATGCTCAATCGTTTCGCTTATGAAAGAACTTGTCAGTAATGCGCTAAATCTTAAAGACTCCTGCAAAACATGGTTTGAAAAAACTATTGAACTGAAATCGTTTTAAGGTGAATCTCATGGAAATCAAACACAATTCACTTGAATATCACAGAAGCTTTGTCCGTGTCAATCTTGCGGCAATCAGAAGCAATTTTGATGCGCTTAAGAGATGTCTTAAGCCCGAAACCAAAACAATGGCAATCGTCAAGGCAAACGGCTATGGTCACGGTTCCGTCAGAGTTGCAAAGGAGCTTAAAGACCAAGCAGATTATTTTGCTGTTGCAGCTTTGGAAGAGGCGATGGAGCTTCGCGAAAACGGAATAAAAAATCCGATATTGATTCTGGCATATACAAGCCCGAGTCAGTATGAAGAGCTTATCAACAATAATTTGATAACAACCATATATTCTCTTGATGATGCGAAAATGCTTTCCGAAACAGCCGAAAGGCTAAAGAAAAAAGCAGTCATTCATGTTGCTGTTGATACGGGAATGGGACGAATAGGTTTCAGCGACTGCGAAAAAAGCGCGGAAACCATTGAAACAATATCGAAGCTTCCGTATATTGAAATCGAAGGTATTTTTACACATTTTGCGTGCGCTGACATGAGCGATAAAACCTCGGCTCTCGAACAGAAAAAACGCTTCGATGATTTTGTTTCTCTGCTCGAAAGTAAAAATGTAAATATTCCGGTTAAGCATGTCAGCAACAGCGCGGCGATAATCGATCTTGACTGCAATTATGATATGGTCAGAATGGGCATTTCGCTTTACGGACTATATCCTTCCGATGAAGTTATGGCAGACAGAGTAAAGCTGACTCCTGCAATGGAGGTCGTCAGTCATGTTATTCATATCAAGGATGTTGAACCCGGAATCGGAATAAGCTACGGTCATACTTATGTCACTGCGGAAAAGCGCCGCATTGCAACGGTCTGTATCGGATATGCCGACGGATATAACAGAGCTTTTTCAAATAAGGGCTATGTTCTTATCAACGGCAAAAAAGCGCCGATAACAGGCAGAGTCTGCATGGATCAGATTATGGTTGACGTAACCGATATTGAAAATGTAAATGTCGGCGATGATGCAATCATAATGGGAAAAAGAGGCGATGCGCAGATAACTGCGGAAGAACTCGGCGAAATGTGCGGCAGCTTCAATTATGAAGTAATATGTACCTTTATGCCGAGAGTAACAAGACTGTATTATGAAAATAATGACAGAGTATAAAATCAACAGGATTTTGCAGAGGGTGATTTGAAAAAAATCACCCTCTTTTTTACGCTTGTAAAATAATTTTTTTGAAAATCGTAAGTGAGCTTTTGCTATGAAAACGAGAGAAAAAACGAGAAAACGCGAGATTGTGAAATGTAAATTAAAAAATTCAAAAAAACCTATTGACATAATTAAAACCTTGTGATAATATATGCAGGCACGAAAAAAATAAACGGAGGAAAAGTTATGTCTACTTATATGCCTAAAGCGGGCGATATCACCCGTAAGTGGTATGTGATCGATGCAGCAGGTAAGCCCATGGGTAAGGTTGCTGTTGAAGCTGCAAGACTTCTTCGCGGCAAGCATAAGCCCATCTTCACTCCTCATGCAGACTGCGGCGATCATGTAATCATTATCAATGCTGAGAAAGCAGTTCTCACAGGCAACAAACTCGATCAGAAGATGTACTATCATCACACAGGCTATATCGGCCATCTCAAAGAGGTTAAATACAGCACTCTTATGAAGACAAGAGCTGATTTTGCTATGACTCTTGCTGTTAAGGGCATGGTTCCCGACACAGTAATCGGCCGCAAGGCTCTCACCAGACTTCGCGTATTCAAGGGCGCAGAACACACACATGCTGCTCAGAAGCCCGAAGCATGGGAATTTTAAGAAAGGGAGGCTATAAATAATGTACGATTCAAATCCTTATTTCTACGGCACAGGCCGCAGAAAGAGCTCAGTTGCCAGAGTACGTGTTTATGCAGGTACAGGCAAGATTATAATCAATGACAGAGAGATCGACGATTATTTCGGTCTTGAAACACTCAAACTCATCGTTCGTCAGCCTCTCGCTCTCACAGACACAGCAGAGAAGTTTGACATCATCTGCCGCGTAGGCGGTGGCGGTGTTACAGGCCAGGCAGGTGCTATCCGTCACGGCATCGCACGTGCACTTCTTCAGTATGACGAAAACCTTCGTCCCGCCCTCAAGAAGGCAGGTTTCCTCACCAGAGACCCCAGAATGAAGGAAAGAAAGAAGTACGGTCTCAAAGGCGCACGCCGTGCACCCCAGTTCTCAAAGAGATAATTTATCCCGAATGGGGATTATCGAAAACCCTTGGAATCAGAGCGGTTCCAAGGGTTCTTTTTTGTTTCCTTAAACGAATCATTGCAAATATATATTTACTGTGATATAATATAAGCAAACTCAATACTCGCAAGGAGGCTGTGTTATGAAAAATAAGAAAGTTATTTTCACACGCATTGTTTCGGTTGTTCTTGCTTTGATTTTGCTTGCTTCTTCTTCGGTCAGCGCTTTTGCGTCAAGCCTGATTTCTGAAGAAACAACAGCGAAATCCGTTGAAATTGCTAATCAGATTGAGTCTGAAGGAATTGTACTTCTGAAAAACGAAGATGAAACACTGCCGCTGAAAACAAGAAAAGTAAATGTTTTCGGTGCGTCCTCCTGTTCGATTGCTTTTGCAGGTGCGGCAGGCTCCGGTGCGGTTCGTTCGTCCGATGCCGTGGGCTTTTATGATGCACTTACCAATGCCGGTATAGAGTATAATAAAGAGCTTTATGATGTTTATGCAAGATATACGGGTACCAAATTCAATACCGGTATAATCAGCTATGTTATAACGGTTCTCAAGCAGTTTTTTGGTGGCGGTCAGTCGGAAATGCCCGTCAGCAGGATAAGCGGTTCGCTTTTTGAAAAGGCGCTTGATTATTCGCAGACAGCGATTATCGTTATCGGCAGAGTCGGAACGGAAATGAAGGATCTTGATATAGAAACCCTGAATCTTACGCCGGATGAGAAGGAAATGATTGAAAAGGTCTGCTCTGAATTTTCAGATGTTATCGTTGTTTTCAATATTTCCAATATAACCGACATGTCCTGGCTTGAGGATTATGACAGCATCAAGGCAGCGATGATTATGTGGCTGCCCGGTGAGGTTGCAACAGACAGTGTGGGTAAGGTTCTTACAGGAGAAGTAAATCCTTCGGGCAAGCTGGTTGATACGGTTTCTTATGATATTGAGGACCATCCCGCATCGGAAAACTTCGGTAATTATATGTATAAAGGTGTTTTGGGTATTCCGAAATATTTTGTGAATTACAGTGAAGGAATATATGTAGGATACAGATATTTTGAAACACTTGCGCCCGAAAAGGTTCAGTATCCTTTCGGTTATGGTCTTTCATATACCGATTTTAAATGGAATGTTACGGATTATGATGCAGATGCCGACGAAATTACCGTAAAGGTTAAAGTTACAAACATCGGTGATTTGGCAGGTAAGGACGTTGTTCAGGTCTATTTTTCCGCACCGTATTATGAGGGTGGAATTGAAAAAAGTGCAATTGAACTTGCCGCGTACGCAAAAACCAAACAACTTGCTCCCGGAGAAAGCGAAATTCTTGAAATCTCATTTGATGTTGAAGATATGGCGTCTTACGATTCAAAAACTGAAGAGGCATGGGTACTTGATAAGGGTGAATATAAAATTCGTGTTGCCCGTGATGTAAGAACATTTGAAAAGACTTTTGCATATACGGTTGACGAAAAGATTGTTTACAAAACCGACGGTAACTCGGGCAATGAGGTTAAGAATCTGTTTGAGAATGCAGAAGGAAATCTGACATATCTTTCACGCAGTGATGTTGAAGGTACTTACCCTGCACCTCCGACAGATTACAAAGCACCCTCGGAGGTTATTAACAGCGACAAAAGGCCTGCACCTGTTACCGACGGAGAGGTGCCGAAAACAGGTGTCAGACATGAAGGCGGTGTTATTACCTTAAGCGACGTTGCAAAGGATGAAAGTCTTTGGGATGCATTTCTTGATCAGCTTACGGTTGCCGAAATGATTTCTCTTATTACAGATTGCGGATATGAAACAACAGCCGTTGACAGACTCGGCATCCCCGGAACATCCGATAACGACGGACCTTCCTGCGTTAAGGGCGAGGGCGGTTTGCTTTACAGTGAATCGGGTCTTGCATTTCCTGTCGCAACGGCACTTGCCTGCACATGGAACGATGAGCTTGCCGAGAAATTCGGCGAAATAATCGGCGAGGAAGCCAATCAGCTCGGCACCCATGTATGGTATGCCCCCGGATGTAATATCCACCGCAGTCCGCAGGGCGGAAGAAACAACGAATATTATTCCGAGGATCCCCTTGTTTCCGGAAGAATGTCAGCAGCAGTTACCAGAGGAGCGCAGTCCAAGGGACTGGTTGTTACCGTTAAGCATTTTGCAGCAAACGAGCAGGAAACCAACAGACAGTCAAACGGTCTTTATACATGGTTAAGCGAGCAGTCGCTTCGCGAGATTTATCTTGAGCCGTTTGAGATTTCCGTTAAAGAGGGCAATGCAAAAGGAATTATGTCAGCATATAACAGAATAGGCGCCGAATGGTGCGGAGGCAGCAAAGCTCTCATAACCGACCTTTTGAGAGAAGAATGGGGCTTTGACGGCTTTGTTATTACCGATGCCAGCATTGACCTTACGGGTGAAGGCTATCTTGATCCCGTACTTGCTGTTTATGCACGCAACAGCGGCATTCTGACAATGCTTTATGTTGTGTCGGCTCCGCAGACACGCCTTTCATTAAGACTTGCATATATGAATGACCCTATCGGTATGGGAAATGCAATGCGTCTTTGTGTCTATGATATCTGCCGAATGAAAATGGAAACAGCAGCATTTACAGCTGAATAAATTTGCAAAAAATACAGCCCGAAGGATGAGTCCTTCGGGCTGTATATATGTTTATCAAAGCTTTGAAAAACCGTGACAATTGATAAGTGCATCGAGTTTTTTGCCTTCTTTGCAAAGCGGGCATTCGTGGGAAGGCAGAGCGAAATATCCGGGCAAATCCTTGGGATTGAAAACTGAATTAACGGTATATCCGTCACATTCGTCTGCAGTTGCAAAAATTGATGCGACACCGACAATTTCACCGCCGTAATATTTGACAGCTTCCATTGCAGCCTTTACTGTTCCGCCTGTTGCTACTGAAACCGCAAGAACAAGAACATGCTTGCCCTTAATCATAGGGACAATGTTATCTCTGAACATAAGCTGTGAGCTGCTTGTTGTTTCAGGTGTTACAACATAAACTGTCTGGTGAGCATTGATGTTCATCCAATTGTTTTTAGTCAGTTCTTCGGCAAGGCATGCACCGATAACCTCTGTACCGTCAAGGCAGAGAATGGTATCAACAATGTTAACCTTGTAATGGCTGTTGCTGCAAAGCTCCTGTGCAACGGCTTTTGCTTCTGAAAGACGGGATTTCTGTGCGGCAACGTCGATATAGTAGTTGCTGTGGGAATGGTTTGTTGCAAAATGTCCTTTTGCAACGCGGAGATAAAGATTGCTTCTTTTGGTTTTGATTTTTGTGATGCTTGTTGTAGGCATAGAAACCCTCCTTGAGTCTTATGGGATTTAAATTTATTTTATAACAGATATATAAAAAACGCAAGAAAAATATTATTGATTTACAGCCAGATTTATCAGCCGATGAAAACAATACCTGCTGCAGGAACTTCTGTTTCATGTAGCTGCGAGGAGATTGTTCCCGATGCAATTTCTTCACCCATGCAATTTACGGTTTTATATTTTTTGCCTTCAGCGAATTTGATGATAAGTGACTTGTTCATCGAAGCATTTACTGCAACGCTTTTTTCTGCGGTTATTTCAATAACGGGATTTGTGAATGAAGTGATAACTTCTTTGCTGCCGAGAACAGAGCTTGCAACGCTGTAATTCGATTCGGGATTTTTTGCAGTCAGCTTTCCTTCGAGAAGAACGTTTTTCCATTCTTTCCAGAAGGAAACGTAATGCTTAAGCATTTTGTAGTGGCTTTCGGAGAGTTTGTCAATACGCATTGAAATTTGTGGCACACCGTAAAGAATGCTTGCAAATTGCAAAGCGGCATTTTCGACGGTATCCTCAGGATTCCACATTATCATATCTGAATGAACGGCGGTTTTGCCTGAGGTCATGCGGAGATTGATGATTCCCATGCGATTTTTGAGCATATCGCACGGGCAGTCGCCGACACGCAGCATATTGCCGTATTTGCGGATTGACGGACCGACGTATGATTGGCGAAACTCAATCATAATATCGGGGTTGATTGCGATGAGGTTTGATTTTATTTCAGCCATGAGGGCATGAATTGCATCCTCAAGCGACTGAAAATCACGCTTTTCATCGTATTCAAGCGATTTGCCTTTCAGAACGAATGAATCAATGAAATCAAGCTTAAGACCGTCAAGATTCCATTCACTTACAGCTTTTTTATATATACGGACAAGATATTCTCGAACCTTTTTGTAACGCGGGTCAAGTCCGAAAAATGTTTTGTCATTGCCCGAGCCCTCAAGAAACATTTCTTCAAAGTCCTTGAATTTTTCAGTATATATTCCCATAAAGGGTACGGAATACCAAAGAATAACCTTCATTCCGATACTGTGAATTTCTTTTACGAGCGATGCCATGTCGCCAATTTTTTTCGGGGCAACCTGCCAATCACCGCAGGATGCATAGCCTCTGTTGTTATCGTCAGTCTGCCAGCCGTCATCTATGATAACTGTTTCAAGACCCAATTCATGCGATGCTTTGCATTCCTTGATTATCTCATCTTTGTCAAGTCTCTGATGAAAGCTGTACCAAAGTGAATCCATAGGCATTTTAGCGCTTTCGGGAACATAAGCGGATTCATATCCGCAATCGTTTTCCCACCATGCGGTAGTTTCGTAGATGCTGTCATAATAAGGAATGTCCCTCATGTCAAGGCGGATAACTGCGCTGTAACTGCAAGTCGGGGATGTTGGTTTTGTGAAAAATTCAATTTCGCAGGCGAGGGTTGCATCTTCTTCGTAAAGACCTGTTCTGATGCTTATGGGAGTATCAACGTCCGAAACTGCGATGCAGAGCCTGTTGGTGCCGTCTTTTGAAATGAGCGACTGAACAGGCATCCAGGATGCAAGGCGTGATTGCACGGTAAGCTTTCCCCAATCAAAAGCAAGACCGTGAATGTCAAGAAGCGACGGATTCCATGTTGAATAGCAGTCAGCGGCGCTGAAATGCCAACAGAGAAATAACGGCTCCGGTATTTCGGGCTTCGGCAGAGTCATATCAATGTTGATAAAAAGAATATCTCCGATTTTATTTTCTGTGAGCTTGATTGCGGCGTTTTTATTACCGCCTGAAACTGTAAAATTCATCATAACAACCCTTCCTGATATATGATTGCTGTTTATAAAATAAGTATAATATTTTCACGGAGCAAAATCAACATACACAGTTTACTTTTTTTCGTGGTTGTGATATAACTTAATCATAATTCGATAAAATTTGCGGAGGTTTGTTATGTCATTTACAAAAGCAAAAGAGCATTTGATGAAACACGGAATGGAAAACAGAGTTATGGAATTTGATGTTTCATCTGCAACGGTAGGTGAGGCGGCAAAGGCTGTCGGAAGCTCGGAGGGCGAAATTGCAAAAACACTTTCATTCATTGTTGATGAAAAGCCGATTCTCATTGTTGTTGCAGGTGACCGCAAGATAGATAACGCCAAATATAAGGCACTTTTCCATACGAAGGCAAAGATGGTTCCGTTTGAAAGTGTTGAGGAGCTTATCGGTCACGCAGTCGGCGGAGTTTGTCCTTTCGGAATAAACAAGGGCGTTGAGGTCTATCTTGACGAATCTCTGAAGAGGTTTGAAATAGTTTATCCTGCCTGCGGAAGCTCAAACAGTGCGGTTAAGCTGAATATTGAAGAGCTGGAAAAGACCTCGGAATATAAAAGCTGGGTTGATGTTTGTAAATTAACAGACGGTTGAGTCAATAGCTCAACCGTTATTTTTTGTGTTTCAACCCTTAAAATTTTACGGTTAATTCAATAATATTTCATTGATATTGAAATTATCTCGTGATATAATTAAAATGTATAAAAATGGCGTTATGTTATAACATTTTAATCAGGAGGGTACCTTTATGAAAATGTCATTCCGCTGGTATGGCGAATCAGACCCCATTTCGCTCGAATATATCCGTCAGATTCCTAACATGAGAAGCATTGTAAGCGCTGTTTATGATGTCAAGCCCGGTGAAGTTTGGCCCGAAGAGAGTATTGCAAAGATGAAAAAGCAGTGCGAGGATAATGGTCTTGTTTTTGATGTTGTTGAATCAATCCCCGTTCATGAGGATATCAAGCTCGGCAGGGGAGAGGTTGACAAGCTTATAGAGGTTTATTGCGAAAATATCCGCCGCTGTGCAAAATACGGAGTTAAGTGCGTAACATATAATTTTATGCCCGTTTTCGATTGGACACGCACCCAGCTTGATAAAAAAGCTCCCGACGGCTCAACAAGCCTTGTTATGTATTGGGAACAGATGAAGGGTCTTGATCCTTTTAAGGATGACATTCATCTTCCCGGCTGGGATTCGAGCTATACGCAGGATGAGGTAAGAGAGCTTATCGGAGCTTACGGTGAAATCGGCGAAGAAGGACTTTGGAAAAATCTTGAGAAGTTCCTCAAAAAGGTTATTCCCGTTGCAGAGGAATGCGGTGTAAGAATGGCTATTCATCCTGACGATCCCCCGTATCCTATTTTCGGAATTCCCAGAATCATTACCTGCGAAGATAGTCTTGACAGAATGCTCGCTATTGTAGACAGCCCCGCAAACAGTCTTTGCCTTTGCACGGGCTCGCTCGGCTGTGCAGCAACAAACGATGTTGTTGCAATGGTACGCAAATATAGTGCAATGGACAGAATCGCATTCATGCATATCAGAAATATTCTTATCATGCCCGACGGCAGCTTTGAAGAGAGCGGTCACCTTTCCAAGTGCGGCAGTCTTGATATGTATGAGGTCACAAAGGCACTTGTCGAAACAGGCTTTGACGGCTATGTAAGACCCGACCACGGCAGAATGATTTGGGGCGAAACAGGCAAGCCCGGTTACGGACTTTATGACCGTGCACTCGGTGCAACCTATATCAACGGACTTTTTGAGGCTTGCGAGAAAGCTGTTAAATAATTGGAGGAATAAATAATGAACGCTATTTCAGAAAAAATAATGTCAATCGGCGTTGTGCCGGTTATCAAATTAAATAACCCCGAGAGAGATTCTGTTGCACTTGCAAAGGCTCTCGTTGAAGGCGGTGTTCCCGTTGCAGAGGTAACCTTCCGTGCGGCAGGCGCGGCAACAGCGATCAGACTCATGAGCGAAAACGTTCCAGAAATGCTCGTAGGTGCAGGAACAGTTCTCACAACCGCACAGGTTGATGAGGCAATTGCAGCGGGTGCAAAGTTCATTGTAACTCCCGGCCTTGACGAAGAAATAGTTAAGTATTGCCAGAGCAAGGATATTCCTATCTATGCCGGCTGCACAACTCCCACAGACTATCACACTGCATACAGACTCGGTCTTGATGTTCTCAAGTTCTTCCCTGCAGAGCAGAGTGGCGGACTTGCAAAAATCAAGGCAATGAACGCTCCGTTCCCCATGTTCAAGGTTATGCCCACAGGCGGTATTTCTCTTAAGAATCTCGGCGAATATCTTTCATGCCCCGTTATCGCAGCTTGCGGCGGCTCATATATGGTAACCGCAGACCTTATCGACAATCAGAAGTGGGATGAAATTATCGACCTTTGCAAAAAATCTGTTGAAATTGTTAAGGAGGCAAGAGGATAATGGCAAGAGTAGTAACTTTCGGCGAAATCATGCTTCGTCTTGCACCTAACGGATATTACCGTTTCTTCCAGGATGACCAGCTTCAGGCTACTTTCGGCGGCGGTGAAGCTAACGTTTCTGTTTCACTTGCAAATTACGGATTTGATTCCGCATTTGTAACAAAGCTTCCTGCTCATGCAATTGGTCAGGCGGCTGTAAATTCACTCCGTTATTTCGGTGTTGATACTTCAAAAATCGTACGCGGCGGCGACAGAGTAGGTATCTATTTCCTTGAAAAAGGAGCATCACAGAGAGGCAGCGTCTGCATCTATGACAGAGCTCATTCTGCAATTCAGGAAGCATCGCCTGAGGATTTTGACTGGGATGCAATTTTTGAGGGCGCAGATTGGTTCCATTTCACAGGCATCACTCCCGCACTCGGCGCAAATCTTGTTGAAATCTGCAAGCAGGCATGTATTGCTGCAAAGGCAAAGGATGTAAAAATCTCATGTGACCTAAACTACCGCGGCAAGCTTTGGACAAGAGCAGAGGCAAGAGAGGCAATGAGTGAGCTTTGCAAGTATGTTGATGTTTGCATTTCAAACGAAGAGGACGCAAAGGATGTTTTCGGTATTGAGGCTGAAAACACCGATATTTACGGCGGAAAGCTCAACAAAGAGGGCTATAAGTCTGTTGCAAAGCAGCTTGCAGACAAGTTCGGATTTGAGAAGGTTGCAATTACCCTGCGCACATCAATCTCCGCAAGCGATAACGATTGGGCAGGCATGCTCTATGACGGCGAGAATTACTGTTTCTCAAAGGAATATCACCTGCGCATAGTTGACAGAGTCGGCGGCGGCGACAGCTTCGGCGGCGGCCTTATCTATGCTCTTCTCAGCGGCAAGGATACACAGGGTGCAATCGAGTTTGCGGTTGCAGCATCTGCACTCAAGCATTCTGTTGAAGGCGACTTCAACAGAGTTACCGTTGCAGAGATTGAAAAGCTCGCAGGTGGCGACGGCTCGGGCAGAGTTCAGAGATAACATTATAAAAAAAGCAAACCGGAGTTTTGACAACTCCGGTTTTTTTATTATAACTTGATCCTTATAGTTTTGATTTCCCACGGACGGAAGGTCAGTTTGCCGCCGGTTACGGGTGCGATTACATTTCCGAGAAGGTCTGTTTCCGCATCAGCCGTGCCGAAAGCAGACTTGAACTCTGCGTTTGCGGGAGAATCCGAATAGTTGCAGAAGCGTGCAAGAATTGCGCCGTTTTCTTGATAGAAGGTGGTGAGGATAACCTCGCCGCTTTCTGTTTTTAATTCGGCGGCTAAAAGTTCATCTCTTTCTCCGCTGCATTTTTCGGCAGCTGCGAGAGTCGGCTGATATGCATAAGAAACAGCCTTGCGGTGAAGCTCGGCGTCGCTCATTGATGAATCAAAGGGAAGAATTGCAAATTCATCGTCATAAATGCCGTCAAGCATTTTTGTGCCGCACATATAGAGGTTGGAATAAAGCAGGGGAAGAGAAACTCTGTTGCCGCTGACGGCGGAGCCCATGCAGCCTCTGTTGAGAATTGCCGTACCTTTTTCGTCGTCACGCAGGCAGACCCAATAAATGCCGTTAAGATATGTTGTTGAGTTAAAGGATTCTTCGGCAGAAACCTTTTCGTCAATGATGATCAAATCTTTTTCGTACCAATAATCTTCGGTCTTGCGGATGTCTCCGCTCCAATCAGAGATTGAATAGGGCAGGTCACGTACCATTCTGCGGTCATTCTTAAGGCAGAGATTCATGTTGAAGCAAAGCTTGCCCTCGTGTCGGTGGCCGTCAACGGTAAGTGATTTTTTGAGTCCTGCTTTTTCTCCGATTTTGCCGACGTGCTCGCCGTGAAGCTCAAATTTTGTTTTACAGTCGATTCTCGGGGAATTGCCGTTGAATCTCATTTCAAATTTATAAGGAATGCTGCCGATTTCTCCGTTCTGGATTGCAGAGGCACCATTATCGGAGATTACAACTTTCCATTTTCCGTTTGAAACGCATTCCTTATCTTCAATGCAGGCACTGAAAAGCTCGCCGTTGCCGTTGTCAAAAATGCGCTTGCCGTCGGCATAGTCGAGATATGTGATACCTGCATCTGTAAGCTTCATGCGGTAGCAGGGAGTGCAAAGTACACCTGTTTCTTCATTCCATAAAAACTCAAAGCTTTCTTTTTTGTTTTCAATGCGCTTTGTACTGAATGCGGGAAGTATAACATGAACATATTCACCCGATTTTTCAACCCATTCGTCAACCGCAAATGAATGCGCATTGACTGCAATCAGAGAATCGTTTTCGGAAGAAGCAAGATGTGCTGAAATTGTCTTGAGAGCTTTTTCTTTTGCGGAATCCGATGCTCTGAGTGATTCGGGAATGAATCTGCGGGACAAGTCAAGCAGACCGCAGATGGTAACATCATGATGCTGTGCCGCAAGGACATATTTCCATGCATCGTCAAGCTCGTCTTTCTGTGATTCAGCACCGAGCATAACTGCAAGAGCATCAAGCTCTTCTGCCTGTACGGCGGAAACCTCGGCTTTGCGCACTCCGTTGAAGATTTCGTTGCCGCAGTAGCCCCACGGCATCTGAACGTGGAAATCGTTGTCATCTGTTACAAGCTCGTCCTTTGCCTCACCGTAAAGAGCGGGAATATCCTCCAGAAGAACATATTCATAGTTGTCTTTTGTTTCTATGTATGCCGTGACATCCTCAATCGGCTGTGTGAGGTCGTCATATCTTGAAGCGAGAAGGGGTGAATATTTTTCAAACATTTCCTCGAAATTTTCAAGTGAGATTTCGGTATCCTGCGGCCATCGTGAAAGAATCCAGTTATCCACTGTGCAGCAGTTGTAGCCTCTACCCTGCTTGTCATAGGTAGGCACGGCGGGGATTGCAGTCTTATCCTTGCCTATCCATTTTCCCCATGCGGAATCAAAGGTTCTCGGGTAGCCGTAACCCATAACGTGGGAGCGCATAATTGCCGCATCATGTCCCGTGAGCTTCAGAAGCTGCGGAGTCTGGTTATTGAGGGCATATTCCGAAATGCAGTAAACATTCGGCGTTTTGCCGAAATAATGCAGGTTTGTTCTTATTG
Organism: Clostridia bacterium; assembly: GCA_017409265.1. Lineage (GTDB taxonomy): Bacteria > Bacillota > Clostridia > Oscillospirales > Acutalibacteraceae > CAG-177. The sequence continues at coordinate 120,989 of JAFQSY010000039.1, forward strand.
CATAGGTAAGCTGGCGTGCGTTTGATTCTTCTGAAATGGTGAGCGAAAGCGGCTGACCGTAGGTGGTTGCGCCGAGTCCCACTCTGTCGGGATATTTTTTGAGAAGCTCCGAAATCATTTCAACAACCTCGGGGTCACATCTTGAAAACTCGTCAAATGTGAACGACTCATAGTCAAGTCCGATGCGAAGCTTCGGATATTTTTCCATCCACTCAAAAATAGTTTTTATACGGGGCTTGACTTCATCCTTCCAAAGGACATAGCCGCCGTGGTCATAGGTTAAAATATAAAGTTTTTTCTGCTCCATAATATCACCTTATGAATATTTTCTTGACCATGCATAGGGAGAAAAAATCATGAGCATTGGAATAAGCTCAAGCCTGCCTGCAAGCATGTCAAAGCATAAAATAAGTTTGCTTAAAGCTGAAAAACCGGCAAAATTTCCGTAAGGACCGACTGCGCCGAGGCCGGGGCCTATATTGCCTATGCAGGCAATGACAGCGGTTGAAGTTGTTGTGAAATCTCTGCCGTCAATGGCAATAACAAACATTGATATTGCCGCAATGATTATATAAGTTGAAAAAAATACGGAAACGCTTTTAACAACGGACTCGTCAACAGAGTGGCGGTCAACCTTGACTGTTTCAATGCTTCTGGGGTTAATTGCTTTCTTTATATCTCGCAAACCGCTTTTGACAAGAATGATAAGACGTGAAATCTTGATTCCGCCGCCCGTTGAGCCTGCGCATGCGCCGATAACCATAAGAAATACCAGCACAAATTTTGCAATCATCGGCCAAGTGTCAAAGTTTGTTGTTGAAAAGCCTGTTGTTGTTATGATTGATGCAACCTGGAAAAATGAATAGCGGAATGAATCCGCAACTCCGTGTTTTGTTGTAATAAGGCTGATTGCAATAATAACAACAGACGCGGCAACTATTCCCAGATAATAACGCAGTTCTTCGCTCTTGATTGCTTGTTTGCCCTGCTTGATAAGAATCATATAATAAAGGTTAAAGTTTACACCGAATATCAGCATAAACACAGCAATAACCATTTCGGAATAAATGCTGTTATAGCCCTCTATGCTGTTGCTTAAGATTGCAAAGCCGCCCGTGCCTGCTGTCGCGAAGGAGGTTACAATGCTGTCAAAAAGAGGCATGCCGCCTGCAAAAAGAAGAATAATCTGAACAAGAGTAAGCACACAGTAAATTCCGTAAAGGATTCTTGCCGATGCGCGGAGCTTTGAAACAAGCTTACCTACCGTCGGTCCGGGCACTTCGGCTCTCATGACATGCATTGAGGAGCTTTCTGTTTTCGGCATGACGGCAATAACAAAAACAAGAATACCCATACCGCCAATCCAATGAGTGAAGCTTCGCCAAAAAAGAAGGCTTTTCGGAAGCGTTTCAACGTTTGTAAGTATGGTTGAGCCTGTTGTAGTAAAGCCTGAAACCGTTTCAAAAAATGCATCAATAAAACTCGGAATGCAGCCGCTGAAAAAGAACGGCATAGCTCCGAAAAGCGACATGAGAATCCATGAAAGTGCAACAATAACGTATCCTTCTTTAGCGTAAATGCTTGTCTTTTTTGCCTTTTTTTTCATGCACATCAGACCTGTAACGGTAAGCGCGGCAATGGTCAGAGCAAAAGACAGAAGGGTGTTTTCGTCATAAACAACGGCACCGATTGCGGGAAATACCAGCAAAGCAGCTTCAACAAGCAGGATTTTGCCGATGTTATTAAAAATCATTGGGTAATTCATAAACTTCCTCCGCAATATCAGACAAAGATATCGTGAATATCCTCAAGGATTCTGCCTGCGGTGACAACGATAATGTTATCGTTGGTTTTCATAACATCGTCGCCGCCGGGGAAGATGATTTTTCCGTTGCGGATAATACATCCGATAAGAAGGTTGGGCAGCAGTTCAAGGTCCTTAAACGGGATATTCGTATATCCGGCATCGTCGGGAACAACAAATTCAACAGCTTCAACCTTTCCGCCGACGAGCTTATAGAGAGTTTGAATCTGCGAATTACCTGCGGAGTTGTGGAGCGCTCTGACATATCTTGTAACAAGATTTCCTGCAACAATCTGTGGAGAAACAACCGTTTCAAGACCGATATCGTTGAGAATTGAATATGAATGGCGGTTAACCTTTGTGATAACCTTGTTTATACCCTTGGATTCGGCATACATTGATACAATAATGTTTTCTTCATCAATGCCTGTGAGCGAAACAAGAGCATCCTGATAATCAAGACCCTGTTCATCAAGCAAATCCTGGTCAGTTCCGTCACCGTGAATGACGGTAATATCGGGGAGCATATCGCTCAGATGATAGCACCTGTCGTTGTTCTGCTCGATGAGTTTGATGTTTCTGCCCGTATCCGAGAGCTGCTTTGCAAGATAATAGGCGATTCTGCCGCCGCCGATTATCATAACGTTCTTGATTTTCTGTTTATAAACACCCGTTTGTTTCATGAAGTGAGAGAGCTCGGACCTTGTGCCCGTTATGCTGATTGTGTCATCGCAGCGCATAACGAAATCGCCCGAGGGGATATAGACCTCTTCATCTCTCTGAACGGCGCATACAAGAACCTTTGCCTTGATTTTTTTGCGGATTTCATAAACAGGCATATCGCAGAGCATATTATCCGAATGAATGCGGATTCTTGCAATTTCAATTTTGCCTCTTGCGAAGGAGTCGAGATTTGCAGCCGAAGGGAAACGGATGATTCTTGAAATTTCATTTGCTGTTTCATATTCGGGGTTGACTATCATGCTTATGCCGAGTTCATTACGCAAAAACTGCATCTGCGCCGCATAGTCCGGGTTGCGGACTCTTGCGATGGTGTTTTCCGTGCCCATTCTGTTTGCGATAAGGCAGCAGAGAATGTTCATTTCGTCAGATGCGGTAGCGGCAATTATTAGTTTTGCCTTTGATGCGCCCGCTTCTTCAAGGGTTTCCACCGTTGCACCGTTACCCCAGACGCCCATAACATCATAAGCGTCAACTGCAGCGGTGAGTTTTTCGTTGTTGGTGTCAACGACGGTTATGCTGTGGCCTTCGTTTACAAGCTGTTTTGTCATTGTCATGCCAAGCTTGCCGAGACCTACAATAATAATATGCATTTCCTAAAGTACCTTCTTTACATATATTATTTATTTGCCTGCTGTTTTTTAAATTCTTTTGAAAGAAAAACAAGAGGAATGAAAATCAGTGCGCCGACTGCTGCGGCTGCAAGATAGATATGAGGTGCAGGGATGTCAACTGCTGCTCCGTATTCGTTCATATACTGTGAGGTTGCGTAAATTTCGATAATCTCTGCAGCAAGCTTCGGACCGATGGTCATGGGAAGAAGAACGGAGAATATCATTCTGATTCCCTGAAGCTGACCTGCCTTATCCTCGGGAGTGAAGTCGCGTATTGCAGCGTTGAGCATAATCATGAGAAGTCCGTAGCCGACCATTGCAATAACAGCAGAAAGAGCAAACCAGATGATGTTTTTGTCTGCAAAATAGACGAGAATAAGACCTATGATAAAGAACAGTGCCGAGGGGAAAAGGAAGGGTGCCTTGCCTTTTTTGTCGCTCATAATAACAATTGAAATGAGCGATGCAATTGCACCGACGATAACAACAACCGCAAGAATAACCGTAGGCACGGTAAGCTTGAGAGTTGTCATATCTATATAATGGTCAACATAGATGAAAAGATAAGGGAAGAAAACCTGACTTGCAACGGAAAAGATACCCATGCAAAGGAGAGATATATAAAGACTCTTGTTATTTTTGATAACGGAGGGTCTGAAGCCGTAGGTGAGTGTTTCGCCAAAGCTTGCCGTTGTTTTAACTCCCGTTCTTGATTCCTTGATTGAGAAAATGCCCACAATACCGCAGACGGTAACTATAATGCCGAGGCCCACAAAGCATGCAGGGTAGCCGAATTTGCCCGAAAGTGCGCCGAAAGCGGCTGTTACGGCAACCATGGCAATAACAGGGAGAAGAGCGAGAATTGACTCGGTCTTTGCTCTGTTTGAGGTTGAGGTTATATCGGTAATCCATGCGTTGAAAGCTGCATCGTTACTGGTTGAGCCCATAAAGGTCATTATGCAGTCCATGATGATAACAAGGATAACTGTTGCTGTAACTGCGCCTGCGGGAGTTGTTCCCATGATTTTTGAAACGTTTTCGGGGGAGATAAGGGCAAAAGCCATAACAGTAAAGCCCCAGATGATATAACCGCCGCAGATAAAGATTTTGCGCTTGTTGATTTTATCGCTAAGACTTCCCATGAAAAGAGTAGTGAGAACGGCAACAACAGAGCTTGCGGTGACCATGTTTGAAATATCGTCGGGTGTACCGCCGACTTCGTTGAAAAGGTAAAGATTGAAGAAATTGTTTTCAACTGCCCATGCAACCTGACCCATGAAGCCGAAAAGAAGAATGTTCAGGATAAGTGAAGGACTGAGCTTTTTTGCTTTTTCCATGATATTAACCTCCGAATACTTCAATTAAAATTTTTATGATTAATCCGATTATTGCCACACCTCCGACAGCCGCTGCGGCATAGCCTAAAACGTGGAGCCAGAAGCTTTGTCTGTCAGATATCGTTCTTAAAATCGGACCGAGAGATTCGCTTTTCAGTCCGAATTGCTTGAAACGTTTGAGCTCGTGCTCGAATTTTCCGGGCTTCTTTTCATCAATTGTGACAAGCCTTACGCAGCTTCGGCAACCGTCGGTATATGCTCTGAAGCCTGCGGTTTTATGCTGTGCCATGAAGATTCCGTCATGATAACCCCAAAAATCGTTGAGGTGGTCATGCCCGAAAAATGCGCCGAGAATGCCGCCGACCTTTTTCCAGCTTGCGAACTGACCGCTGTTGACATCGGGTGAGCAGGGGCCTTCGCCGACGTATCCCTCCGTGCCTTTTTTGCCGACATAGAAGGTGCCTTTCTTTGTATTATAGCCCCTTACTGCAACGGGCAACTCCCAGAATCTCGCCTTGCGGAGCAGCTCATATTCCTCGGGAACGGGTGTGTGCTGAAAAACAAATGAGGGCATGGGCTTTCCGCCGTTGAGCTCCTTGTTCTTTTCGCATTCTTTTTCAAACCATTCTATCTGGTCGGGGTGAACATAGTCGTAATGAGAAATATCTCTGTTTTCATGGCAGTTGTTTGAGTCGATAAACCAAAGGCAGAAAACAGGATTTTTGCCGTCTGACGAATAAACAAATTCCTTGAAGTTGGCGTTTCCCGTAATTTCGGGCGGCGCATCGTTTCTCATAATGCAGCCGTCAATGCTGTTATAAACGGCAACAATTTCGTCCTCAAAACCGTTGTCATGCTCGTGGTTGCCGAGAATTGCCGCAACGGGAATTTTTCTGCTTGTTATGGGCTCAATTACGGCGCAAAGCATTTTTTTGAATTTTTCGGGGCTTTCTTTATAAATATCAGTGTTGCAGTTATCGCCGAGAAGAACGCAAAGGTCAGGCTTGTATTCATCAAGCGCCGCATTCATCAGTTTGTTCATATCCTTGAATTTCGGGTTTGTTTTGTAATCTGTATGTTCGTGTATGTCGCCGAAAAGCAGAATTTTAAATTTACCGTTATTATTGAATTTAAGTTTCATAAATTATCACCTTATGAGTAATTTACAGCAATTGCAATAAGCATCAGTGCAACCGAAAGAATACCTTCGAGAGCGAAAAGCTTCCATGAGAATTTGAGCCATTTGCCGTAAGAAATATTGACGAGTCCTATGGCAACTATCATTATTCCGCTTGTTGGGTAGAGAAGATTTGTGAACCCGTCACCGAGGCAGAACGCAAGAGTTACGCTTTGGTGGGTTACGTTCACCATATCCGCAAGGGGAAGAACAATCGGCATGATAAGAAACGCTTTTGCTGTTCCGCTGCCGACGAAAAACTCAAGAATAACAATAAAGAGGAACAGCATCAGTATCGCTGCATAGGGGCTTAAGCCTTCAATGAGGTTATAAACGAAATTAAGAATAGTGGGTATGATATTGCCTTGGTCGAGGATGTATGTAATTGAAAGAATAATCAGAATTACGGGAATGATGGGAGCAATTGTTTTTATGCCTTCGCCAAAGCTTTTGAGAAGATTTTTGCCGTTAAGCCCTGCAAAATGACCTGCGAGCATGCCGCCGACAGTAAAAAGAACAGCCATTCCGGGAAGTGAAATGCCGCCTTCTGTTCCGAGTGCAAAATCAAGAACGATACAAGCAACAACGCCGAGCAGGCAGAAAAGGAATGCTTTTGCGGCCTTCTGAATTTTTGTGTCAGACAGAACGGCGATGCTGTCGTCAAGATTATATTTTTCACGCAGAGGAATATCTGTTTCGTAGCAGAGAGATTTTTGCGGATTCTTTTCAATTCTCTTTGCATAAACGGTTAAAAATCCTGACAGAACAACATATACGGCAATGAAAACAATTATTCTGTAGCCAAGTCCCGAAAAAACGGGGATATCCGCCATTCTCTGAACAGTTGCAACATTGAACGGATTAAAGGTTGCGGCTGTGAAGCCGAATGCAACGGCTATAAGGCTCATGCCCAGACCGACAAAGGAATCCCAGCCGAGGGCGAGAGAAATCGCAACCGCTATCGGAACAAGGGTTACGGATTCTTCAAGAATGCCTGCCGTTGAGCTTAAAAGCATGCATACAAGAATCATCGCGTTCATAAGAAGATATTTCCTGCTGCCGAACTTTTTGATTATGACTGCCATTATGTATTTCAGAACATTGCATTTGTCGAGAATCAGAAACGTTCCGCCAATGAGAGTTATCATCAGAATTATGCCGACACCCGTCAATGCGGTGTCTGTTCCGAAAACAAGAATCGGAGCAAGAAATATTTTCCAAACAGGCAGTTTGTCTTCAATTTGAGTATATGTTCCGTTGATGATTGTGCCGTCGGCATTTGTTTCGTAAACACCACGGGGCAAAATCTGCGTGAGTATTCCCGCAAACGCCATAATTGCCGCAAGAAGAATACAGATTAAAACTATTGTTTTTTTGTTGATTGAAATACCGGATTGCTTGTTTTCCGTGTTTATCAAATATATCACACCCTAACTGCGGCTATTGTAACATAAATATATATACATTTGCAACCATATTAATAAGAAAATAATATATAAAATTACCGAAATTTATATTGTGTATTAGAGAAGACTGTGATAGAATAAACTGTAAACATTTCAGAAAGGAATGATTTCTTTGAAAAAAATTATTTCCGTTATTCTTTCAGTTGTTATGATTTTCTCTGTTCTTGCTCCTGCGGCAACAGCGGCAAGCGGCAAGTGCAGCTGCGGAGTTACACCGACTATTTATGTCGGCCCTCTCGGCAGCACGGATATCTATGAAAATCCCGGTGAAGAAAACGAAAGAACTCTTTTCAGACCTGCAACAGATACCATAATCAAGCTTGTTCTCAAGCTTCTTCCGTCACTTGCTCTTTCATGCGTGACGACCAATCTTGACTACATGGGCGATGCACTTATTGAGGCTGTTTACGATGCCTTCGGTGCGATGGCACTTGACGGCGACGGAAACTCCGCTCCCAATGTTGCAGTTAAGCCCGAGCTTCCCGAAGACCCCGAGCACGGAGTTAATATGAGCTATTACTTCAGCTATGACTGGCGTCTTGACCCTGTTTATAATGCAGGTCTGCTCAACGATTATGTTCAGCATGTCAAGGCTCTCACAGGTCACGACATCGTTAATTTCCGTGCGTCCTCAATGGGCGGTGTTGTTACTCTTGCTTATTTTAATGAGTACGGCTATGACGATGTTGATGCTTGTATTTTCCAATGCTGTCCCTTACTTGGAACAGACGTTGCCGGCGACCTTCTGAGCAGAAAGGTTGCGCTCGATGCAGACAGACTTCTTGCCTATGCAACCGACGGATATCCTCCCTTTGATGCAGAAAGCACACTTCTTTATTTCCTTTTTAACGGTCTTTATTACAGCGGTCTTGTTGATGTTGTGCTCTTTGCGGGTGATATCATTCTTGAAAATCTTGAAACAAGAGTTTTTGACGAGCTTCTTACCCCTGTTTTCGGAACTCTTCTCGGACTCTGGTCCTTTGTTCCCGATGAGAGCTACGAAGAGGCGAAGAAAATCAATCTCAACCCCGAAACCCAGGCAGGTCTTATCAAAAAAGCCGATTATTACCACTATAACATTCAGCAGAGAGCTGATAAAATACTTAAGAATGCACAGAAAAACGGTGTGCGCGTTATGATTGTTGCAGGCTACAATATTCAGAGAACTCCTCTTGTTGAGGCTATGGAAAATAACAGCGACGCAACCGTTGACACAAAGTATGCATCCGCAGGCGCAACCGTTGCACCTCTTAACGGAACTCTCGGTGAGGGCTATGTTCAGTGCAACAAGAAATGCGGTCATAACCACCTTTCGCCTGACGGCGTTATTGATGCATCAACCTGCATTCTGCCCGAACACACATGGTTCATCAAGGATATGCTCCATTCAAACTGCCATGACGGTATAATGGAAATGTATAATTGGTTTATGTATACCGATGAATATTATGACGTTTGGTCAAACCCGGCTTACACACAGTTTCTTCAGAATGACAAGCCCAATCTCAGAGTAATTGCTATGGGTAATTTTGCCAAAGGCGACGTTGCTCCCGAATATGAAGAGGGCGATGCATTTTATAACAAATTCGAAAAATACATTGCACCTGTTACCAACGGAATTTTCTCATTCCTTGATAAGTGCAGAGATGTTATCGGACTTTAATCGGAGGAAAATAAAATGATATTTGATACAGCGAAAAATCTGAAGCTTTATTCAGCGTTCAACCCTGCTTTTGATGCGATTGCAAAATTTATTGAAGAGAATGACATGAAAATTATGGAGTGCGGCAGCTATGATGTTTCAGAAGGAATCAAGGTTGGCATTTCGGAATATGAACCCGGCACAGGCGGCGACTTTGAGGCGCACAGAGATTATCATGATTTGCAATATGCAATTTGCGGCGAAGAGATAATTGATGTTCTCCCCATTGAATTTGTAAAAGATTCAACAGGATATAAGCCTGACGTCGAGTTTTTTGCCTCACAGACCGCAGCTGCAACAAGAGTTGCACTTACCGAGGGAACCTTTGCTTTTCTTGCTCCGCAGGATGCTCATAAACCCGGCATTAAAATGGGCACGGATAAGATAAAGAAAGCAGTCTTCAAAATTAAAATTTAACGGTAAAACGTCACCTGCTGAGAAACAGGCAGGTGACGCTTTGTTTATAATACGGGATAACATAAAATGCAGGAAAAATAAGAATGCACAGCAAAAACCACGGTGTAAACCCGAGCTTAAAAAACAGAATATCTGCTGTTTTATCCTTGGTTTTTCGGATGCTTTCGGATATAGCTTCGGTGACGGTGAAATCTTTGTAGCAGGCAAGATAGAACATGGATTTAGAGTATTTTTGAATGAATAAAAGGTAAAACCCGAAACCTGCAAGCGCAAGAATAAACATTCCCGAAAAGAAAACAAATGCTGCACGCAGGCTGACTGCTTTTCGGGCATTGTGAAGCAGAAAAACAGCCAGCGCAGAAACGGGAACCGCTTCAAAAACCGCAAGCCAGAATAGCTTTATAAAAAACATGCATACGCACATTTCGCACGCTTTAAGTATTCCCGAAAGTCCAAGATTCAGCTTTTGTGAGGGATTGATTCCCCTTGCAAGCAAAAGATGCTTTATCTCAAGTCTTAACCGAAGCGGAGCAATTGCCGCAATCGAAAAAAGCAAAGAAATAGCAGGAAAAATTAAAAGAAAATATTTGTTGAATGATATCGTCAAAAGATTAAGTGCCGGGTTACACAGCGAAAAAAACACGGTCAGCAGTATCAGTACAGCAAGTGTCGGTATGATTTTAAGCTGTGCTCCTGTCAATGCGGTTTTAGCGGAAAGCTTAATTCTTGCATTCATAAAATCACCAAAATAAAAAGTCGGAAAGATTTTTCTTCCCGACTATTTTTTGCGTTTTATGCGTTTTTATTCTTTTTTCTGTAGTATAAATATGAAGCGAGAAACGGTATGATTACCATTAATGCGGTGACGCCTATAAAAATCCATGTCTGCCTGAAAACGGCGGTCAGCAAGATTATGATTCCGCCCGCAACCCAGATTTTACCCGATAATCTGTGAGTGAAATTCCAGTTTTCTTCATCGTTGATAGTCCATGAGATTTTTATTCCGATTGTATAGTTTTGCTTGCATTTGGGCATATAGTTACCGATTATAATAAACATTGTTCCGAATAAAAGTGTAGTTATCAGGATCATATCAACATTTATTCCCATTGAATAGGTGTAAATGCAGCTTGACACAAGCAGAGAGATAACAGGGCAAATCCATAAAACAAGTGTCAGCATTTTATCGCTGTGATTTTTTTGCTTGGGGTCTGCGGCTGTTCCGAGAGTGCAAATCCAATGAACGGCAAGAAGAAAAACGGGAAGTGCGAAAACCGCAAAGCCCTTGCTGCTGAATCCGTCTGCGACACCTTGTGCGTTAAAATGAGTCGCAATCTGCTCGGGCAGTTTATCCCAGAGAATGAGCCCTGCCAAAATCGGCAGAAGAATAACAATCGATGTAAAAATAAGCATTTTCAGATTCTTTTTAATCATTAGAAGCTTCTCCTTTCAAATCTTTTATCCAAAGCATGATTTCTTCAAGAACTGATGCATTGAGGTCATAATAGATAAATTTTCCGTCGCGTTCGTCACGTATAAGGTCGGCATCCTTCAAGACCGAAAGATGGCGCGAAATCGCCGCAAAGCTGATATCAAATTTATCCGATATTTCGCCTGCGGACATTGTTTTTTTCTTAAGCATGTTAAGGATTTCTCTGCGAGTAGGGTCAGATAAAGCCTTAAGAGTGTTTTGAATACCCATGTAACCGCTCCTTTCATTTAACATTTAACTTAATCGTTAAATGAATTGTAACATACAGTTTTATTTTTGTCAAGTTTTTTTAAGTAATTGCCGATATTGACATGATTTTTTTCGTATGATAAACTTAAAATATAAACAAAAGGGAGAATAAACATGTTAAAAACATATCTTTGCATAATTCTTGCTGCACTTCAGACTTTTCTGTTTTCTGTTGAATCGCTTGGAAAAATTCAGACGGTGGGAGTGAATAAATTCGTGGAATATCAGATTTTTGAATCCTTCGGTACAAGCTCTGCATGGTGGTCGCAGACCATTGATAATGAAGAAACCGCAAAGGAAATTGCAAGGCTTCTTTATGACGATGAAACGGGCCTGGGGCTTGATATTTACCGCTATAATATCGGTGCGGGCGAAAAGGATAACCCTAATTCAAGAATAGGCGATCCCAACAGAAGAACAGAGAGCTTTTATGTTTTCAACGAAGAAACAGGGGAGTATGAATACGATTTTACACGTGACGCAAACGCAAGAAGGATGCTTAATTATGCGGTTGAATACGGTGCAACGCAGGTTATTCTTTTTTGCAACAGCCCCCATTTTTCAATGACCGCCAACGGTCATGCATCAGGAGGGTATGAAACCTATGTTTCAAATCATCCGAAGGAAAAATATGCAGAGTTTGTAGATTATGTTCTCACAATAGCGGATTGGTTTGTTGAGCAGGGATATCCCGTTACAGCCATATCGCCCATAAATGAGCCTCAGTGGGATTGGGGAGGTCCATGGACCCGCCAGGAATGCTGCCACTACACGGCTGATGAAACAATTGAACTTCTGGAAATGTTTGCTCTTGAAATGCAGAAGCGAAATTCTCCCTATAAGCTCAGCGGTACCGAAACAGGTGAGCTTTCACCGGGATACTATGAATATGTTGATAAATTCTTTGCAAGCCCTATTCTCAATGAATTTTGCGATTCGATAAGCGGACACAGTTATTGGCTTGATAATAACATACCCGTCAAAAGCCAATTCGGCGCAAAAATGGCAGAGCAGTATCCCAATAAAAAATTTGAGATGAGCGAGTGGTGTGAGCTTCCGCTTAAAATTGACTCAACAACGATTGACAGCGGTCTGTATATGGCGAATATCATTGCACAGGATCTGAATTGCATGAATGCAGTTTCGTGGCAGAGCTGGACAGCCGTCAACGGCGACGGTCTTATGGAAATCAAAGATGGTGATCTTGTAATCTATAACAGATATTATGCCTACAAGCAGTTCTCGAATTTTATAAAACCGGGTATGGTAAGGGTTGATGTTTTTGACAGCCTTAAAGCTGACAGCAAAATCGTTTCAACCGCATTCACGAACGGTGAGGAAACCGTGCTTGTGCTTATAAATAACGAAGAAACCGAAGCGGAATTAAAGCTTGCGGGTCTTTACGGAGAAATGCAGATTTTTGTTACGGATAAAGAACATAACTGCGAAAATGTTTATAAAGGCAAATTTATGAAAAAGAATGCTTTGCCGCCGAGAAGCATAACAACAATAGTGCTGAGATAAAGAAAAATCCGTTGCCGAAAAAATCGGTAACGGATTTGTTTTAATCAAAATATATCGAAGTATCATTTGTGTAAGCTATGTCAAGAGTTTTGAGGTTTGTGTTGTATAGCATGAAAACGCCGTAATTATCTTTGGTAAGGTCGCCCGACATGACGGTGAAGCCGTCAACGGTGGATGTTGAAAGTATGCCTTCAAAGCCTTCGGCTTCAATTTCAAAAAAATATTCTTCAAATTCGGCTCGTTCAACACCGACAAAGCCGTTGGAGAATCGGAATTCCCAATGCCACGCAGGCATTGCAAAGCTACCCTCAAACTCGTCTGTAATCTGTTCTCCGTTTCCGTCGTGACCGCAGAAGGAACCGATGCTCATGCAGTATCCGTTGAATTTCGGAAAATATTCTTCAAGAGCGGAAGGAAAGTTATCGACGCATTGCGCAATATCAATTTGAAAAATGATTTCGCCGCTGTCTGTTGCGGTTGAGTCACTTATTCTGACATAGGTTTCGCCGTTCTGCCAATAACCGCTGAAGCCGTCGGTGTAATAGGTTCCGTTTTTGATGCTCTTTGCACCGCCCTTATATCCGAGTGAAATCATTTCGTTGGAGAACGAATAAAATTCCTGCTCGGGGCAGATAAAGGTTATTCTGTAAAAATCGGTGCTGTAAGCAAAAGCCTCAGAAACGCCTTCACCCTTTACAATCGAAAAATCGTGTGTGCCTTTGGGCGGTGATGGGAATTTTTCGGGAAGAAGGTCAGTTCCCCATTCGGTTATCACGTTGTATTTTTCTGTTACTGATTCCGGTGTGGTTATATTTTCAGCATCGGAAGGTGTTGCAACGGGATTGCCGTCAGAGCATGAACAAAGAAACAGCATTAAAAAAGCAAGAAATACTGCCGAAAGTTTTTTCATTTTTAATCCTCCGTAAAAACAATGTGACCGGGATTTACCCACTCACCTTATCACAAAATAAAGAAAAATTCAACCCGTTGTTGCAACATATATCCGATTTATGCTATACTTTAACCCGAATAATTAACAGGAGAAAAATTATGCCGAGAACTATTGATTATACGGTTACTCCCGAATATGACGGCAGAAAAACAGTTCATTTTCTGCGCGGTGGCTGCGGATTTTCGGCAAGGCTGATGAAAAAGGTAAAATTCAGTCTTGTCTGCGACGGAAAACCTCTGCGCACAATTGATAAAGTTAAGGCAGGCGATGTTATCAGCGTAACAATTCCCGATGACGATGTTCTGCCCGAAGCGCTGCATGCTGAAATAAATGTTATTTATGAAGATGATGATATTCTTGTTGTTAACAAGTCACCGTTTATGGCAATGCATCCGACCCATAACCATCAGGGCGATACACTTGCCAACGCCGTTACCGCATATCTGGCCGGAAAAGGCAAAAATGCCGCTTTCAGGGCAGTCGGCAGACTTGATAAGGGCACTTCGGGCGTTGTTGTCTGTGCGCTTAACAAGCTTTCTGCAAGCAAGCTTGCAGGCAATGTGAACAAAGAATATTATGCGCTTGTCAAGGGCGAGCTTTGCGGCGAGGGCAGGGTGGATGTTCCGATTTACCGACCTGACCCGATGAAAACTATCCGTGCATGTTCTTATGAAAAAGGCGTTGAATCCGCCGTTACAAATTGGAAGGTTGAAAAGAAATTCAGCGGAGCAACGCTTTTGAGTCTGCGCCTTGAAACAGGCAGAACCCATCAGATAAGGGTGCACATGGCATATTCGGGTCATCCGCTTGCAGGCGACGATATGTACGGAGATTTTATGACGGAAATCGGGCATCAGCTTCTTCATTGCCGCCGATGTTTTTTTACTCATCCCGTAACTGGTGAAAAGATGGAGTTTGAAGCGGATTTTTATGAGGATTTTCTTATTGCCATGGATTTGCTTGCCCAGATTGAATAATTATCCGAATTTTCTGCAAATATTTTGGCTTTTTGCAATAAAAATACAATTTTACTTTACTTTTTATAATGTTGATGATATAATGAAGCCATCAAAATTACGGAGGTAATTCCAAATGAAAAAATTTGCAAAGGTTCTTGCGGTTGTTATGATTTTTGCTCTCACCGCAACAATGTTCTTCGGCTGCGGCGATAATGCAGCAGATACCAAGGCCGTTAAGGTTGTTGACATTGACCTCACACAGGAAGAATACGCTTTCGGTGTTGATAAGACCCAGCCCGAGCTTCTTACATCGGTAAATGAATTTATTGCTGAAATTAAGGCTGACGGCACATTTGACGATATCTGCAACAAGTATTTCGGCGATGGAACTCCCACCGCTGTCGCTTCTGCAGCTCTCGACCCCTCAAAGGATCAGCTTGTTGTTGCAACAAACGCAGCATTCGAGCCTTTTGAGTATACAGTAGGCGAATCATATTATGGTATTGATATGGAAATTGCTGCTCTTCTTGCAGAAAAGCTCGGCAAGGAGCTTGTTATCAGCAATATGGACTTCGATTCGGTTTGTCTTTCGGTAGGTCAGCAGAAGTGTGATATCGCAATGGCAGGTCTTACAATTAAACCCGACAGAGAAGAGTATGTTAACTTCTCCGATTCATATTATTCGGCATCGCAGAGAATCATCGTCAAGGGTGACGATGCAACATTTGATGCATGCACAGATGCAGCATCTGTTGAAGCAATCCTTAATACTTTTGATGCAGAAACAAAAATCGGCGTTCAGAACGGAACAACAGGTCAGTTCTACGTTGAAGGTGATGAAAGCTGGGGTTTTGCAGGCTTCGATGCAACATGCGTAGGGTATAAGAACGGCTCTCTTGCAGTTCAGGATCTTATTAACGGCGGTATCAGCTATGTTATCATTGACTCCGCTCCCGCTGCATGTATAACAGAAGCTATCAACGCAGTTCAGTAAACCATAAAATAAAATAACAGCAACCCCACCTTTCGGGTGGGGTTTACTGTGTCAAAAGGAATTTTGATATGAATTTTGAAGCGAAAATAAATAAATTTTTAGAGATTCTTATTGATTACAAAGGCTATGTAAAGGTAATCGAAGGTCTTGAAAATACACTGAAAATTGCAATTCTCGGTCTGATAATCGGTATTGTTATCGGTACGGTTATTGCAACGGTAAGAGTTATACCCAAATATAAGACTCTTCCGAGAGTGCTTAACTCCATCTGTACCTTCTATGTCGGATTTTTCAGAGGAACTCCGATGGTTGTTCAGCTTTTGCTGTTCTATTATGTTGCGCTGCCCCTCATGGGAATCAATCTTCCCTCGGTCAGCGTAGCAATTGCAGTTTTCGGTCTTAACAGCGGCGCTTACATATCTGAAATCATGCGAAGCGGCATTCAGTCCGTCGATTACGGTCAGACCGAAGGCGGACGTTCTGTCGGTTTGAGCTTTTCAACAACAATGATGAAGATTGTTATTCCGCAGGCTGTTAAGAATATCCTTCCTACTCTCGGCAATGAATTTATTGTGCTTATAAAAGAAACCTCAATTGTTTCGTTTATCGGTGCGGCAGACCTTTACGTTGCATTTAATTATATCGGCTCAAACAGCTATGAGTTTATGGTGCCGTATCTGGCGATGGCGATTATTTATATCGTTATCGTTTGCCTTATTACCCTGCTTATAAAATTCATGGAAAGGAGCTTGAAGAAGAGTGATAGACGTAATTGATCTCAAAAAGAGCTTCGGCAAAAACGAAGTCCTCAAGGGAATTGATATCAAAATCAACAAGGGCGATGTTGTTGTTGTCATCGGTCCTTCAGGCTCCGGTAAATCTACTTTTTTGCGATGCCTTAACTGCATGGAAGACCCTACAGGCGGTCAGATAATCTTTAACGGTGTTGATATCGCAGATCCCAAGGTTAATATCAACATTCACCGCCGCCGTATCGGAATGGTCTTTCAGCATTTCAATTTGTTCAATAACAAAACGGTTATTCAGAATATTATGCTTTCGCCTGTTCTCTGTGCACTTTCGGACAGAAGAAAGGCGATAATCCATAACATTTTTTCGAAGAAGAAAGAACCCGTAAGGTCAAAGGACGAGATAAAAAAGACCGAGAAGGAAAATGCGATGAAGCTTCTCGCAAGAATCGGTCTTGAGGATAAGGCAAACGCTTATCCGTCAACGCTTTCGGGAGGACAGAAGCAGCGTGTTGCGATAGTACGTTCATTGGCGATGAATCCCGATGTTATCCTTTTCGATGAACCTACTTCGGCGCTTGACCCGGAAATGGTTGGCGAGGTTCTTGAGGTTATGAAGGAGCTTGCAAATTCAGGAATGACAATGGTGATTGTTACCCATGAAATGGGCTTTGCAAAGGAAGTCGGCTCAAGAATCGTCTTTATCGATGAGGGTGTTATCAAGGAGGAAAACAATCCCAAGGATTTCTTTAACAATCCCCAAGACCCACGTCTTAAAGATTTCCTTTCAAAAGTGCTTATATAAGAAACTAACGAGCAGCCTTATGACTGCTCGTTTCTATTTTGGTTTCCAGAAACCGAGTCATTGATATGTCGAAATATAAAGTTGACAATGTATCTAGTAAGTAGTAAAATTAAGAAAGGTGGTGAAATAATGAAAACCAAGCTTTTAAATTTTGTTACAAATATTAAATATGAAATTGTAATTTTCCTAATGCTGTGTGTTCGGGCATGTCTTAATCTGGATTTTCAAAGAGGCATGGATAAAAACTTTCTTGTTTATTATCTTGTCGATTTTTCTATGGGCAAAACCTCAAGACTTCTAATAGGTTCTCTTGTGAATGTTTTGACCGACACCCCGACGAAAGCATGGATAAACTGCTTTGCTGGAATTGTTTTGATTCTTACTTTTATCCTTACGGCCATACTTATTGGCAAGCTGATTAAGAGCAGCAATGATACGATAAAGCCGGCTGTATTTGTTTTTTCCATGTTTTTTGCATCAGGCATATTTACTCTTTATGGTTATTCAAGATTTTTCGGTATGCTTGATATTTATATGTACTTGTTTACAGTTTTTTCGCTGATGGTTGTAAAAAAGAGAATTTTTAAGTGGTTTGTTCCGTTGTTCTGTGCAGGAGGAGTACTGATTAATTTTTCTTACGCCATATCGTATTTTCCGCTTGTAGCGCTTGTTTTGCTCTATCTTACTATAACGGAGAAAAAAAAGGCAGAAAATGTTGCGTTGTTATCGGTGACTGTTTTATCCTGTTTGGCTTTAACGCTTTATTGTGTTTGTATAGGCAATCAGACGGGAATGGTTACTCTGGAGGAGTTGTGGGCTACTATTGAGAAAAAAAGTGGAATGGATTTTGAATATAGTCATATAAAATATTACGATTACTATTTGTTTGGCGAAGACAGATTGGCTGAAGCTCTTGGGATAAATATTAATAAAGGTTCGTTGATGGCAGTTATAGAAACATATCTTGAGTACATATTGAAATACGGATTAAATGAGTTAGAGTTTTTTTCTGTTATTATAGGTTTGCTCCCGATTATTTCATTTTTTACATTAATTTGGTGTAGATGTATAAAATATTCCGAAACTAAACCAAGAAAATTTATTTATCTGTGTTTTATCCTGTCAAATTTATTTATGGTGGTTTGCTTCATTACCTCAACAGATACAATGAGATGGGCGTGCGTGGGAGTGATGCTGCAATTTGCCTTGGCTTTCTTTGTAGTATATAATAAAGACATAACATTTGAATCAACGGTAATATGGCTGAAAGGCAAGCTGAAAGATAAGCCGATTGTTGTTGCGGTAGCATTTCTTGTTTATGCTTTTGGATTTGAGTTCAGTATTACAGGATAAAAATATCTTGCACAAGTTAAAAACCTGTGCAAGATATTTCTTTTTGTTAAGCTTAAATTTTGAGGGTCAGGTTCAAATATTTGAATATTGATTGTTCTTAATTATTTGATATGCTTTGGTCAGTTCTTTAATTCCGTCATCAAGAGAATAAAGGGGCTTCCAGCCGAGAGACTCAAGTTTTTCATTGGAAACTATGTAGTTTCTCTTGTCGGGGTCTTCTCCGATGGGTGCTTCAATATAAACGAATTCAGGAATAATAAGCTTAATTCTTTCGCAAAGCTCAATTTTTGAAAGATTTGAATCCGAAAGACCGCAATTGTGGGTGTTTCCCTCCATTTTTTCGAAATTATTAATTGCAAACCAAAATGCATTTGCCGCATCTCTGACGTGAAGATAATTTCTCTTGAAGCTGCCTTCGAAAACGACAAGTGTTCTGTCAAAAACCGCCCTATAAACGAAATCGTTAACAAGCAGGTCGGTTCTCATTCTCGGAGATGCCCCGAAAAGAGTTGCGAACCTAAATGCAGTCGTGTTGCTTTCGTTGAGGACAGCTGCTTCTGCTTCAACCTTGCTTTTTCCATAAATTGAAATAGGTTTTATGGGAGATTTTTCAGTACAGAAATTTTCTCCTTCGCCGAGACCGTAGCCGCTGTTTGTGCAAGGGAAAATAATACGTTGACCTTTTTCTCTTAAACGAAGAATCATTTTTATTGCGTCAAGGTTGATTGAATAAGCTGAGCAAACCTCTTTATTACATATGGGAAAACCTGCGAGTGCGGCAAGCGGAATTATATAGTCCTTACCTTTCATCGCTTCTTTAACTACGCTTTCATTGCGAGCATCGGCGTTTATTATTTCAAAATTCGGATTTGTGCAACAATCAAGAAGAGGGCTTTGGTTATAAAAGAAATTGTCAAGCACCGTAACGCGGCATCCCTTTAGAAGGAGAAGGGGAACAAGAACAGCACCGATATAGCCGGCGCCGCCGGTGACGAGAATGTTTAGCATGTTATGTCACTTCCATTGTTTTATTGTTAAAATTATTTTATCACTTTGTTTTCTGTTAGTCAATGATATAAATGCATATCTGTATAAACTGTGTTTTGTTGACATTGTTCTTGTTAAATGATATAATGATTAAGTATAATCCTGTTCAGGAGCGTGTTAATATGTTAAAAAAATTATCGGTAAGCAAAAACCAGATAATAACTCTTTTGCTCGTGTCGGTTTTTGTTATGGGAAAAAATATTGTTACAAGTTTGTCTGACGGAAATCCTGGTGTTTTGGGAATGACTTTGTGTATAGCAATGAGCATATTGTTTGTTGTTTTTTTCTTCTTGAAGTTCTCTGCCAAAAAAGAGGAATTGTTTACAGGGAATGGTATTATTCGTATAGCCGGAGCTTTGATGATACTGTTTTGGTCTTTTACAAGATCGTTTATGAATTTTGACTATGTTGTCGCAATGGTTGTTCTTCCGATTATGATTTTCTGTGCGTCTGATACTAAGTTTATTCCTGTAAATGCAGTTATTGCGCTCGGAATGGCAATCAGGTTTATTCCGGTTGGTTTTGTTACAATTCCTTGTGCCCTTTTTGTTTCGTTCATTCTTATAGCTCCGAAGATCAGGAATGCCAAAACATGGGAAAAAATTGTTTTTTTCGCCGTTATGATTTGCTTGATTATCGATCTTGCTTATGTGGCAGATCAGATGCGTTATATGTTTACCATGTCATCGGTAACTGCAAATATCGTATCAAACATTATTCTTGTGCTTTTTGCTTTGTTTTTTACAGTATGTGTAGTATACTCCTTAAAAAAACAAAAAAAGTTTAAATCAAAGAAAACATCCAAGATGGTTTCTGCTGCAAAAAAACCTGAATATTCTGCGGCTCTTGGATATATTATTGCTGTGGCATTCGCGATTGCATGTACTGCGCTTGATGCAAGATATTCAATGAGCGGTCTTGTCGGATTGATTATGTCAACACTTATGGTTTGCAAAAACGGAACACTTGTTGAAGAATTTTCGGATAAGGCTGCAAAGTCAATCGGAAGACTTGCCGAAAAACTTTTTGGTAAGAATTAACCAAGCAATTAAAAATCAAAAAACACAATCCGGACTCCAATTCGCGAGTCCGGATTGTGTTTTTAATCGTTGAAAGAATATAAAGTTGCACCTTTGCGTCTGCCGTACCATACTATTTCTTTTGCAAATGTTGGCCAATCCTCATATTTTTTATTTGCGTTGAAAATGACGGTAGTTTTTTGAGGATTGAGCCTTGTCGGTTTATCGTTGCTGATGTTACGGAAATACGATGGGAAATCGAAGTTGCATTCAAAACTCTTTCCGTTTTCAAACGGGAGTTTTATTGCATTAAGCTGGAATTTTAAAAGTTGCGTATATATTTTCTGATCTTTGAATAATGGTTTGACAAATTCATTAACAAGTTTTTTAAAGTCATCAAAATTATAAAGAAATTCAAGATAAAGACCTTCTTCAAAAAACCATGTAATGTTACCGAAAACAGGATTGCAGTGGTTCCAGTCACCCTCAAGAGAGCCGTCAAGCTTTTTCTTGATTTCTCTGAAAAGCTTTCCTGCCATTCCGTTGTTTTTTATGCAAAAATCGAGAAGAGAACTATAAAAATCATAATAATCAATTCCGAGTTCGTAGTAGGCATAAATCGCAAAATATCGAAGCAAACCGAGACTGTGAAAGCATTGCAAGCAGATTGAAAAAAGATTCGCATAGACCCATCCGTCTCTTGAGAGTGTGTTTGTTGAACGGACAAGATAAGAATATTCTGGGATAGAGTCTTTTTTTTCGTTTGCGGAATGTATGTGATTGAACTGAACTTTCATTGGTTCAATTTCATATTTTTTCATATATTCGGGCTTGCACATAGGTGCATTCGGAAGAAGCTCACAGTAATAAACGCTTATTGAGTTATGTTGACCTGCGCGCAGAAGCTTGCAAAGTCCTTGGCAGAAGCTTTCCACAGTTTCGCCGGGCAGACCGAGAATTAATTCTGAATAAGTTGGAATGTTCGCTTTTGCATAGTTTGACATAAGCCCCGAAAAATGCTCCATTGTGAGGTTTTTTCGGTTTATATTTTTCAACGCATCATCGCAGAGCGTTTGATATGCCATGGTCGCACCCTTGTCAAGACCTCTTGAATTAAGTGTTTTTGAAATTCTGAAAACTCTGTCTGCGCTGTTTTTTTCATAACAAGGTCTGAATACTTTCGGGAAACCGTTTTCTTTATTGCATTCAACAATATATTCGGCAATTTCAATATCGCGCGCAAACATGCCGAAATTTGAATCGGCGCAGAAGCAATATTCAATTTTATGCTCCGAAAGCCACTTGATTTCACCCTTAACTTTCTCCATTGGGAAAAGGCGTAGCTTTTTATGATTACTCCAATCGCAGTATGCGCAGTTATAAGGGCAGCCTCTGTTTGTTTCAATGATTGTGTCAAACATTGTTTCAGGATTATTTTCGATTATTGAATCAAAAACTCCCGAGAGATAAGGGGACGGATAGTTTTCGACAGATTCCGGGCAATGTGGAGGATTCAAAACTTTTTTACCGTGATCTTTGAATGCAATGCCGTGGCATTCACTTAAATCAGAGCTGTTTTTTAAAGCGGTAAGCAGATTTGCGGTTACTTCTTCTCCTTCGCCAAGAGATAGAATGTCAATGTATTCTTTTTCAAGAAATTCCATTCTGTCGGATACACTGTGACCACCGAAAACAATTATACAATCAGGATATTTTTTTTTAATCGCTTTGGCAAGTGCTTTGTTAAATTCAACATTCCATACATATGTGGAGAATGCAGCCAAATAAGGAGATTCAATTCCGTTGACGATGGTTTCAATGCTGTCGCGACGGAAGATAATCTCCTTGAAATCATATTCTGCAGCAATATCAGGTCTGCTCTTGCAATATGCAACAATTGTACCTGTTGCATAAGGCAGATAAACGGATTTGTCGAATGCAAACCCGACTTGAATAAAATATACGTTTTTCAAAATTATAACACCTGCTCCAAATCAAAAAGGCTTTGATAATGTGCCGAAGCGATATCGGCGGCATTAGACTCGTCCGAGCCGATAAGTATATTTTTCGAAGTGCCTGCATTTATGCCTGCGAGCAAATCTGAACAGTGGTTACCGACAGTCAGAGAATTATTCAAATCAATTTCAATTCCAATTTCCGAAAAATCGGAAACTGCTTTCAAAATAAGACCCGGATTGGGCTTTCTGCAGTAACATTCTGTTTTGTAATTATTAATTACGGCTTCAGGATGATGCGGGCAGTAATAATATCCGTCTGCAACGACCGAGTGATTTTTTTGAAGCAGAGTATCGATATATTGGTGAAGCATATCGACATCTTTCGGATTATAGAGATTTTTGGCAATCCCTGCCTGATTTGTAATGATGATTACAAGATATCCCTTTTTCTTAAGGTTTGCAATTGCTTTATCTGCATCAGGAAGAAAGCGAAAATCTTCTTTTCTGTAAAGATGGCCGGGGTCGTGGTTAACCGTGCCGTCCCTATCAAGGAAAACAGCCTTACGTGTTCTTTTTGAAACGAGTCTGTTTTTCTCTTTTTCGGCCTTTCTGTAGTTTTCGGGGATGCCGATATCGATAAAATATCCGCCACTTTCAAAAACCGCAACGGGGCAGTAACCGTTTTCAAGAATATGTTTTTCAAATGAAAACTTTTCTTCGGTTATACCATTAAAGAGATTTTTCTGTATAAAGTATATTCCGCCGTTGATAAGTCCCGCAGATTTAACTCCTTTTTCTGTGAAACCCGTAAGATTTCCGCTGCTGACAGTTAAAAAGCCCGAATGCTCCGCGTTCAGAACTTTTCTTGCTGCAATGGTTATGGGGCAGCCTGATTTTTCATGAAATTTTTGCATTTCAAACAGGTTGACATCAAAAAATGAATCGCCGTTGACAGCCAGCGCATATTTTTCGCAGCACAAATCGAGGGCTTTTTTTATTGCACCGCCCGTGCCGAGAGGGGAATCTTCACGGCAATAGTCAATAACCATGCCTTTGTAAACTCTTCCGATATTTTTTTCTATGTAATCTGCAAGATATCCCGTTGAAATAATAGCTCGGTGAATTCCGTTTGTATAAAGATAGTCAAGAAGATAATGCAGAAAAGGTTTTCCGTCGATTGGTGCAAGCGGCTTCGGGAGATTGTCGACGCATGGTTTCAACCTAGTGCCGAATCCGCCGGCAAGAATGATTGCTTCCATTATTCAGTTTCCTCCGGAATTATATCCTTTGTACCGTTAGACAGTTCAACACCCCTGTCATAAAATGCAACGAGAATTGAGTCTTCGTGATAATTGAAGGTGTGAATAACGTTTGGTTCAATGATGAACATATCGCCCTTTTTGAATTTAAAACTTGCATTTTTTGAACCAAGCTTTGCTACCACGGTGAATGAGCCTTCTATAACATAGAATCCTTCACGATTCAGCCTGTGAAAATGCTTGCCTCTTTCAACACCGGCTTTTGAGGTGCAGATATTAATCTGCTTATATCCCTCGCGTACAAGCTGAACAAGACTTCCGCGTTCATCTTCAAATATAAAATCGGGTTTAATAATTGTTATCATTTTTTGCTCCGTCAGTTACTGCAGATAATTTTTGTGCCTTCGTTTTCGAATCTGAATTTAATTTCGAGCATACCCGATAACGCCTTGCGTACAGAAGCGTGTTTTCCTTCGGGCACATAAAACAAAAGGCATCCGCCTCCGCCTGCGCCAAGTAATTTCCCACCCAATGCGCCGGCATTTATAGCTCTCAAATAAAGATCGTCTATAAAGTTTGTTGAGATTTTATCGCTTATGCTTCTTTTGATAAGCCATGTTTCGTTGAGCAGCCTTCCGAAGTCATCGAGGGATTTGTTCGGGTCAACAAGAATTTCTTCTGCGGTATCAACCATTTTGAGGATATCAAGAAGCTCTGCGGTTTTTTTGCTCATTTCATGTTTGGCTGTTTTTTGGATTTCAAATGAGAACCGTGAAAGGCCAGTAAAAAACATCATCAAATTTCCGTTTAACATGTTTTTTCGCTCTTCAGAAATATCAATAGGTTTTACGGTGTAGCCATCGGAGTTGAAATCGATTCGGTTAAATCCGCCGAAGGATGCGGCAATCTGATCCTGTATTCCGCCGTCTTCTTTGCAAAGAACGCGTTCAAGATGGATTGCATCATCAGCAAGCTCGCGTTTTGTTTTTGTTATGCCTTGCATGGAGTAAAGAGCATTGAGGAGTCCTACCGAAAACGCGCTGCTTGTTCCGAGACCTGTTTTTGAAGGAAGATCTGCATCGTAATTAAGGCAGATTTTTTCAAGATTCAGCCATTTCATGGCATTGCGTATTGCGGGATGCTTTATTTCATCGACCGAGTTGACTTTTTCGATTTGCGCATATGACAGATATGTTTTATAGTCGAAGATGTCTGGTAATTCGCGGACATTGACATGGCAGTACTTATCAAAGGTTGTTGAAATAACCGCGCCGGAATGTTCTTTAAAAAACTCGGGGAAGTCTGTACCTCCTCCGAAAAACGACATTCTTACCGGAGTTTGAGATATAATCATTTCAAACGCTCCAAAAAACAGATTGTTCTATATTATATCATGCATATAGTTTTAAATCAACCTTTTTATTAATAAACAATATTAACCGGTTTTCCGCTGATAAATGCTTCAACATTTTTGCGGCATATTTCCATGAGTCGCGCTCTTGTTTCAAAGCCTGCCCATGCAATATGAGGGGTGATAAAGCAGTTTTTGAGCCCGAAAAGAGGATTGTCGGATTTGGGCGGTTCCACTGAAAGAACATCAAGTCCTGCGCCTGCAATTTCACCGTTTTTCAGGGCGTTTGCGAGCGCATTTTCGTCAACAACCTGACCTCTTGAGGTGTTGATAAGTATTGCAGTCGGCTTCATTTTTGATATAAATTCAGCATTGACCATGCCTCCCGTAAGCGGTGTAAGAGGGCAATGAAGAGAAACAAAATCACTCCTTGCCAGAAGCTCATCTTTTTCGCAGAACTCAACGTTTTCAAACGGTGCAGGGTTATTTGTTGATGCGAGAACATTCATGCCAAATGCCGCAGCGATTTTGGCAACAGCTTTACCGATTTTCCCAAAGCCGATTATGCCGATGGTTTTTCCGTCAAGCTCTGTCAGAGGTGTTTTCCAATAGCAGAAATCCTTGCATGCTGACCATTCTCCGGAGTGAACGGAGCTGCTGTGAACATCGACACTATTTGTCAGTTCAAGAATCAAAGCAAAGACAAGCTGTGCAACGGCAGAGGTGCTGTAAGACGGAATGTTGCAGACGGGTATACCTTTTTCTTTGCAATATTCCCAATCAACAATGTTATAGCCTGTGCTCAATAAACCTACATATTTAAGTTTTGTCAGGTTCTCGAGAAGCTCCTTGCGGAGAGGTGTTTTGTTGGTTATAACAATCTCACAGCCCTTTGTTCTTTCTGCAACCAGCTCTGCGGGGGTGCGGTCATAGACCGTACATTCACCCAGTTCCTTGAGCCAATCCCATGAAAGGTCGCCGGGGTTTGTTGTGTATCCGTCAAGAACTGTTATTTTCATGATTTAAGCATTCCTTTCAGATGTTTATGTGTTTATGTTTTAATTATATCATAAATAAAAAATAAAGAAAACCGTAAAATAATAAATAAAATGTATAATTTCATATTGACCCAAAACGGATAATATTATAAAATAAAGTGTTAGAAATTATTGTTAATGCGGTGAGTTTTATTGAAAAAAAGAAAAAAGCAAAAAAAACTTCTGCTTTTTGGCGGATTAATACTGATTGCGCTTTCTTTTGCCGTAGGTGTTCTTCTGGTGTCTCTTGAATTTGAAGAGCTTTGGCGCTGGTATACGCAGATAAAGCATACGCTTGCCGAGCTTGAAAAATACATCTTGCACATTGATATAACGTGGCTGTTCATATTGGCAGTTTTGCTGCTTTTTGCTGTAAAAAGCGTTATTCCGATATACCCTACTTCAACGGTATGTTTTTTGACAGGTGCAGTTCTTCCGATGTATCTTGCAGTTCCCGTAAACATTGCGGGTTTTGCGGTGCTTCTGACCATACGTTATTTTTGGGGCAAGCGTTTCGGTGCAGGCAATGCGTGGAAGCTTATTTCAAAAACAGATACCTTAAGAAAGCTTATTCAGCAGGACGGAAAAGGCAATTCGGCATTGCTTGTTGCCTTACGGCTTGTTCCGGGAATGCCGATTAACAGCATTTCGGGTATTTACGGCTCGTTCGATTTCGGTTATCTCAAATTTATTTTATTTTCGGCAATCGGCTTCATGCCGAAACTGATATCTTATACATTCGTGGGTCGGAATGTGTTTGACCCTCTGTCGGCAGGCTTTCTTGTTCCCGTTATGCTTCTGCTGTTCTTCAGCGGCATTTCAGCAATATCGGTGAACGGCATTTGGACTACGGTTGAAAAAACGGTTGAATATGTAAAGAAAAGAAAACTAAATAAAGAAACAAAGAAAGGAAAGACGGGAAATGATTAAAACATCGGTTCTTAAAGAAAAGCTCGCAGCTGCAGATTATGAATCGGCGCTTACAAGAATCTATAAAAAAGAGGATATCGCATTCCAAAAAGAGAGATATATCGAAATTGTTTCAAGATTTGAAACGCTTTTCGGCGCAGACAGAGAGGTTGAAATTTATTCCGCACCCGGCAGAACAGAGGTCGGCGGCAATCACACCGACCATAACCATGGCTGCGTTCTTGCGGCAAGCGTTAATCTTGATGCTGTTGCGGTTGTATCGGTAAATGATGAGAATATTGTAAGAGTCAAGTCCGAAGGCTACAAAATTGATGCAGTTGACCTTGATAATCTCGGTGTTATGCCTGCAGAAAGAGGCAGATCCGAGTCGCTTATCAGAGGCGTTTGCGCCGCTTTCAAAAACAGAGGATATAATATCGGCGGTTTTGATGCCGCAACCGTTTCCGATGTTCTTTCGGGCTCGGGTCTTTCCTCATCAGCTGCATTTGAAGTGCTTATCGGAACAATTCTTAATTATCTTTATAATGAAGGTAAGGTAAGCGCGGTTGAAATTGCACAGATTGCGCAGTTTGCAGAAAACGAATATTTCGGAAAGCCCTGCGGACTTATGGATCAGATGGCATGCTCCGTCGGCGGATTTGTTCAGATAGATTTCAACGATCCCTCTGTTCCCGTAATCAATAAGGTTGATTTTGATTTTGCTTCCTGTAACCATGCTCTCTGTATTGTCGACACGGGCGGAAATCACGCTGACCTTACAGACGAATACGCGGCAGTCAGAGGCGAAATGGAAGCCGTAGCAGCAAAATTCGGAAAGAGTGTTCTTCGCGATGTTGACAGAGCGGAGTTTGAAAAGAGTATTTCAGTTATCCGTGATGCAGTTGGTGACAGAGCGGTTCTGCGCGCAATGCATTTCTACAATGAAAACGTAAGAGTCGAAAAACAGTCTGCGGCTCTTAAGAACGGTGATTTTGAAGCATTCAAGGCTCTTATTATCGAAAGCGGATTTTCGTCATATATGTATAACCAGAATGTATATACCTGCGCTGCTCCCGCAAATCAGCCCGTCAGCCTTGCGCTTGCGATTTGTCAGGATATCCTTAACGGTAAGGGTGCGTGGAGAGTTCACGGCGGCGGTTTTGCAGGAACAATTCAGGCTTTTGTTCCCATAGAATTGCTTGATGAGTTTAAAACAAGAATCTGTGCTGTGTTCGGTGAAAAATCATGCTATGTTCTCAATATCCGTCCCGAGGGCGGCATAAAAGTAATCTGATTTTAAGGTGAATGGAGTAATCCAAACCGTGATTTTTACGGGCTGATTTCCGTTCACTCATAGTTAAAATACTCGCTTTCGGGCAGGTTCGGTTTATTCCATTCACCTTAAGGGGCGCATTGCGCCCCCGATTTAGTTAGGAAGTAATAATAATGAATAATTATTTTGAAGTAGCAGCTTTGCTTGAAAAGCTTTGTTCGACAAAGGGTGTCTCGGGTGAGGAAAACAGAGCGGCGGCAGTTGCCGCGGAGCTTCTCGGCAGATTTATGCCGGTAAAGACGGATGCTCTCGGCAGCGTTACAGGCTCAATGGGTGAGGGCACACCTCATATTCTTCTTGATGCGCACCTTGACCAGATTGGTCTTATTGTAACAACTGTTGATGAAGACGGTTTTCTTAAGGTCGCGAAATGCGGCGGTGCGGATATCCGCGTGCTTGCGGCAGCCGAAGTTACAGTTCACGGAAATGAAGATATTTTCGGTGTTATAACTTCAACTCCTCCTCATCTTTCAAAGCCCGAGGATTCCTCGAAAGCAAAGGGTTTTGATGAGATTGCCGTTGATATTGGCATGAAACGTGAAAAAGCGGTTAAAATTGTTTCACTCGGTGACAGAATCACTTTTAACGGCGCTTTTGAAAGGCTTCTCGGTAACAGGGTTGCATCACCCTCGATTGATGACAGAGCGGGTGTTGCTGCAATTCTCAGATGCCTTGAAATTCTTGAAGATAAAGATATTAAATGCAAGATCAGCGTTCTGTTTTCCGTTCAGGAAGAAACCGGCGGCAGCGGTGCGCAGGCAGGCGCATTTTCTGCAAATGCAGATGAAGCGATAGCAGTTGATGTCAGCTTTGCATCCGCACCCGGAGTGAGCGGTGAAAAGTATGCATCTCTCGGCGAAGGAACAATGATTGGTTATGCACCGTCGCTTGATTATGAAATGAGCAGAATGCTTTCGAATATTGCCGAAAGAAAAGATATTCCCAACCAGCCTGAGGTAATGGGCGGAAAAACGGGAACAAACTGTGATGAGATTCAGGTTGCGGGTAAGGGTGTTAAGACTGCTCTTCTTTCAATCCCTCTGCGCAACATGCATACAGCAGTTGAGGTCTGCGACCTTGCCGATATTGAAAGTACGGCACAGCTTATGGCTGAATATATAACCGAAAGGAGCGCTTTGAATGCTTGAAATGATTAAAGAGCTGTGCGCTCTTTCGGGAATCTCAGGCAGAGAGAATGCCGTTCGTGATTATATAATTGATAAAATCAAGGATTATGCCGAATACAGTATTGACCCTCTCGGCAATCTTATTGTTTTTAAAAAGGGAAGAAAACCTGCGAAAAACAAGGTTATGCTTGATGCTCATATGGATGAGGTCGGTATGATTATAACTGCCATAACCTCCGAGGGATATCTGCGTTTTGCAAAGGTCGGCGGAATCGACAGCCGTGTTATGCTCGGCAGAGCAGTTAAGGTCGGCGAAAAAGGAATAAGCGGTGTTATCGGAATCAAACCTGTTCATCTTGTTGAAAAGGGACAGGAGGCGGATATTCCGAAGCCTGACGACCTTTATATTGATATTGGTGCAAAAAGTAAAGAAGAAGCTGCGGAGTATGTCCGTCTCGGCGATGCGGCGTGGTTTGCAGGCGATTTTGTTGAATTTGGTGATGGATTCGTAAAAGCAAAGGCGCTTGATGACAGAGCAGGCTGTGCAATTCTTATTGAGCTTATAAGAAGCGAGCTTGAATATGACGCATGGTTTTCCTTCAGCGTTCAGGAAGAAATCGGAACAAGAGGAGCAATGGCATCTTCATTCACAATTGCTCCCGATTATGCAATAGTTGTTGAAACAACAACAGCTGCAGATATTTCGGCTGTAAAAGACGAAAAAAGAGTCTGTATCTGCGGCAACGGCGGCGCTGTTTCGTTTATGGACAGAAGCACGATTTACAGCAGGGAGCTTTTTGATAAAACGTTTGAAGTTGCAAAGGAAAAGAATATTCTTTGTCAGCCTAAAACTCTTGTTGCAGGCGGCAACGATGCAGGCGCAATTCATAAGAGCAGAGGCGGAGTAAAGGTTCTGACCATATCCGTGCCCTGCCGTTATCTGCATTCGCCCGGCTGTGTTATAAAATACAGCGATGCGGTTGAGAGTCTTAAGCTTGTCGGTGCAATGGCAGAGGAATTTGCAAAATGTTAAGGCTTGTTGAAAATGTAAAAGAGCTTGATTTTTTGCCTGCTGATCCTTATGCCGCAAGGATATCGGCTCTTGCCGAAACCTATGGCGCGGAACATTCCTTTGCAATGTTCTGGGTGCAGGATATTGATGGGAAATCAGCTGCAGGTGTTTGCAGGGTTGACGGTAACATGACCGTATGCTGCCTTGAAAATACGGATTTTGAAGAGCTTTCGGCATTTATAGATGCGGTCGGTTTTTGGAGCCTGACCTGTGACGAAAAGGTTATGGAAAAGCTTGGGCTTGAGCCGATAAAGACATCTTTTACCGTTGAATATAAAGGCGGTGCACAGCTTGGAAAAATAGAAACTGTTCGTGACTGCGACAAGCGAAAAATCTATGATTTGCTTTGCCAATGTGATTTTGAACTCGGAGATTACCACGCATTTCTTGCCGATGTATGTGCAAGGCTAAATAAGAGCACGGCATCGTTTGCTGCTGTTTTGAAAGAAAATATACCGTGTGCCTGTGCATTTGCTCTTTTTAAAGGACAAAAGAGTGTTTTGCTTGGTGCGGTTGCAACAAACCCCGATGCAAGAGGCAACGGATATGCGTCAAGACTTGTCGGCATGCTTGCCGAAGAAAATTCTTCAAAAAAAGTTTTCCTCTTTTGCAGGAACGATTCTCTTGCGGAGTTTTATGCCAAAATCGGTTTTGAAATATGCGGCAGATGGGCTGTTGTTGAAAATAATAAGGAGTGATTTTGTGCCGCCGTTATGTATTATTCTTGCCGTTTTGACGGTTGTTTTTGCTGTTGGCTGTATCAGCTTTCGCCGTAAAGGCAGAGCTTTTGAAGGTATGATGTGTAAATTTATGGCAAGCTTCGGCTTTATTTCGGTTGCTGTTGTCGGCTACTGCCTTAATCCTGCCGATACATATTATTTCTGCCTTGTATGTTTTGCGCTTATGTTTGGATTTTTCGGCGATGTTCTGCTCGGAATAAAAGAAGTTGCACCGACCTTCAGAGGAAAGCTTGTTCCGCTCGGCACTCTTTATTTCCTTATAGGACATGTTTTTTATCTTTGCGCATTTATAACAAGAAGCGGCTTTAATCTCGGTGCGCTGATATTCGGGCTTTGCGGTGGAATATTCGCTCTTGCAGTGATAAAGCTTCTTAAAATGAAAGTTGATAATAAACTTTGGATTATAATGTCTGTTTATTATTTTGCTCTGACATATAAAGCTGCGTCGGCAGCTGTGCTTGCTTTCGGCAGCGGGCAGGCGGCATATATAATCGCATTTATCGGAGCTGTTTTATTTGTTATAAGCGATACTTGCCTGGCTTTTCTCTATTTTACCCCAGTCAAGAGAAAAAACATATGGGTAACGGTGGAGCTTTCGACTTATTATCCTGCGCAGATATTGCTTGCAATGTCTGTTGCACTTATGAAATAAAATAAAAAAGGAGAATTTAAAATGCTCATCAAAATTTCTGCATGGTTTTTTGCAATGCTTATGCCGTTTGTGACCGTGCTTAACGGAATCTCAATAGATATTCCCGGAGCAGAAAACGCTGTTGAGATAGTCTATGATTTTGCTAATGAAAAAGCAGGTTCCGCTGCGGGTACAGTAACTCTCGAAGCATCCGTTAACGGCGGATACGAGATTTATTGGGGTACTGATGACAGCGAAAAGCTTTCTGTTGACCTTGACGGCTATACCGTATATTACAGCGAGCTTGCCGAGATTGATGTCAAAAACGGCAAGGGCAGCGCTGATATTCATGAGTTTACTGCAATTCCCGAGAATGCCGAAACAGTTCTTGCATATAAGGCGGGTGTTAAAGTCGGTACTTATGAGATACCTGAAAGCAAGCTTGCCGACAACGGCAAGGAGCTTTATTCCTTCGGCATTCTGAGCGATGTTCACTTTAACAGATACAATATGTCGCTCACGGGCGATGATGCATGCCTTACCTTCCCCAATGCTCTCAATTTTCTTGAAAAATTCGATGTATCAGTGGTCGGCATTTCGGGCGATATTTCCGCAGACGGTGAGAGAAATGCTTTTGAAAAATACAACAGTATTGCATCGAACTATGATTTCCCTGTTTATACCTGCACGGGCAATCATGACGTAAACGACGATTTCACTCTTAAAAATTGGCAGGAGCTTATAAACTCGGGTGTTTACGGTGAAAAGAAGAATGACGGCGTTAAGAATGTTGCTGACAACGGACTGGATTTTGTATATGCGCCTGACTCGGCAAACGGCGACGTGTTTATCTTCCTTTCGCAGTATCAGTGGGATTATAACAGGCCTGAAAGCCGTATTCTGGACGATGAACAGCTTGATTGGCTTGAAGCACAGCTTGAAAAATATAAGGATACAACTGTTTATCTTTTCTTCCACACCTTCCTTAACAATCCCGTTGAGGGCGAAGAGCCTAAAATGGGCGAGGGTAATCTTTTGAATAACAAGGGACATCATTATGACCTTCCCTTTACCGAAGGCTGTCCCGATGAGGTGCGTTTTGAGGAAATGATGGATAAATATGAGAATGTCGTATTCTTCAACGGTCATTCACATTGGGCATATGATATGCAGGAGCTTAATCCCAACCTCAATATTGCGGATTATGACGGCGAATATGCAACAATGATTCATGTTTCAAGCGTATCCTCGCCGAGAAGAACGCAGGCAAACCTTGACGATACAACCGAGCATTACATGCGCTCATCGGAAGGTATGGTTGCAACCGTTTATGAGGATTGCATTGTATTCACCGCATGCGAATTTCTTAAAGGCGAGCTTCTCTCATATGCAACATATGTAGTTGAAAGATAACAAAAGGGCGGTCATCTGACCGCCCTTTTCTACGCCCTGTTATTATCTTTAATTCTTTTTATCGCGCCTTTTTCAAGCCTTGAAACCTGCGCCTGCGATATTCCGATTTCTTCGGCGACCTCCATCTGTGTTTTGCCTTGCATAAAGCGCAGATGGAGAATTTTCTTTTCTCGTTCATTCAAATCCTTTATAGCCTGCTTTAAAAGTATTTCGTCAAGCCAGCTTTCATCGCTTTCATTATCGCCAATCTGATCCATTATATATATTGTATCTCCGCCGTCGGAATAGACGGGCTCATTGAGCGAAACGGGCTCAACTATCGCATCAAGAGCCATAACAACGCTTTCTTTTGAAATTCCAAGCTCCTTTGCAATTTCTTCGGGGGTCGGGTCTCGTTCAAGCTCGTTTATCAGTCTTTCTCTTACCTGCATGGCGTGGTATGCGGTGTCCCTTACGGAACGGCTGACCCTGACGGGATTGTTATCCCTTAAGTGTCTGCGCACCTCGCCTATAATCATCGGGCAGGCATAAGTGCTGAATCTCACATCGAGCGACATATCAAAATTATCAATTGCCTTTATAAGACCTATGCAGCCCACTTGAAACAGGTCATCGGGATTTTCACCTCTGTTTGAAAATCTCTGAATGACGCTCAAAACAAGCCGGAGGTTGCCTGTTACCAAATCCTCCCTTGCTTTTTTATCTCCCGCCCTTGCTTTTTTCAGAAGCTCCATTTTTTCGCTTTCCTTTAAAACTTTCAACTTTGCTGTGTTTACTCCGCAGATTTCAACCTTGTTGAATTGCAAAAAATCACCCCGATACAATTATTGGCAAATAAAGTATTGCCATAATTGACCGGGGTTATTATCTTTTTATTTTATTTCGTATGAAATATTCAGGTCTGAATCAACAGTTACCAGAACCGTGACCGTTTCAAGAATTTCATATCGCTCGGTGTTGATTGTGTAGCCGTCGTCTGTTTTTACGATAGGATACACATCAACCTTTTCAAGCGTAAATTTTGCCGTACCTTCCTTGAGTGCTTCAATAACAATAACATCTTTTCCGCCGACGGGTACCTTGCCGAGAAGCATGTCAATAAGCTGAACGGTAATTTCGGTATTCGGGTAATCTTCAGGGAAATAAAGACTTCCGTAAACATCCGATACGGGATAAATGCTGATTATTTCAGCTGTTTCGCTGTCAACAGATGCAGGCGAAAGAGTCCATGTTATCAGCTTTGAAAAATCGCTGTCAAACTCAAGCTTTGCAAGTCTGTTTTCGGGAGTAATATCAATTTTTCCGTCTTTGGTGAGTGTAAATGCCTTGAACTGATTTTCAAGCGGAGTTCCATCGGGGGAATAATATGTGAAAAGAACAGCATATTTTTCGTCTTCGAGGGTTACGTTGATAACATCAAAGGTGCATATTCCGTTTTCAGTTTCGGGATATGATTTCAGTTCAACAATATCGCTGTATGCGCTGAAATCCCAATATCCGCCGTCAACGGGAACCTCTGCCGTAAGGGTTATTCCCTCGTCGTATGAAATATAGTCGTCAAAATCATACAGAACATATGCCTGATAATATTCGGTTTCGCCGTTGTAGGGATTGATTTCCGCATAGGATTCAAGGATGCATTCGAGAGATTCACCGTTTTTGTTGGTTACGGTTACGGGCGTTCTGCCTTCGCTGATGCCTTCAACCGTGAAGCTCTGTGTTCCTCTGAATGTTTTTTCATCGGTGATAACAGCAATGCTTTCGTCTGCAATTTCGCACTCCCAGACATAGCCCTTTTCGGGGTCATGGTCAACGGTTATTTCTTCAAGATTACTGCCCGTCAGCACGGTAATGAAAGAAGTGAGCGAAAAAAAGAATGCCATGATTGCCGAAAAAATGTTCAACATTTTTATTCCTCCTTATTCATCATAATAAAATTATAGCAGTATATTCATGCTGTGATTATATTATAGTACTGTTTGGTTCTAAAGCCAATAGTATTCTTCAGTTCTATGCTATATTCGGTAAAAAGGGGGTATGTGCATGAACTATTATCAGCGGTTGAGAGATATCAGAGAAGATAATGATTTAACGCAGACGCAGGTTGCCGAAATTCTCAATATTCAGCAGACACAATACAGCCGATATGAAAGAGGTGCTGTTCAGATGAGCATTGATAAATATATCGTTTTGGCAAAATATTATAATATTTCGCTCGATTATATAACGGGAATAATTGACGAACCAAAAAAAATTCAAATAAATAAAAAATGAGAAAAACAGAGTATTCAAGAGCTTTTCAGAGCAAATCAAAGTAAATTATTTAAAAATTCTGAACCGAAACGGATTTTTCACGGATTTGTTAAAAAAATTGTTGACATTTGCAAGTTTTTGCTCTATATTTTATTATATTATTATAAGCCGCTTTGGCCGTTATCCGGCAAAGGCAGAGAGGGGCTGCATAATTGAAAAAAAATGCGATCATTGATTTGAAAAATATTTCCGTAACCTTCGGGAATAATCAGGTGCTCAAAAACCTCAATTTATATATCCGCGATAAGGAATTTATAACATTCCTTGGCCCTTCGGGCTGCGGCAAAACAACAACCTTAAGGATTATTGCGGGCTTTATCGAGCCTGACGAAGGCGAGGTTATTTTTGAGGATAAAAAGATGAATGGTGTTCCTCCTCATAAAAGGCAGGTTAACACTGTTTTTCAGCGTTATGCCCTTTTTCCTCACCTGAATGTTTATGAAAATGTTGCTTTCGGTTTAAGAATCAGAAAAGTTCCCGAAAAGCAGATTAAAGAAACAGTCGAAGAAATGCTCGCACTTGTTAATCTCACAGGCTTTAATAAACGAAACATAAATTCTCTTTCGGGCGGTCAGCAGCAGAGAGTTGCGATTGCAAGAGCTTTGGCAGTAAAGCCCAGAGTTCTACTTCTTGACGAGCCTCTCGGTGCGTTAGACTTAAAGCTCCGCAAGGATATGCAGGTTGAACTTAAGAAAATTCAGCAGAGACTCGGCATAACCTTTATTTATGTTACCCATGACCAGGAAGAGGCGCTTTCAATGTCTGATACCATTGTTGTTATGGACGGCGGCGTTATTCAGCAGATAGGAACACCTCTTGATATATATAATGAGCCCAAGAATGCTTTTGTTGCAGATTTTATCGGCGAGAGTAATATTCTTGACGGCGTTATGATTGATGACTGCCTTGTTGATTTTTCGGGTCACCGCTTTGAGTGCCTTGATAAGGGCTTCGGCAAGAATGAAGCTGTTGACGTTGTAGTGCGTCCCGAGGACGTTGACGTCGTTGAGCCCGAAAAGGGCATGCTTAAAGGCACGGTAACATCAGTAACCTTTAAAGGCGTTCATTTTGAAATCATTGTTGATATCGGCGGTTTTAAATGGATGATTCAGACGACGGATTATCAGCCCGAGGGTGCAAAAATCGGACTTTTCATTGAGCCTGATGCAATTCATATTATGAAGAAGTCCGAATATTCGGGCATCTATGGCGATTACAGCTCCTTCAGCGAAGAATTTGATGAGCTTTCAAATGCAGAGGAGGAGGTGGAGGAATGAGCAGCCGTTCTTCTCTCAAATCAAAGCTTGTTGCCTCACCTTATATCGTCTGGTCGGTGCTTTTTATAGTTGCTCCGCTTATTTTCGTTGTTTATTATTCATTTACCGATGCTTCGGGTGCGTTTACTTTTGATAACATAACTGCATTGAGCAAATATGCTCCCACTTTTCTGCGTTCAATCTGGTTCGGAATAGTTGCAACGATAATCTGTCTTATCATTGCATTTCCGCTTGCATACATAATTTCGCAAAAAACGGAAAAGGTTCAGCGCACGATGGTTATGCTTGTCATGTTGCCGATGTGGATGAGCTTTCTTATCAGAACTTATTCGTGGATGGCTCTTCTTCAGGATACCGGTATCATCAACTCCCTGCTCGGGAAAATCGGCATTGACCCGATTCATATGATAAACACAGAGGGTGCGGTTATTCTCGGCATGGTTTATAATTTCCTGCCGTACATGATAATGCCGATTTATTCGGTTATGGCAAAGCTTGATTACAGCATGATTGAAGCCTGCCAGGATTTGGGCGGAAACCGACTGACAGTTGTCAGACGCTGCATTATTCCTATGAGCATGCCGGGCATTGTTTCAGGCATTACAATGGTTTTTGTTCCGTCAGTAAGCACATTTTATATCTCACAGAAGCTTGGTGGCGGCTCGTTTGACCTTATCGGCGATGTTATCGAAAGGCAGTTTCAGCAGTCGTATAACTATAACCTCGGCGCATCGCTTTCGCTTGTGCTGATGGTGCTTATTCTTATCAGTATGGCGGTTATGAACCGCTTTACCGGTGACGATGAGGAGGGCATGGTTATATGAAAATTGCATCAAAGGTTTATACCTTCCTTGTTTTCCTTTTTCTCTATGCGCCGATTCTCGTAATGATTCTTTTTTCCTTTAACTCATCAAGCAGTACGAGCGTATTCTCGGGCTTTTCACTTGATTGGTATAAGGCTCTTCTTGAGGATGAAGCAACCTTAAGGTCGCTTTATAACACAATAATTCTTGCCGTTTGTTCATCGGTGATTTCAACCGTTCTCGGAACTGCGGCGGCAGTCGGCATTGATAAATTCAAAAAAGGTCCCGTGCGTTCGGGCGTTATGGCGGTAACCAATATTCCCATGACCAACCCCGAAATAGTAACGGGTATCTCCATGATGCTTCTGTTTGTTTTTGTGGGCAAGCTTGTGAGCGATGATGCCGTTCTCGGATTCGGAACAATGCTTATTGCTCATGTAACATTCAATCTGCCTTATGTTATTCTTAATGTGTTGCCGAAGCTCCGCCAGACGGACAGAAACCTTGCCGAAGCGGCTCAGGATCTGGGCTGCAAGCCTGTTACGGCATTCTTTAAGGTTGTTTTGCCGTCAATTATGCCCGGTATAATTACGGGTATGATTATGGCATTTACTCTTTCGCTGGATGATTTTATTATCAGCTATTTCACCAGCGGTCCGGGCTTCCAGACTCTTCCGATTGCAATTTTCTCGATGACCAAGAAGAGAGTAAAGCCTGATATGTATGCTCTTTCGGCTCTGATTTTCGTGAGCATACTTGTTCTTCTCATTCTCTATAACATAGCTCAATCAAAGAGTGAGGAAAAAACCAAGAAAAAATAATAGTTATTTCTTTAAAGAGGTGACTGATTTGAAAAAAAGAATTGTATGCGTGCTTTTTACGCTTGTTCTTGCACTTCTTCCCTGCGTAACATCATATGCGACGGAGCAGAGTGAGATTGATGCGCTCAAGGGCACAACGCTTTATGTTTATAACTGGGGTGAATATATCTCCGACGGCGCCGACGATACTCTTGATGTCAACAAGGCTTTTGAAGAGAAATACGGTATCGAGGTTGTTTATGAAACCTATGATAACAACGAGGTTATGTATTCAAAGCTCAAGGGCGGCGGAGTATCTTACGATGTTGTAATTCCGTCAGACTACATGATTGAAAGAATGATAGCCGAAGATATGCTTCAGCCTATTGATTTTTCGAATGTTCCAAATTATAAATATATCCCTGAAAAATACAGAAACCTTGCACATGACCCCGAAAACAAGTATTCAGTGCCTTATACAGTCGGCATGGTAGGTCTTATTTATAACACTTCAATGGTTGAAGAAGCCCCCGACAGCTGGACTGCACTTTGGGATGAGAATTATTCCGACAGCATTCTTATGTTCAACAATCCACGCGATGCTTTTGCGATTGCGCAGAGCATTCTCGGCATGGATTATAATAACGAATCTCCCGCTTCGTGGAGAGTTGCCGCTGAACTTCTCAAGGAGCAGAAAAACGTTTCGCCTGCGTATGTAAATGACGAAGTATTCCTCAAAATGGAAGCAGGCGAGGCTGCAATGGCTCCGTATTACGCAGGTGACTTCCTTACTATGCAAGAGAACAACCCCGATTTGGACTTCGTTTATCCGAAAGAAGGCGTTAACTTCTTTGTTGACGGTGCATGTGTTCTCAGGGGTGCGAAAAACAAGCTTGCGGCAGAGCTTTATATCAATTTCCTGCTTGAGCCCGAGGTTGCTCTTGCGAATGCTGAATATATCTGCTATGCAAGCCCTCACACAGAGGTTTATGCCAATACCGAATATTCATTCTATGAAGATGAAATTCTTTATCCCGAGGACGGAAAGTTCAAAACCCAGCTTTTCCTCAATCTCGACCCTGAAATTCTTGCTCTTATGAGTACCCTTTGGGACGATGTTAAAAATCATGTTCCTTCATCGGGCTCGGGCAACTATGCCTTTTTCTTTGGCGGCGATTCCGATTCGAATGCTTCCGTTGATGACGGCGAGGCAATGACTCCCGAAGCAAAGCGTTATGCGCTTTATATCGGAGTTTTCGCTCTTCTATGTGCTTCATATGTTGTTTTCAGATACGCAAGAAAGAAATACAGAGAAAACATATAAATGTTACCGCCGTGTTAATTTTTTATCACGGCGGTTGATTTTTGCCATTTGAAATGATAATATCTTGTTATAAAGATTTAAAAGGAGAAACAAAATGAAATTTGGCAGAGCTTTTGCTTTTTTTATACTTACCGTTTTGATTGTTTTTGCATCTTCATGCTCTGTGCAGGGTGATAATGAGGAAACAACAACCGAAGCTGTTACAGAGTCGACAACTCTCAAGGACCTCTCTGCGGCAATTGATGCTTTTATGAATGTAACAGAAGAGGATTCTGAAGATATTGGCAATGGTGAGGAAGAAGAATCAGACAGTCCGACCATGTATGTGCCTGTTTCTTTTACGAGCCCCATGACCGATGAGTTTACAGAGAAACAGGCTACCGAAAGAATAACCGAAGAAGAAACAACAAAAGAGCCGACAACGGCAACTCCCGAGAGGAGAACGGTAAAACTGACCTTCGGAGAGGGCAGAACACTTACAGAAATTTTTAAAATCCTTGACGAATATGAGGTGGCGGATTTTGATGAGCTGATGAAAACCGCCGCAACCTATGATTACAGCTATTATCCGCTTGTTTCAAAAATTCCGTCTGACCCCAATCGCTGCTTTAAGCTTGAGGGTTATCTTTTCCCGAGTACATATGAATTTTATATTAATCAGAAGCCGCAGGATGCAATCGGCAAATTTCTGCGAGGCGGCAAGGCAAATATTACAGAGCAGATGATGGCGCAGGCATCGGCACTCGGCTACACCATGGATGAGGTTATAACCATTGCGTCAATCGTTGAAAAAGAGGGCGCAAACTCAAACGAAATTGCAAAGATTGCCGCTGTTATTTATAACAGACTTGAGGCAGGAATGAAGCTCCAGATGGATTCTTCGATTTATTATATCGAACGCCATGTCAAGCCCTATCTCACGGGCGATATCAACCGCTACAACAGCTATTATAATACCTATAAATGCTCGGCACTCCCCGCAGGACCAATCTCAAATCCGGGATTGAGAACAATAAAAGCGGCGCTTAATCCCGCAGATGTTGATTATCTTTATTTCTGCCATGACGAAAACGCAAATTATTATTACGCCGCAACCTACGACGAGCATCTCGAAAATCTGAAGCTTGCAGGAATTGAATAAAAAGATTAACCGCCTCACCGAGGCGGTTATTTTCATTTATGCACATATTGCCCGTGCAGAGCAGTTTTGCTGCCTCTCTGAATTGCAAATTTAGGACAGCGGTGAAGGCAACCGAGGCACATTGCACATTTTTCTTTTACCCATGCAGGCTTGCCGTTTTGAACTTCAATGGCATCAACGGGGCATTGATTTGCGCAAAGACCGCAGCCGATGCATTTTTCACTGACGGAAAGGGTTGATGTTTTACGCATTTCATCATATCCGCCACAAAATTTATCTCCGAATGGTATTTTGCGTGAATCAAAATTACCCTTTGATTTCTTGCGGATTTGAGATGATATGCGGCTGATTTTTACATCGGCTTTTCTGTTTGTTTCGGCGACTTTTTCTTTGTCGGATAAATCGTATATCGGAGTCCATGTGTCGGGCATTCTGACGGAAAACTGTGCACTGACTTTTATTCCTTTGCTTTTCAGTAAATTCTTAATTATCTTGCTTGCACCGCCCGAAAATCCGCCGTAAGTAACAAGAGTGAAAACGTAGCTTTCATTGCAGTTGAGGTTAAGACGTCTGATAAAATCCGTAACAGTAACAGGCAGACCGAAGTTATAAACAGGAAAAACAAAGCCGACGGTTTCAGTTTTTTCTGCCGTAAAATCATATCTGCCGTTTTTCAGACAGTTGGTGATTGAAATTGTTCTGTTGTCTGTTGTTTCAGCGACACGCTTTGCCGCGTGTCTGCTGTTACCCGTTGCAGAGAAATAAAAAATCATATGTCCTCCGAAAAAAGCCCAATCCTTGCGGGATTGAGCTTTTATGTTTAATTAAGGTTTGCGAGAGTCTTGTAATTGTCTTTGAGCGAAATATAAAGTGAAGAATATACAGCATGGCAGGAGCGGTATTTTGCGGTGTTTTCGCTGTCGGGCTGTGAAATTTTTGCTTCATCAGGAATCATTGCGCTGCATGCCGATTTAACATCGGGATATATTCCCGAACCGACTGTTGCAAGAATCGCAACACCGAGTGCAGGTCCTTCCGATGATTTTGTGGTAAGAACAGGCATATCAAAGGTGTCACAAATCATGGCTTTCCAGAGCTTACTTTTTCCGCCGCCGCCGCAAAGGAGCATTGATTTAGGAGCGATTCCCATTTCCTTCAGCACAAGCAGGCAGTCGTAAAGCGAATAGGTAACGCCCTCCATGATTGCTCTGATAAAGTGTGCTCTTGTATGAATTGCAGAAAGTCCGAAGAATACACCTCTGCAATCGGGGTCAAGATGAGGAGTTCTTTCCCCCATGAGATAGGGGAGATAGAGGAGTTTATCGCAGCCGATGCCGATTTCCGACGCTTTTTCATCGGTAATCTGATAAACATCTTTATTTTCCTTATCCGCCTGCGAAACCTCTTCGCCGCAGAAATTGTTTTTAAACCATTGCAAAGAAAGACCTGCCCCCTGAGTTACGCCCATGACGTGCCATGCACCGGGTACAGCACAGCAGAAGGTGTGAACTCTGCCCTTGGGGTCGATAACGGGATTATCCGTATGAGCAAAAACAACACCCGATGTTCCGATTGTTGTGAATGCCTTTCCTTCTTCAACAACGCCCATTCCGACTGCGGCTGCCGCGTTATCTCCTGCACCGCCGACAACCGATGTTGCGGTTGAAAGTCCTGTTTTTTCAGCGGTATCGCTGTTGATATATCCCGTGATTTCGGGGGATTCATAAACCTTTGCAAGATATTCTTCCTTTATTCCGAGCGCATCGATCATAGTCTGTGACCATTTTCTCTTGGGAACATCAAGAAGCTGCATTCCCGATGCGTCTGAAACCTCGGTTGCAAATTCGCCCGTAAGCCTGAAACGCAGATAGTCCTTCGGAAGAAGAATATGGCGGCATTTCTCAAAAATTTCGGGCTCGTTATTCTTTACCCAAAGAATTTTTGATGCTGTAAAGCCTGTCAGAGCAGGATTCGCTGTTATTTCAATGAGTTTTTCTCTGCCGAGCATTTCGGTCAGTTCGTCGCATTCCTTGCCAGTTCTCTGGTCGCACCAAAGAATTGACGGGCGAAGAACATTACATTCCTCATCAAGCATAACAAGTCCGTGCATCTGACCTGAAATGCCGACGGAAACGATATCTTTTTTATTAACGCCGCTGTCTGTAACAACCTTTTTGAGCGTTTTGATTGCGGCGTCATACCAATCCTGCGGATTCTGCTCTGCCCAGCCGTTATGGGGCTGCTGCATTTCATATTCACGGCTTGCCGAAGCAACGGTTGCTCCTTTTTCATCAAAAAGAACGGTTTTTGTTGCCGAGGTGCCGAGATCTATACCGATAACATATTTCATATTATTCAC
Source organism: Clostridia bacterium (assembly GCA_017409265.1). GTDB lineage: Bacteria > Bacillota > Clostridia > Oscillospirales > Acutalibacteraceae > CAG-177. The sequence continues at coordinate 164,237 of JAFQSY010000039.1, forward strand.
CGAACATAATGCTGTTTACTGCAGACTGAAGATATTCCTGTTTTCCCGAGCCGGGGTCGGCACACTTACCGAGTGAGCATGCGTATGCGGAAAGCTCTTCGAGAGTTGCTTCTCCGTCAGCAATTTTCTTGCCGATGCCCGATTTATAGCTCGAATATCTTTCTGCCTTGAAATTCTCAATTGTACCGTCTTCTATAATTTTGGCTGCCTTGATAAGACCGAGAGCAAATGTATCCATACCGAGAATGAAGCCAAGCACCATGTCTTCACGGGTGTTGCTGGGTCTGCGGTTTTTGGCATCAAAGTTGAGTCCGCCGTTCTTCATGCCACCTGCCTTGAGCACTTCATACATGCACATTGTTGCAGAATAAACGTCAAACGGAAATTCGTCTGTATCCCAGCCGAGTACGGGGTCGCCCTGGTTGGCATCAATTGAGCCGAGCATGCCGTTGATTGCGGAAATGCGAAGCTCATGCTCAAAGGTGTGACCTGCAAGAAGAGCATGGTTTGCTTCAATATTCATCTTGAAATCCTTGTCAAGACCGTACTGACGCAGGAAGCCGATTGCGGTTGCGGCATCAAAATCATACTGATGCTTCATGGGCTCCTTAGGCTTGGGCTCAATGTAGAAATCGCCCTCAAAGCCGATGCTTCTGCCGTAATCAACTGCCATCTTCATAAGGCGTGAAATGTTTTCCTGTTCAAACTTAACGTCGGTGTTGAGGAGGGTTTCATAGCCTTCTCTGCCGCCCCAGAAAACATAGCCCTTACCGCCGAACTTAACCGTGAGGTCAAGAGCTTTTTTAATCTGTGCAGCCGCAAAGCAGTAAACGTCAGCGCTGTTAGTGCTGCCTGCACCATTCATGAAACGGGGATTTGAGAACATATTTGCCGTTCCCCAGAGGCACTTGATGCCTGTTTCGTTCATTTTTTCGAGAATATAGTCGCTGATTTCATCAAGTCTTGCGTTTGTTTCGTTGATATCCTCTGCCTCGGGAACAAGGTCAACATCGTGGAAGCAGAAATTTTCAATGCCGAGCTTCTGCATAAATTCAAAGCCTGCATCAACTTTTGCCTTGGCATGAGCCATTGTCCCCTTTTCAGTGCCGAAGGATTTGTCGGCTGTATCTCTGCCGAACATATCAGTACCTGCCGCGCCGAGATTATGCCACCAAGCCATTGCAAAATTGAGGTGTTCCTTCATGGTTTTGCCCATGATAACTCTGTCCGCATCATAATATTTGAATGCGAAGGGGTTTTTACTTTCCTTGCCTTCAAACTTAACCTTTTCAATAAAATCAAAATACATATTTATCACTCCGTAATATAATAATGGTAACGAATATAGAATATCACAATAAAAAGGAAAAGTCTATAAGTAAAACAAAAAGAGCCTTCACGATGAAAGGCTCTTTGATATTCTGATTATTCCGCATCGTCGGCATTTTCCCAGTTATGCCATACTGCCTGAACGTCGTCGTTATCCTCAAACATTTCAAGCATCTTTGCCATGTTCTTGATGTCGTCGGGATTGGTGAGAGCTGTGTATGTTGAAGGAACATATTCAACTTCAGCCGAAACAAAAGCATAACCTTTGGCTTCGAGGTCTTCTCTGACTGCACCGCAGTCGTTGGGCTCTGTTCTGATTTCAAAAACACCTTCGTCGTCTGTGATGAAATCTGTTGCACCTGCCTCGAGAGCATCTTCCATGAGCTTATCCTCATCAACACCCTCTGCTTCAACAACAAGAACGCCCTGCTTTGAGAACATGAAGGAAACGCAGCCTGACTGACCCATGTTTCCGCCGTACTTGTCAAAATAGTGGCGTACATCGCCTGCTGTTCTGTTTCTGTTATCTGTGAGTGCTTCAACGATAACTGCAACGCCTGAAGGACCGTAGCCTTCATAAACGATTTCTTCATAATCTGCGCCGCCCATTTCGCCGGCAGCCTTCTTGATTATTCTTTCAATGTTATCGTTGGGAACGTTATTAGCCTTTGCCTTTGCAATAACGTCCTTGAGCTTTGAGTTTGATGCGGGGTCGGGACCGCCCTCACGGACTACAACAGCGATTTCTCTGCCGATTTTGGTGAAAATCTTGGCACGCTGATTGTCGGTTTTTTCTTTTTTACGCTTAATGGTGCTCCATTTTGAATGGCCTGACATTTATAAAACCTCACTTCGGATAATTTTTAACCTTGATATTATATAACACCTATAACTTGCTTGTCAAGCGTTATTCGTGCTTGCGCCAGAGGTTGAACTCTGTTCCGTCGGGAATTTCGGGTTCGTCTTCGTAAACAACTTCAAACGGAGTTGAGGTTTCACCGATATAAATGATTGATGTTTTAGCGATTTCAAAATTATAAACTGCTCCGTCATCTGCCGAAAGAGTGAGGATGTTGCCATCAACACTGTATGTACCCCTTGTCAGACGGTTTGACATCTGGGTGTAGGTCATTGTAAATGTTTTGTCTTCTCTGATGGAAATTCTTGGGAATCTTTGATCTTCCATGCAGAAAACGGCAGGGTCGATTGAACCTTCGCCTGTTCTTGATGTTGTTGTTTCCTGTGCGCAGCCGCTGAATGCAAAAATAACAGCGGCCATTAGAAATGCAAAAAACTTTTTCATGTGTATCTCCTTTATATGGTTTTCTTAAAGCCCTGACCGAGAATTTCGTTGGCTTCGCTTACAATTATAAATGTTTTATCGTCTACCGCTTTAACGGTTTTGATTATTCCCGAAATTTCATGTTTTCTGGCAACGCAAAGAAGAACATTTTTATCCTTTCCCGTGTATGCACCAACTGCCGGGATAATTGAAACACCTCTTGGGGAAGAGTGGACTATTGCCTGCGAAACTTCGTCTGCCTTTTCAGTAACAATCATGAGCATCTTTCCGTTGCCCGTGCCGTAAATCATCGAATCAATAACCTTTGTGCTGACGAAAATAAGAATTATTGCGTAAAGACCGCTTTCAATGCTTCCGAAAACAAACATGCCTGCGGTAACAACAATTGCATCTGCCAAAAGAACAACACTTCCGACTGTTATATGGGGCCAGCGTTTATGAGCAAGCCTTGCAACAATATCCGTACCGCCGCTGGTAGCACCCGTAATCATTATAAGACCAAGCCCTGCGCCCTGAAAAAGTCCGCAGAAAAGAGCGGCGAGAATTTTATCGCCTGTGTATTCGGGTGCCCATATGGCAACAACATCAAGTGCGGTTGAAAGAAGAATTGTTACCCACAAGGTGCGTGCAACAAGCTGTTTTCCGAGATAAATCATCATCAGTATGAGCAGGGGAATGTTGAGTGCAAAGTTTACCGTGCCCACGGGCAAATCAAACAGATGGTTGAGAATAACCGCAACACCTGTAACGCCGCTTTGTGCGATGTCGTTAGGAACTGAAAAGCTGTTAACCCCGATTGCGTAAAGAACGCACCCTACAAGCCACAGTCCGTTATTTTTAAGCAGCTCGGCTGCCTTGGTTTTATTCATGTTTTACCCCTTCGTCAAATTCTTTTATGGCATTGAAAAGCTGATGAATCCTTTCGGCTTCTCCTTTAAGATAGAGCCAGCCGAAAAGGCTTTCAAGTCCTGTTGCGTAATGATAATCAGCACTTGATGCATGCTTCGGGATTGCGCCCGTGTGAGCGTTTCTGCCTCTCTTGAAAACGGCAAGCTCATCTTCGGTAAGCATCGGCATAATGTGTCTCACAGCTTCTGCCTGTGCATGTGCGCAGACCTTTTTGCTCGCTGTTGTGTGAAGCGCATTAACGGGTCTGTTTGCCTCGCAAATCAGCTCGCTTCTGACAAGTAAGTCAAAAACCGTGTCGCCGAGAAACGCAAGAGTCAGAGGGCTTAAAGAAGAAATATCGGCTTTTTTTTCAAGTAATGAAATCAAAAATATTCCCCGCAATCAGTTAACAAAATCAAATTCAAGGTCATAAATCGAAACGGTATCTCCCTCATTGATTCCTCTTTCGCGGAGTGCATCAATTATGCCGCTGGAAATGAGGATTCTTTGGAAATACTGAAGCGACTCATAGTCATCAAGGTCTGTTCTCTGAAGAATTTTGAGAAGCCAGGGAGCTTCGACAAAATAGATATCATCCTCAACGCGGATATTGAAGCCCTTATCATTCTGTTTTTCAAACATTTCGAGAGGAATGACCTCTGCTTCATATTTTTTAATGGGAGGAAGAGTCTGAAGCTTGTTCCAGACAGTGCTTATAAGCTCGTTTGTGCCCTCAAGAATGGGGGCGCACATGGTATGATATTCATATCCTTTTTCGGTAAAATATTTTTCGAGTCTTTCAAGCTGCTCATCGGTTGCCAGGTCGATTTTGTTTGCAGCAACTATCTGCGGACGCTTTGCAAGCTCGGGGTCAAATTTCTCAAGCTCTTTATTGATGATTTCAAAATCATCAATGGGGTCTCTTCCTTCGCTGCCTGCGGCATCAACGATGTGGACAAGCAGACGGCAGCGGTCAACATGGCGCAGAAATTCGTGACCGAGACCTACTCCGTCGCCGGCACCTTCGATAAGGCCGGGGATATCCGCCATAACAAATGAACTGCCCTCACCGAGAGAAACAACGCCGAGAACGGGGGTGAGGGTTGTAAAATGATAGTTTGCAATTATGGGTTTTGCTTGGCTTACAACAGAAACAAGCGTTGATTTACCGACATTCGGAAAGCCGAGCAAACCTACGTCTGCAAGAAGCTTGAGCTCAAGACTTACTTCCCATTCTTCGCCGGGAGTACCGTTTTTTGCAAATCTCGGCACCTGTCTTGTGGGTGTTGCGAAATGGGGATTTCCCCAGCCGCCTCTGCCGCCTTTTGCGGCAATAAAAGGCTCATCGCCCGACATATCTGCCATAACGGCACCGCTTTCAACCTCTCTGATTATTGTTCCTCGGGGAACTTTAATTATAAGGTCCTCGCCGCCTCTGCCGTTCTTTCTGCCGCCCGAACCGTTTTCGCCGTTTGATGCGGTATATTTTCTTTTGTAACGGAAATCGGCAAGAGTTGCAAGGTTATCGTCAACCTGAAAAACTATGTTTCCGCCTCTGCCGCCGTCGCCACCGTCGGGTCCGCCTGCGGCAACATATTTTTCTCTGCGGAAGCTGACGGCTCCGTTTCCGCCGCTGCCTGCTTTTATTTTTATTTTCGCAATATCAACAAACATCTTATTATTCCTTTTCCTTGCAATGAGATTTGGACATAAAATTACATTATGGATTATACCCTAAAAATTTTTGTTTTACAATAGGTTTTTAACATACTTTTAAAAAAGTTTATTGTTTACAAAATTTTTACTATTATTTTTTATAGAAGTATGTTATAATGTAAAGTAAATTAAAATAGGGAAGTATCGGCAGGTGAAAGAATGGCAGTTTTAATCAGTCAAATACAGAGCGGAAGCCTTGCGGAGAAAAAGAAAATAAGTGCAGGCGACAGGCTTGTCAGCATTAACGGCAACGAGATAAACGATGTTCTTGATTACCGTTTTTATATCAACGAAACGAAGCTTATTCTTTTGCTTGAAACGGCAGACAGAAAATCAAAGCTTGTCATGATAAAAAAAGACGAGTTTGAGGATATCGGTCTGGAATTTGAAACCTATCTTATGGACAGGCAGAGAAGTTGCAAAAACAAATGCATTTTCTGCTTTATTGATCAGCTTCCAAAGGGGCTTCGGAAAAGCCTTTATTTCAAAGATGATGATTCACGGCTTTCGTTTCTTTTCGGCAACTATATAACGCTGACGAATCTTACCGATAAAGAGGCGGAGCGCATAATTAAAATGCATATCAGCCCGGTTAATATTTCGGTGCAGACGATGAATCCCGAGCTTCGGGTTAAAATGATGGCAAATCCCAAAGCGGGTGATTCGCTGAAATATCTTTATAAATTTGCTGAAGCGGGAATTACCATCAATACCCAGCTTGTTCTGTGTCCGGGAATAAATGATGGCGATGAGCTTGAATTCAGCCTTAATGAGCTTTCAAAGCTTTATCCTGCGGTGCAGAGCATTGCGGCTGTGCCCGTCGGACTATCCGACCACAGAGATGGTCTTTACAAGCTTGAGCCTTACAATGAAAAAACAGCGGGAGAGGCAATAGATATAATCGACCGCTTTAACGAAAAATTCAGGGCAGAGCACGGTGAAATAATCGCATATGCGGCAGATGAATTTTATCTTAAGGCAAAAAGAGATATGCCCGATGCGGAATACTATAATGATTTTCCGCAGCTTGAAAACGGAGTCGGAATGTGGGCATTGCTCAAATCTGAATTTGAAGCTGCTCTGAATGAATGCGAAACAAAAGAATGCAACCGCCGTGTTACGGTTGTGACGGGTAAGGCTGCATACCCGCTGATTTCAGCTCTCGCAGAGAAAGCAGAAGAAAAAATAAATGGATTGACCGTTAATGTCACGGCGGCTGAAAACAAACTGCTTGGCAGCATGATAACCGTTTCGGGTCTGCTTTGCGGAGCGGATATTGAAGCGGCTGTCAGAGGTCTAGACCTCGGCGAGGAGCTTATAATTCCCCCCAACTGCTTGCGCAGCGAGGGCGACATGTTCCTTGACGATATGACGGTTGAGGAGCTTTCACAAAGATTAGAAATAAAAGTTACACAGAACGGACCGAGCGGAGAGGACTTGCTTTCCGCAATGACAGGAGGTTTTTAGATGGCAGGTAATGTTGTAGCGATTGTCGGCAGACCCAATGTCGGCAAGTCAACACTTTTTAATAAGCTTGTCGGCGCAAGACTTTCGATAGTTGATGATACACCCGGCGTCACAAGAGACAGAATTTATGGTGACTGCGAGTGGCTCGGCAGGCATTTTATGCTTATCGATACAGGCGGTATCGAGCCGCATTCAGATGATATTATTCTCAAACAGATGAGAAGGCAGGCGCAGCTTGCGATTGACAGCGCAGATGTAATAATTCTTGTTACGGATATCCGTTCGGGCGTTGTTGCAACGGACAGCGAGGTTGCTGCAATGCTTCAGAAGAGCGGAAAGCCCGTTATTCTCTGCGTTAATAAGTGTGATACCCCGGGTGAACTTCCTCCCGATTTTTATGAGTTCTATAATCTCGGTCTCGGCGACCCGATGCCCGTTTCTTCTGTTCACGGCATGGGTACGGGTGACCTTCTTGACGAAGTGCTCAAGTATCTTCCCGATGAAGAAACAGAGGAAGAGGAGGATGATGCAATCAAGGTTGCCGTTATCGGTAAGCCTAATGCGGGCAAGTCATCGCTTGTCAATGCCGTTCTCGGCGAGGACAGAATGATTGTTTCCGATATTGCGGGCACAACAAGAGATGCAACGGATTCGATTGTCGAAAATGAACACGGTAAGTTTGTGTTTATAGATACGGCGGGACTTCGCAGAAAGAGCCGTGTCTATGACCAGATTGAAAAATATTCGGTTATTAGAGCCAGAATGGCGGTTGAAAGAGCGCAGGTCTGCGTTATCATGATTGATGCAACCGAGGGCTTTACAGAGCAGGATTCAAAGGTTGCGGGCATTGCTCACGAAATGGGCAAGGCATGCATCATTGCCGTCAACAAATGGGATGCCGTTGAAAAAGACGGTAAGACCATGGACGGCATGAGAAAGCAGCTCATGAAAGATTTCTCATTTATGTCATATGCTCCGATAATATTTATCTCGGCAAAAGAGAAAATCAGACTTGACCGTCTGTTTGAGCTTATAAAATTTGTTGATACCCAGAATGCAATGCGTATTTCAACGGGCAAACTCAACGATGTTCTTGCGGATGCAACGGCGAGAGTTCAGCCGCCCTCGGATAAGGGCAAGCGCCTTAAGATTTACTATATGACCCAGGCATCAACAAGACCGCCGACATTCGTCTGTTTTGTCAATAATGCGGAGCTGTTCCATTACAGTTATCAGCGTTACCTTGACAACCAGATAAGAGAAGTTTTCGGTCTTGAGGGAACACCTACAAGAATGGTAGTGCGTGAAAGAGAGTCAAACAAGAAATGATAGTTTTGGGAATTGACCCCGGATATGCGATAGTCGGTTACGGAGTGGTTGAGTATCACAACAACCATTTCAGAGTGCTTGATTTCGGTGCTATAACAACCGAGGCGCACACTCCGTTTAACGAAAGACTTGAAAGAATTTATAACTGTGCGTGTGCAATGATTGACAGATACCACCCCGAAGCGATGGCAATTGAAAAGCTGTTTTTCAACACAAACCAGAAAACGGCGATTGATGTTGCGCAGGCGAGGGGAGTGCTTGTGCTTGCGGCGCAGCAGGCGAAGATGCCGATTTTTGAATATACGCCGCTCCAGGTGAAGCAGAGCGTTGTCGGTTACGGCAGAGCGGAGAAAAAACAGGTTCAGGAAATGACGAGGATTATGCTCAACCTTGAAAAAATTCCAAAGCCCGATGATGCCGCCGATGCCCTTGCAATGGCAATATGCCATTGCCACAGCGCAGGGTCGCTGATAGGCTCGCTTCGCTCAAGGTGATTTTAACAAAGGAGTAAAACTATGTTTTACAGTTTAACAGGTAAAATTGTTTTTGCTGATGAATCCAGCGTTGCGCTTGAGTGCAGCGGCGTTGCTTTCAGACTTTATACAACATTGAATACTTTAAGAAAATGCGCCGATATCGGTCAGACGCAGACTCTTTATACCCATCTCAACGTGCGCGAGGATGCACTCGACCTCTTCGGCTTTGCCGATAAGAATGAGCTTGATTGTTTCAAGATGCTTATGGGTGTTTCGGGTGTCGGACCCAAGGCGGGTCTTGCGATTCTCTCGCAGCTTACCCCCGATATGCTTGCGGTCAGCGTTGCAGGCGGAGATGTCAAGGCAATAACTGCCGCACAGGGTGTCGGTCCTAAAATTGCACAGAGAATAGTGCTTGAGCTTAAAGGTAAACTTGATGTTTTTGCAACAAGCTCCGAAACCCTCGGTAATATTGCTGCCGCGCAGAAGGCAACTGTCAGCTATGCGGGCGAGGACGCTGTCAATGCACTTGTTATGCTCGGTTACAGCAAGTCCGAGGCAAGCATTGCAGTCGGCAGGCTTGACGGCAATCTTTCAACCGAAGAAATGATTAAGCAGGCGCTTAAACAGCTTGCAAAGAACATATAAAGGAGGATTATTATGGACTTTGATTTCGAAAACAGAATTGTAGCTCCCGAATTTTCCTCCGCAGAAGATAACGACATAGAAATTTCGCTCCGACCCAAAGTTCTCGACGAATATATCGGTCAGGATAAGGTTAAAGAGAATCTCTCGATTTATATTGAAGCGGCGCGCCGCAGAAATGAGCCGCTTGACCATGTTTTGCTTTACGGGCCTCCGGGTCTCGGCAAAACAACCCTTGCAGGTATCATTGCAAATGAAATGGGCGTTAATTTCCGTGTTACAAGCGGACCTGCAATCGAAAAGCCGGGCGATTTGGCAGCTCTTCTGACAAATCTCAATGAGGGTGATGTTCTCTTTATTGACGAAATTCACCGTCTTTCAAGAGCTGTTGAGGAAGTGCTTTACCCCGCAATGGAGGATAATGTTCTTGATATTATCATCGGAAAAGGTCCTTCGGCACGTTCTATCCGTCTTGATTTGCATAAATTCACCCTTGTCGGCGCAACAACAAGGGCAGGTCAGCTCAGCGCACCTCTGCGTGACCGTTTCGGAGTTATTCTTCGCCTTGAGCTTTATACTCCAGAACAGCTTTCACAAATTGTCAACAGAAGTGCAGGCATTCTTGATATAGATATCGACCCTGACGGTGCGCGTGAAATTGCATCACGCTCGAGAGGCACTCCGAGAATTGCCAACAGACTTCTTAAAAGAGCGAGGGATTTTGCGCAGGTCATGTGTGACGGCGAAATTACAAAAGAGGCTTCGTCGCTCGCTCTTGACAGAATGGAAATTGATGCTCTCGGTCTTGACTCGATCGACAGATTGATTCTCAAAACAATGATTAAGAATTATAACGGTGGACCCGTGGGACTTGAAACGATAGCGGCGGCTATCGGCGAGGAAGCCGTTACCATAGAAGATGTTTACGAACCGTATCTGATGCAGGTGGGCTTTCTGAGCCGTACACCCAGAGGAAGAATGGTTACTCCCGCCGGTTATGCGCATCTCGGAATGACGATGCCGGGACAGCAAAGAATGGATGTGTAATATGAGAAAAGCAGACAATTGGATAGATTATGAACTTATAGACTGCTCTGACGGCGAGAGGCTTGAACGCTGGGGTGATATAATACTTGTCAGACCCGACCCGCAGGTAATTTGGAAAACCCCGAAGGAAAATCCGCTTTGGTTTAATCCCCATGCAATCTATAACCGCTCAAACACGGGCGGAGGCAGCTGGAGAGTCTGCAAAAAGATGCCTGATGTATGGCAGATAGGGCTTGACAGTCTTAAATTCAACATCAAAACCATGGGCTTTAAGCATACGGGACTTTTCCCCGAGCAGGCGGTCAATTGGAAGATGACTGCAGATATAATAAAAAATGCGGGCAGATCCGTCAAGGTGCTCAATCTTTTTGCATATACGGGCGGAGCAACTGTTGCCGCTCTCAATGCAGGTGCAAGCGTAACGCATGTTGATGCATCAAAGGGCATGACACTCTGGGCAAAAGAAAATGCGGCCGCAAGCAGACTTTCCGATGCTCCCGTGCGCTGGCTTGTTGATGACTGCATCAAGTTCGTTCAGCGTGAAATCAGAAGAGAAAACAAATACGATATCATCATCATGGACCCGCCGTCATACGGCAGAGGTCCGGGCGGCGAGGTCTGGAAGCTTGAAAACGAGGTCTATGATTTTGTTGACCTTTGCTCACAGCTTCTTTACGAGGATTCGCTGATGGTGCTTATAAATTCATATACAACGGGACTTTCACCGAGCGTTATGGAATATATTCTCGGCGAAACCGTTCAGAAGCAGTTCGGCGGTTCAACGCAGAGTGATGAAATCGGTATCCCTGTTTCGTCAAAACCCGGCAGAGTTCTTCCTTGCGGAGCGAGTGCAATCTGGCTCGGAAAGGGAGTAAAATAAAATCAATTTTTAGGATTGTATTATGAACGAAAAAATAATCGAATTCAAAAATGTTACATTTATATATGATGCCGAAGATGAGAATGCCGAGGTTCGGGAAAAGCCTGCCCTTTCGGACGTAAGTCTTGCAATCAACAAGGGTGAATTTGTTGCCGTGCTCGGACATAACGGTTCAGGAAAGAGCACCCTTGCAAAGCTCTGCAACGCAATCTATGAGCCGACAAAGGGAGAGGTTTCTGTCAAAGGCATTGTTGCCGATACGGAAGAAAAAGCGGATGAAATCCGAAGAGTCGTCGGCATGGTTTTTCAGAATCCCGACAACCAGATTGTTGCAACGATTGTTGAGGATGATGTCGCTTTCGGCCCCGAAAATCTTGGAATTGAGCCGAAGGAAATCCGAAAAAGAGTTGATGATGCACTCAAATCGGTCAATATGTATGAATTCCGCCACAGAGAGCCGCACAAGCTTTCTGGCGGTCAGAAGCAGAGAGTTGCGATTGCCGGCGTAATTGCAATGCAGACCGAATGCATCGTTCTTGACGAGCCCACCGCAATGCTTGATCCCATGGGCAGGGAAGAGGTTATGCAGACTGTAAAGCGCCTCAACAAAGAGATGGGCATAACCGTTGTGATTGTTACTCATTTTATGGACGAAGCCGTGCAGGCAGACAGAGTTGTTGTTATGGATGACGGCAGGGTTGTTATGGACGGAAAGCCGAGAGAGGTTTTCACACAGGTTGAAAAGCTGCGCTTATGCGGTCTTGATGTTCCGCAGTCAACAGAGCTTTGCCATGTTCTCGGAATAAAAGAGGGCGTTCTTGACGTTGATGAATGTGTTGATGAAATCAGCCGTCTTTTGGGAGGTGCCGTATGAGCTACGCAATAGAAACAATCGGACTTACCCACTATTATTCAAAGGGAACAATTCAGCAGGTTGCGGCGATAAACGATGTTAACCTTCAGATAGAAAAGGGCGAGCTTATCGGCATTATCGGCCATACGGGTTCGGGTAAGAGCACGCTTATATCGCATTTCAACGGACTTTTGAAGCCCGATAGCGGCAAGGTGCTTGTTGACGGCATTGACATCTGGAAAGATAAAGAAACTTTAAGGCAGTCACGTTTCAAAGTCGGTCTTTGTTTCCAGTACCCCGAATATCAGCTGTTTGAAGAAACGGTATATAAAGATATTGCCTTCGGGCCGAAAAATATGAAGCTTTCCGATGCGGAAATCAAGGAAAGAGTTCTGCGTGCGGCAGAATTTGTCGGCGTAAAGCCCGAACATCTCGAAAAATCTCCGTTTGATCTTTCGGGCGGTGAGAAAAGAAGAGTTGCAATTGCGGGAGTGATGTCAATGGAGCCCGAGGTGCTTATCTTTGACGAGCCTGCCGCAGGTCTTGATCCGAGAGGAAGAAAGGCTCTTGTTGAGCTTATAAAAGAATACAGAAAACAGACCGGCAGCACGGTGATTATAGTTTCCCACAGCATGGAGGATATTGCCGGCATGGCCGACAGAATAATTGTTATGAATAATTCGGCGGTTGCAATGCAGGGCAGCGTTGATGAGGTTTATTCAAGAGGTGACGAGCTTCGTTCAATGGGGCTCAATGTTCCCGAAATAACCGAGATTTTCTCAAAGCTGCGTGCAAAGGGGCTTGAAGTTCCCTTAAATGTTTATACCGTTGAACAGGGTTCGGCGATACTCCGCAATCTCATCGAGAGGAGGAGTTCAAGGTGATAAGAGATATTACCATAGGTCAGTATTATCCGGGAAAATCCGTGCTTCATAACCTTGATCCGAGAGCAAAGCTGATAATAACCTTCTGGCTGATAGTTGTTATTTTCCTTTGTAAAAGCTTCTTTTCGCTCGGTCTTATCGCACTAACCGCAGTTGCGGCGGCGGCACTTTCCAAAGTGCCTGCCAAAATGATTCTCAAAAGCCTTAAGCCCATTGTAATCATTCTTATTTTTACTGCGGTGCTCAATGTGCTCTATACCGAGGGCGGAAAGGTTTATTTCAGCTTTTGGGAAATTGCCGTTACCGAAAAGGGCGTCAACACGGCAATATTTACCATGATAAGAATAGTGAGCCTTGTTATCATCAGCTCGCTTCTGACCTACACAACAACTCCCACCATGCTCACCGATGCACTTGAAAGGATTCTTTCACCGCTCAAGTTGTTCAAAATCAAGGTGCATACTCTTGCAATGATGATGACTCTTGCATTGAGATTTATTCCCACTCTGATTGAGGAAATTGACAGAATAATGAATGCACAGAAGGCGAGAGGTGCAGACCTTGAAACGGGCGGAATCGTTCAGAGAGCGAAGGCGCTTGTTCCTATATTTATTCCGCTGATGGTTTCATCATTCAGAAGAGCCTATGAGCTTGCATTTGCTATGACCTGTCGCTGTTATACGGGCGGAGAGGGCAGAACACGAATGAAGCAGATGAAGCTCGGCGCAAGAGATTTTGTTGCATTCCTTTTCTGCGCCGCGATTACGGCGGGAGTTATAGTATTAAATCATTTTTTTGAGGCGGTTATCTGATGCGTAATTTGCTTTTGATAATTTCATTTGACGGCACGGCGTATCACGGCTGGCAGGTGCAGGAGAATGCCGTCACCGTTCAGCAGACGGTGCAGGATGCACTCGAGCAAATCTGCTCAAAGAGGGATAATATCGTCGGTTGTTCAAGAACGGATGCAGGCGTGCATGCAAACACCTATTGCTGTAACGTCAGAACCGAAAGTATGATTGACTGCAAAAGGCTTGTCGGTGCACTCAATGCCGTTTTACCCAAGGATATTGCGGCCATTGACTGCAAAGAGGTTGATTTTGATTTTCACGCAAGGTATGACTGCAAGTCGAAGGAATACATTTATAAAATATGGAACTCGCCAAGCAAAAATCCTTTTTTCTATAACTATTCGCTTCATTATAAATATCCTCTTGATGAAAAGTTCCTTTCGGAGCAGGCAAAGGCATTTATAGGAACGCATTATTTTGATTCGTTCTGTGCCGCAGGAAGCAGCGTTGAGGATACCGAAAGAACGGTTATGAATGCTGTTGTTGAACGCGACGGGGATATGGTCATTTTCAGAGTTGAAGCCGACGGATTTCTTTATAACATGGTACGCATAATGGTCGGAACTCTGATTGACATTTCAAGAGGAAAAATTCCGGCAGATTCAATTGATAAGATTATTTCGGTAAGGGACCGTTCTGCCGCAGGGTATACCGCTCCTGCGCACGGTCTTTACCTTAATAAAATAAATTACTGATTTGGAGGTATGTATGGCTGACAAAAAAGTAGTTGACATAAATAAGTTCCGTAATAAAAAGCTTATAAAGAAAATATTTTATGTTTTAAGAATACCTATTGTTATTCTTGCGGTTATTGCGGCTCTGTTTCTGAGTGCAAGGCTTCTCGGCAATGTAGCCGTTTCGAATGTAACCGATGCAATAAGGCAGACGGGCAATATTTTCAGTAGGGGTGAGGGATATCCATGTTCGGCGGATATTTCAAAATTCAGAAAACTGACCGCCATAGGCAGCAACCCATTCATTATCTATGACGATTCAAGTATTATTCTTAATTCTTCAGCAGATGAAGTTTTCAGCATGCCTTTGAGCTATGCGGATTCAAAGGTTAAGACCAATAACGGCAGAGCTTTGATTTACAGCAACTCATCAAATGAGGTTGTGCTTCAGAGCAAAACCGAAAAGCTCGGCACAATTACCGAGGACGGCGCAGTTGTTGCGGCGGCGCTTTCAAAGAACGGATACATAGCAACGTCCTATGCTTCCGAGGAAAATCAAAGTGTGCTTTCGGTTTATAACAGCAGATTCAAAAAAATATTTCAATGGAACTGTTCACAGGAGAGAATTGCTGATATTTCGCTTTCTTCTAACGGGAAGAAGCTTGCTGTTGCAGCGGTCGGAGCCGAAAATGCAGAGATTTACACAAGGCTGATTGTTTTTGATATTGATTCGTCGGAGCCGCTGGCGGATGTTAAATACAGCGGAACTCTTCTTCTGAAGGTGGTTTATACGTCATCAAACAAGATTATTGCCGCGGGCGATAACAGAACTGTTGTTATAAGCAGCAGAGGAGAGGCGGTTGATGAACTTATTTATTCAGAGGACAGCATTCTTGCCGTATGTGCCGATGACAGCGGAAATACCGTTATATGGTATGAGGAGTTCGGCGGCTCAAAAACGGGTATGGTAAGATATTCAAGCCGAGGCAAAAAGACCTGCACAGTTACTCTTGACGGTATTCCCGATTGCGTTGCTTCTTACGGCGGAAAGATTGCCGTAGCAAATGCAAATAAAATAACTCTTTATTCTTCAAACGGAAAAGAAACAAGAACCGTTGAAACCGAAAACTCCGTTTCGGAGCTTATTTGCTGTTCGGGCGGAATATTTGCTGTTGAAAACGGTGCAGTTTGCAAATATTGACACAATTAAACGATTGGAGTAAAATCGAACAAAGGAGGCGTGTGAATGAATAATATATCTTTAATGATTGATGTAATTCTGGTTTTGATTCTGGTTTCATGTGTGTTTGACGGAAGAAGGAAGGGCTTTGTAAAAATGGTTCTTTCGATTGCGGCAACAATAGTCAGCATTTTAATTGCGTATGAATATTCTGTGCCCGTTGCAGAATGGGCAAATGAAGCGTTTGTGCATGAAGCAACTGTAAATACAATCGCTGAAATGATTACATCTCATTTGAATGGCGGCACACAGGCTGTAATTAACGCAATTCCCGAATACATAATTGATGCGGCAGAAACGGGCGGCGTATCCGTTTCATCTGTTATTTCCGATATCGGTTCATCTGTTGATGCTGTTCAGGCAGCAGAGCAGATTTACAGCGGAATTTATAATGTGATCATTGAAACCCTTTTATCTGCAGCAGCATTTTTTGTTGTATATGCTGTTTGTAATTTCATTCTTTCGTTTGGTGTTTCGGCAATCAACAGATTTTTCAGGCTGCCTGTTCTTAAAGGTCTCAACAAGCTTCTCGGCGGTGTGCTTGGGGGAGTCAAGGGTGTTATTGTCATAACAGTTGTCAGTTTGACGCTTGTTGTTGCAGGTGACCTTTTCCCCGATGCTGTCGGTGTGGTGGTAAAAGAATCAAATATTCCGCAGATAGTGGCGGATATAATAATAAAGTAATTAATAGGAGGATATTATGAAAGCAATTTTAAAAGAATACTTTACGGGATGTTTAACAATTCCCAATCTTCTCTCGGTAATCAGAATCGCACTTATTCCCGTTTTTGCCGTTCTTTTCAACAACGGTGATTACGGTTGGGCGGTGCTTGTACTTGCTCTTTCGGGCTCAACAGACTTTTTTGACGGCAAGATTGCAAGAAAGTTCAACCAGATAAGTGCGCTCGGCAAGCTTCTTGATCCCATCGCAGACAAGCTCACACAGATTACAATTGCAATCGTTTTCTACATGACCTTCAGCAACAGCAGCGATGAAACCGTAAAAACATTCAGCTGGATTTTCCTTGTGTTCCTTATCAAAGAAGCTGTAATGGTAGTCGGCGGCGCAATAATGATTATGTTCGGCCTTAAGCCCGTAGCTGCAGAGATGCCGGGTAAGGTTGCAACCTTTGCGTTCTATGTTATCATGTGTGCAATTCTTGCTTTTGGTCCCGATGTGGGTATCCTCGGCAATGTTTTCACACTTAACGCAACTCTTATGCTTATTCTCGTTGCAATCAGCCTGGTTCTTACACTTATTGCATTCTTCAGCTATGTTCCCGGTGTTATCAGTCAGATTAAAGAAAAAAAAGCAAACAGCAAATAATTTAAAAGGACAATTTATCAATGAAACAAGTTTTATGTGCAAAATGCAAAAAACGCCCCGCAATGTTTTTTATAACGAAGGTTGAGGGTGATAAAACCTCGCAGGAGGGGCTTTGCATCAAATGCGCCATGGAAATGAATATCGGTCCCGTAAAGCAGATAATGCAGAGCATGGGCATCTCCGAGGATGAGCTTGAGGATGTCAGCGAGCAGTTTGAAGCGATGTTCGGCGAGGACGGAGGCTTTGAGCCCGGCGGCGCAGGAACAATGCCGTTTCTTCAGAATCTCGGTGCGATGAGCAATCCTGCCGAAAACGAGGAACGCACCTCTTCCGACAACTCCAAGGAAACGGAAGAGAAAAAGAAAAAATGGGGAAACAGAAAGCCCAAGGAAGAAAAAAAACGCAAATATTTGAGTCAGTTCTGCACCGACCTTACAGCAAAGGCACAGTCGGGCAATGTTGACCGCATAATCGGCAGAGAAAACGAGATTTACAGAGCAATTCAGATTCTTTGCAGAAGAACAAAGAACAATCCCTGCTTTATCGGTGAACCGGGTGTCGGTAAAACCGCAATTGCAGAAGGTCTTGCTCTCAAAATTTCAGCAGGTGATGTTCCCGCAAAGCTTAAGGATAAAGAGATTCATATGCTTGACCTTGCGGCTCTTGTTGCAGGCACACAGTTCAGAGGTCAGTTCGAGAGCAGAATCAAGGGCCTTGTTGAAGAGGTTCGCAGTGAGGGCAATATTATCCTCTTTATCGACGAGGTACACTCTCTTGTCGGTACAGGTGATGCCGAAGGCTCGATGAATGCAGCAAACATTCTCAAGCCCTCACTTTCAAGAGGCGAAATTCAGATTATCGGTGCAACAACCTTTACCGAATACAGAAAGTATATTGAAAAGGATGCGGCGCTTGAGCGCAGACTTCAGCCAATCAGAGTTGAAGAGCCCTCAATTGAACAGACAGTTGAAATGCTCAAGGGCGTCAAGGATTACTATGAGGATTTCCACAGAGTCCGAGTAACAGACACTCTTATCGAAAAAGCTGTTAATCTTTCGGAAAGATATATCAATGACAGATTTTTACCCGATAAGGCGATAGACCTGCTTGATGAAGCATGTACCTGCGCAAATCTGCGAAATGTCAATATCAGCAACCATGAGATTGCCTGCGGCGAGCTTGAAGAGCTTAAAGCAAGAGAAACGGAGCTTACCGAAGCAACTGATGTTGACTATGAAGAGATTGGCAGAATCAAATCGGAAATCATTCAGAAAGAGATTGAGGTTAAGGAGCTTGAGGCTCTTGCGGCTGATAACAATGTAACAGAGGATGACCTTGCAAGAGTTATTCAGCTCTGGACAGGCATTCCCGCAAGCAAGGTTATTGAAAGCGACCTTCGCCGACTTGCGAGCCTTGAAGATAATCTCAAGGCAGGTATTATCGGTCAGGATGAGGCGATTTCACTTGTCAGCGCTGCTGTCAGAAGAGGCAGAGTGCAGATAAGCCCCAGACGCCGACCTGCATCGTTTATTTTTGTAGGTCCCACAGGTGTCGGTAAAACAGAGCTTGTAAAACTTCTGGCGAAAGAACTTTTTGAAACCCCCGAAACACTTATCAGACTCGACATGAGTGAGTTTATGGAGAAACATTCCGTTTCAAGAATCATCGGTTCGCCTCCGGGATATGTAGGCTATGATGAGGCAGGTCAGCTCACCGAAAAGGTGCGCCGTAAGCCTTATTCGGTAGTACTTTTTGATGAAATTGAAAAAGCGCATCCCGATGTTATGAATATCCTGCTTCAGATTCTCGATGAGGGCAGAATTACCGATGCACAGGGCAGAAATGTCAGCTTTGAGAATACGGTTATTGTTATGACTTCAAATGCAGGCAGCAACAGGGGCTCGGGTGCTCTCGGTTTTGCGAAAACAAAGAATGAAGCATCAAGAGAAAGAGCTATGAAGGCTCTCAATGAATTTCTTCGCCCAGAATTTATAGGCAGAGTTGATGAGGTTGTTGTGTTTAATGACCTTACGCAGGAGGATTATGAGCGCATAGCCGCTCTTATGCTCGGCGAGCTTGTTGACCCGCTTAAGGATAAGGGAATCACATTTAAATGGGATGATGCTGCAGTCAGCACCATTGCCCGTCTTTCCGTTGACGGACCAAGGGGTGCAAGAGATTTGCGCAACACCATAAGAAGAAACGTTGAGGACGTAATAACCGAAAAAATTGTTCACAGCGCAGATAAGCCCGTTAAAGCGGTAAATCTCACCGCAGACGGAGATAAGATAATTTGCAATTTTGAATAAAAAAGCCCAAGGCAGCACCTATCCACGGGTGCTGCCTTGGTTTATGGAGGATTTTGAGCGGCAAAGATAAAAATCTTGCCGAGGAGATTACAAAATTATTTCTTGTTTATGATTTTTGCTCTGATGCCTCTGGTGGATTTTGCAAGTTTCTGGGCTGCATTGACTGCAATAAAGCCTACTTTATCGATGATAAGGTCTGCTTCGCCCATAAGCTCCATATAGTCATTGCAGAAGCCTTTTTTGAATTTAAAAATGCCGTGAAGAGGGTTACTTTCATCTGGATATCCGCCTCTGAAATCATAATATTTGCAGCCTCTTTCAATTGCCCATTTGATCATTTCCCATTGTACGAGATAGTTGGGCATGACATTGCGGTATTCGTTTGAGCTGGCGCCGTAAACATACCATTCCTTGTCGCCGCAGACAACGTTGAGTGCGCCTGCGATGGTCTTGCCTTCATATTTTGCAAGGTAAATTCTTGCATCGTCACCGAAAGCATCCATAATTCTTTTGAAGTAAGATGTGTCACGGGTCGCAAAGTTATCTCTTTCGCCCGTTACAAGCATAAGGTCATGAAATTCCTCGCATGCCTCTGCGCCTTTGATTTCAATTGTTACGCCTTTTCTTGCGGCAAGACGTGTGTTATAGCGTGTTTTGGGGTGGAAGGAAGCCATAACCTTTTCTTCGGTTTTGCCGCCAACGTCAAGGCGGAAGATATATCTTGCCTGAATGGTGTCAAACCCTGCGCCGTGGTCTTTGAAAGTGAAACCGATATCCTTGAGAAGTGAAATGTATTCGGAATTTGATGCAAGAGTGTCGGTGTCTATTTTAAATGTATACGCTTTATTTTTAATGCCGTACTCCTTGACGGCGGTGAGAAGCTCTTTTACGGTTTCCTTATCGTTAAGGTCGCAGACGGGTCCTCTTGGGGCATACATCATTTTAAACGGGGTCATCGGTATCTGGCGGAGCAGAACCCCACAGGCGCCCTTTATATTCCCGTTTGTATCGCGGCTGATAAAGCCTCTCCATTCCCATTCTTTCTTGACATTTCCCCATGCCGAGGTCTGCATCATATGTCCTTTCGGGTGAGAGCGTACAAAGCTGTCAAATTCCTGCGCATTTTCAATTCTTACTGTTTCCATAGCTTCTCCTTTCCTGCGGCTGTATGAGCTGCACGGCTCTTTCTGAAAGAGCCTCTTTTGTATTTTTTGTTTTATCTTCCATAACTTCCTCAAGAAGTGTTTCGAGCATTCTGCCCATCTCGGGCGACGGTTTTACTCCGAGAGTTTCAAGCTCTTTGCCGCCTATTGCGAGGTCGCTGATTTTAAAGCAGGCGGCTTCATTTTTTGTTTCTTCAAAGGTTTTAAATCCGATTTCATTGGACTGCAGGCTCTCTTCAATAAATTTCGGGTTCTGCGCCGAGACATCAGCCGCACGGACTTTGAAAAGCTCCTCAACGGTATCAAGACCGAGTTTGCCTATATATTTTCTGAAAGTCTTTTTGTTTATCTTATCAGGAAGAAAATCGTGATACTCAACTAAATTGCAAACATGATTTCTGAATGCGTTTGATGTTTTGAAACGCAGCATAATACTATCTGCAATTTTTCTGCTGGTTTTGGCATGCGAATAAAAGTGGTCTATGCCATTTTCATCGGTTGTTTTGCAATGCGGCTTTCCCGAATCGTGCAGGAGCATCGCAAAGCGCAGCCCGGGGTCAGATTCAACGCTTTCAACGGCCTTTATTGTGTGCCCCCATACATCAAAAATATGTCTTTCGTGATTCTGTGAGCAGTTTTTCATCGGCTTAAGTTCGGGGAGAACATAAAAAATAACATCCTCATATTCCCGAAGTATTCTGCCTGCATCTTTTCCGCAGAGAAGTTTTGAAAGCTCAACGAATATACGCTCAACAGAAATATTTTCGAGCAGTTTATAGTTTCTATGAATGCTTTTGGCTGTTTCGGGGTTGATTTCAAAACCGAGAACAGACGAAAACCGAAGTGCACGCAAAATTCTCAACGCATCTTCATTAAAGCGTCTGTCTGCATCGCCGACACATCGAATAAGCTTTCTTTTGATATCCTCTTGCCCGCCAAACGGGTCTGCAAAGCCTTTTTTTGGTGAATATGCAATTGCATTAACCGTGAAATCACGCCTTGCAAGGTCATCTTCAATACGGTCTGTGAAATCTACGCTGTCAGGATGACGGTTGTCGGAATAGCCGTGTTCAATGCGGAAGGTTGTTATTTCAAGGCTCATTGAGTCTATGATGACCGTCACCGTGCCGTGCTTGAGCCCTGTTTCGACCGTTCTGAAATTTTTGAATGCATCGAGAGTTTCGCTCGGCTTTGCGCTTGTTGTTATATCCCAATCGCTGGCGGTCTTTCCCATGAGCGCATCACGCACCGCACCGCCGACAACATACGCCAAGTGTCCCCGTTCGGAAAGAATTTCAATTGCTCTATTGACTTGATGCGGAATATTTATTACCATAATATCATTACCATTTATCGGAGGATTTTTTATGAATATACAGATTTTCGGTACAAACAAATGCTTTGATACCAAAAAAGCTCAGAGATATTTCAAAGAGAGGGGAATTAAGTTTCAGTTCGTAGACCTCACACAAAAGAACTTCAGCAAGGGCGAATATCAGAGTGTTAAAGCTGCTGTCGGCTCAATGGAAGCTCTTATTGACGAAAAATCAAAGGCTTATGAGAAGCATTTCATCAAGTATCTTGCAAGCAAAGAGGCTGTCGAGGAAAAGCTTCTTGAGCACGGTGAGCTTTTTAAAACGCCGATAGTCCGCAACGGTAAAAAGGCAACTGTCGGCTATTGTCCCGAAATTTGGAAGGAATGGGATTAATATGCCTCAAATTTTGAAATTGTTGCAAAGCATCTCGCTTTTTCGATAACCAATTTAAAATAACGGACTCGGATTTCCTTGAATCTGCAGATACGCTTGTAGCCGATTGTTGTTTCGGCTGCAAGCTTTTTCCATTTGCCGTTAATCTGTGCGTAAAGGCTGAACTTTTCAACCTGCTGACCTGTTTTTATGTGTTCGCCGAGAACAATTTTATCAATGTCGTATTCATCGCCGAGGTCGAGAATAAGTTCAGCGCCTTCAGGGTCATCGCCCGAATGCCAATAGTCCTCGGGATCATGGCTGAGCGCCATCTGACCCGTGTGCTTTTCATCAAGATGCCTGTTGTCGGTCATTATTGAATCGTCGGCAAGGTTTTCGTTAAAATCAATTTCTAACTGTGCGCCCATCGAAAGAAGGGTTTCAATATCCTTTTCATGGATTTTTCCTTCCGGTGTGGGCGGAATGTTAAGCAGGAAGTTCGCATTTGCGCCGACCGAATTATAGTAGATCTCCATAAGCTTTGACAGCGGTTTTACAGAGTAATCCTCTTCGGGATGATAAAACCATCCCTTGCGGATTGAAGTGTCGACCTCTGCAGGATACCAGATCAGCTTGTTACATTTTTTGATAGCCTTTCTGCTGCCCAGATCGAGGGCAGTGGGATTTATTTTTTTAGGCGGTTTTGAAACGTCATGCTGGCTTGCAGCGGCAATCAGCTCATGATTTGAGTGCCAATACGGCACGACGCTCCACTCACTCTTTCGGCATACGCCTGCTTCGTTGCCGCACCAGCGCACATCAGGACCGCTTATACTGATGACAGCATTCGGCTGAAGCTCGCGTATAAGCTTATAATAGCTTTCCCAATCGTATTCCTGAACCTTTCCGTTAGGTCCTTCTCCGCATGCGCCGTCAAACCAGACGCAGAAAAGTTCTCCATAACCTGTAAGAAGCTCACGAAGTTGATTTTTAAAATATTTATTGTATGCTTCGCCCGAGCCGTAGGTGGGTTCATGCCTGTCCCACGGGGAGAGATAAACTCCGAATTTAAGCCCAAACTCTGCACATGCCTTTGCGCATTCAGCAACAACGTCACCTTTTCCGTCCTTCCATTTGCTTGAGCGGACACTATGCTCGGTGTATGCGCTTGGCCAAAGGCAGAAACCGTCGTGGTGTTTTGCGGTAAGAATAATTCCCTTCATGCCCGCGAGCTGACATACCTTTACCCATTGGCGGCAGTCAAGCTTTTCGGGGTAAAAAAGCTCCGGGTCTTCATTACCGTTTCCCCATTCGGAGTTGGTAAAAGTGTTTATTCCGAAATGAATAAAACCGTAAAATTCCATCTCCTGCCATTTAAGCTGGCGTTCGCTCGGAACTATTGAAGCGGCATATTTAACATAATCCGGTGTTTTACTCATTGTGATTCTCCTTTGTTAATGTTTTGCAGCATGAAGCCCCAATAATCATTCGGAATATTGTTGTTCATTGCGTGGTTGATGAGCCCGATAAGGGCGGGCGACTCCAGAACATACCGGAACATTTCCGGCGGAAGCATTCCTCTGTCGGCATAAGCGAGGAGTCTGAATTTCAGCGCGTCATCGCCGTCAAGACAAAGCCTTTTTATAAGCTTTTGCAAATCAGCATCATCAGGCGGAGAATTATTTTTCCCCTTTTCGATGTTACTGATGTACTGTGCGGTTTTTTCGAGCTCTGCGGAAAGCTCGCCCTGCGACAGCTTTGCATTCTCCCTTTTTTCTTTCAGCATGATGCCGAAAGGTGTCGGGATAAACATCGGGACTCCTCCTTTCTTACGGACGGGAAGCTAACAGACGTTCTTTTCCGTATTTATTCTATAAATAAACAAATTTGTTTATTTAATAATATTCAATAGGATAATATCACAAAATAAGCTTGATGTCAAGGCTTGCAAGTAATATTGCTTCTTAAAGAAGTATGAATAAGATATTTGGTTCGGGGCAATATAATTGCAGAAATTTGAGGGGTGATTTTATGGCAATAACAGGCGGAGAATACGGGAAAATGGCAAAAAAAGCATCACCGCCGACCAATAAAGTCAAGAACGGTTGCTTTGCATTTCTTATCGGAGGATTAATCTGTTCTTTTGGTGAGGGGCTGGGAATGATTTATGAAGGAATAGGTCTTAATGCCGATGAGGTAAAGCTTATGATTCCCGTAACGCTTGTTGTAATTGCAGCAATCCTGACGGCACTCGGAGTGTTTGATAATATTGCATGTTACGCAGGTGCGGGAACAATAGTGCCGATTACGGGCTTTGCAAATTCAATCGTTTCGCCTGCTATGGAGTATCAGAGCGAGGGCAGAATCCTCGGTACGGGTGCGAACATGTTCAAAATTGCAGGTCCTGTGCTTGTCTACGGAACGGCAGCTGCAGTAATTTACGGGGTTGTTTATTATATTCTGAATATGTAGGAGTCGTCTGTGACGGCTCTTTTTGTTGCAGGAATAATTTAAATTTTTATGCTGATAATATTATTGAATATTATTTGAGGTGATGATTATGCCTGTCAGACAGGGCAGATATACGATGATGCTGCCGTCTGCGCCCGGGATTGCGGGTTATGCGGCGGTAGTCGGAAAAAAAGAGGGCGAGGGACCGCTCGGCAAAGAATTTGACTATATTTATGAGGATGCCATGGCAGGGGAAAAGTCATGGGAGAAGGCGGAGAGCGTTATTCACCGTGATGCTGTGTCCCGTGCGATTTCCAAAGCAGGCATAACGCCGCAGGATGCGGATGTTATCTTTGCGGGAGATTTGCTCAATCAGTGCATGGGAACAACATTTGGAGTAAGAGAGCTGGGTATTCCTTTTGCAGGGCTTTATGGGGCATGCTCAACAATGTCGCTTTCTCTTGCAGCAGCTGCTGTTTGTGTTGACAGCAGGATAGCCGAAATTGCTGTTGCGTCAACATCTTCACATTTCTGCTCCGCTGAAAAGCAGTTCAGAATGCCGCTTGAATACGGCGGGCAGCGCACTCCGACAGCCCAATGGACTGCGACTGCGGCAGGCTCGGTTGTTGTGACCAAAGCTGAAAGCAAAGCAAGAATAGAGAAAATTCTTATTGGCAGAATCCAGGATTACGGTATCAAAGACCCAAACAACATGGGTGCGGCAATGGCGCCTGCTGCATGCCGCACCATAGCGGATTTTCTGGCTGACACCAACACATCTCCGGATGATTACGATATGATACTGACGGGTGATTTGGGGTCTGTCGGGTCGCAGCTTCTTTGTGAGCTTATGATAAAGCAGGAGAATATTGATATCGGCTCTGTGCATGAGGATTGCGGACTTTTGCTCTATGATATGACCAATCAGAAGGATGTGGGCGCAGGCGGCTCGGGATGCGGCTGCAGCGGAGCTGTTTTGTGTTCAAGCATACTCAAAAAAATTGAAAACGGAGATCTGAAGAAGGTTCTGTTTGTCGGAACAGGTGCTTTGCTTTCAAGTGTTTCTCCGCTTCAGAGCGAAACAATTCCCGGCATTGCTCATGCTGTTCTTATAAGCGGAGGTTGAGAAAATGAATGAAATAACAAATGCACTGAAAATTGTGAACACGGCATTCAGAACCGTTGGAATAATTGATTATGTAAAACGCGCAGTCATTGCCTTTGCTGCATTGTTTTGCTGCTTTTCAGCCGTTAAATTATTCAGAAAACAAAAGGAAGACAGACGATGAAGAAAAGCCTTGAAAGAATTATCAAAGATGATATATCGGTTTTCAGGTATCGGACACGGCATACAGATTCCAAAACGGATATTCAGACTTTGCAGCAGCTTAAGGATAACTATTATATTCTTGAGCATTGTTCAGAGCAGGCATTAAATGATTTAAGGCGCATAAGAAGAAAGATTAAAGACTCGGAAACGGTTCCGGGTCTTTTTGAAAAATGCTGCCTGCTTTGCAAGAATGGTGTTTTGCCCGATGAAAAAGCTGTTGTTGATTTTTTCTCTGGTAACAGAGAATTGAACGGGCATGAATTGGATATTCTTCCGCTTGTCATAACCTGTGCGCTTATTAATTCGGCGGCAGATGCAGTAAGGTCAAAAAAACGCAGTAGTTCAGAACAGCTTGCAAATGCAATAATATCTCTTCGCAGAATGAGCGAAACCAATTTTGAATATATTACTGAAAATCTTTTTAAAGCGGAAGAAATCCTGAAAAATGATGAAATATATTGCTCCATGGACGAATACTCAAAATTTGTTTATAGAAAAAGGATTGCGTTTACAGCTCTAAAAGAGAAGAAAAGTGAAATTAAAATCGCAGAAACGGCAGCCCAAAAAGCGAAAGCAAAATCAGAGCATATAGGAAAATATTTATTCTTTAATAAAAAAAGAAAAAACGCAGGCTTTGTTTTTCTGATAATGGAAATCATAATGCCTCTTGCAGCTGCATTCTGTGTTTCTGTTCTGCTGAAAAGTGTTGTCGCAGGCGTTGTTTTATTCTTTCCTTTATGGGAAATCTTCCGTCATCCTATAGAAGCGATATCACTGAAATCCGTGCATCCAAAGAGATTTTTGCGTCTTTCGTGTGAAGATGAAAGAGTAATAAACACACATACTCTTATAACTGTTTCAACACTTATACCGTCATCCGAAAGAATCAAGGAGCTTGAAGAGCATCTTGAAAAGCTCTTTTTGGGAAATTGCATGGGCAATATGAAAATTTGCTGTCTTGCAGATTTCAAAGCGGCAGGAATGCCGAGAAAGCCGGAGGATAAAATTGCCGTTAAGTCGGCAAAGGAAGCTGTTGACAGACTCAACAAAAGATATGGCGGAGGGTTTGTTCTTGCTGTCAGACCGAGAGTGCATTCAAAAACACAGAACGAATTTATCGGCAGAGAAAGAAAAAGAGGGGCAATAACCGAGCTGATAAGAGCAATAAAGGACAGTGACAAAGGTTTTTGTGTTTTACACGGAGATATTTCAGAGATAAAAAAAACAAAATATATTATTACGCTTGATACTGACACAGGGCTTGCTTTTGATTCAGCCAGAGAGCTCGTTGCAATTGCAGAGCACCCGCTCAACAGACCCGTAATCAAAAACGGAAGAGTGATAAGCGGCTATGGAATACTTGCTCCTAAAGCGGAAATCAGGCTTTGCGCTGAAAAAACGACACTTTTCGGTTCGTTTATGGCAGGTGATTCGGGAATAACGGCATACGACTCGCTTTCAAGTGAGCGATATCAGGATTTGTTCGGCGAGGGAACCTTTTGCGGAAAAGGTCTGATTGATGTTGATGCATATTATGAATTGCTTGACAAGGGATTGCCAAAAGAAACCATATTAAGCCACGATATAATTGAAAGCGGATATTTGAGAGCGGGATATGTCCCTGATGTCTGTATTACAGAAGAGTTTCCGCAGAACGTTTTGTCATATTATCAAAGGCTTCACAGATGGGTTAGGGGAGATTGGCAGAATCTGAAATTCATTTTTGAAAAAAATCCTCTTGGTTTCATATCGAGATACAAAATGTTTGATAATTTGCGGCGCAGCATAACACCTGTTTTGTGTATAGCGGCGATTATTTTGTCTTTATTTACAGATGACAGGATTTCTGCATTTATTGCCGTTTGTTCTGCGTTTGCGCTTTGCGCACGTAATTTTTATTCAGCCGTTGCTCTGTTGATGAACGGTGGCTTTTTTGTTGTTTCAAGGTTGAGCTTTTCAAAA
Organism: Clostridia bacterium; assembly: GCA_017409265.1. Lineage (GTDB taxonomy): Bacteria > Bacillota > Clostridia > Oscillospirales > Acutalibacteraceae > CAG-177. Next base: position 192,049 of record JAFQSY010000039.1, read on the forward strand.
GCTGTTCCTTCGGCGCTTGCCGCATTTATCAGGGCTTTTGCGTCACTTGCATTTTCTGCAAGAGAAGCGTTTATCTGTGCTGATGCGATTTGCAAGTCGCTGTGGCGTATGTTTATCAGTAAAAAAAATCTTCTTGAGTGGGTAACTGCTGCGCAAAGCGAACATCATCGGGATTTGAAAAGCATTTTAATATCCTGCGTTCCGTCTGTTGCAACAGCATTGTTGCTTTTGGTTTTCGGGATGCCTGTTCATAGGATGATTGGTATTATAATCCTTGCCGATATTCCGTTCGTACTGTTCACATCATCTCCCATAAAACAAAAAAAGAATAAGGTAAGCTCAAAGCAGCGGGAAAGTGTTGTTTCATATGCGGCTGCAATGTGGGGATTTTTTGAGAATCATTGCGGAAAAGAAAATAATTTCCTTCCACCGGATAACATTCAGTTTTCGCCTGTCAGAGCAATGGCAAACAGAACTTCGCCGACAAATATCGGCTTAATGTTTGCATCTTTTCTTTCTGCGCGAGATATGGGATTTATTACGACCGCCGAGTTGTATATGAGGCTCAATTTAAGCCTTTTATCGGTTGAAAAGCTTGAAAAATACGAAGGGAATCTTTTGAATTGGTACAGCACTTCAACCCTGCAGCCGCTGAATCCGAGATTTATTTCAACAGTTGACAGCGGTAATTTTCTTTGTTGCCTTACTGCCGTTAAAGAAGGATTGAGAGAATATGTTTCGGACTGTCCGCAATTAAATGGAATCATTGAAAGAATAGAAAAGATTATATCGGAAACAAATCTTAAGATTCTGTTTAACGGGAGAAAAAATCTGTTTCATATCGGAATTGACCCTGACACCGTAAAGAAGAGTAACAGTTATTATGATTTATATATGAGCGAAGCAAGAATGACCTCTTATTTTGCGGTTGCCCGACGCGAGGTATCAAAAAAACATTGGGGTGCGCAGGGGAGAATTTTTGTCCGTAAGGGAAGATTTACGGGTCTGGCATCGTGGACGGGAACAATGTTTGAATATTTCATGCCCAATTTGTTTTTGCCGTCACCGGCAGGAAGCTTGACGGATGAGGCTTTGCGGTTTTGCATATATTGCCAGAAAAAAAGAGCAGGCAGACTACCGTTCGGTATCTCCGAAAGCGGATTTTATTCTTTTGACCGCGACTTGAATTATCAGTATAAAGCGCATGGCATTCAGAAACTCGCGCTTAAACGCAATATGAATGCAGAAACTGTTATTTCGCCGTATTCATCGTTTTTAACGTTAAGCTATGCGCCTAATCTGTCTTTGAGGAATCTTCAAAGACTTGAAAAGATGGGCATGAACGGAATTTACGGGTTTTATGAAGCAATTGATTTCACAAAGGGCAGAAACAGCGGAGAATTTTCGGTTGTTCGCTCGTATATGGCGCATCATGTCGGAATGAGCATGGTTGCCGCAAATAATTTTCTGAATAAGCGCTGTATGCAAAAGCGCTTTATGAATGACAGGTTAATGAAGGGTGCGGAAAGCCTTCTTGAAGAAAAAAATCAGACGGACTCACAGATTTTTAAGAATATAAAAGCGAATGAAATTCCGAATATCAGAGAGAGAGTATACGGAAAAACAGGTATTCACGAAAACCCGTCACACTTTTCTCCTGAAGCAATGCTGCTTTCAAACGGCAGAATGACAACCTGTATCACCGATGTCGGAACGGGTGTCAGTCTGTTTGACGGGATTGATGTGACGGTTAACAGCAGCGATCTGTTCATTCGCCCCCAAGGCGTATTCGGAGTGTTCAAGACAGAAAGAGGGATTTTATCATTCACAAAAGCACTCGACACAGGAAATCCGATGCGTTACAAGGCGGAATTTTTTAAAGAAAAAGCAGTTCATACCGCCCAAAACAGCGAAGTGAGCCTGAAAATGAAGACAACGCTTCTAAAACAGCATAACTGCGAGCTTAGGAAATTCACCGTTGAAAATTTGAGTGGCAAAAATCATCTTAAAGGGAAGATTATTGTTTATTTTGAACCGTGTCTTGAAAAACGTGATGCATTTGCCTCTCATCCGATGTTTTCAAAGCTGTTTTTGAGAGACGAATGGGATGAAGATAGCAAGTGCGTGTTGTTTTCAAGGCGTTCAAGCGCATCAAAATCGGATTACGGAATTGCGGCAGGACTTGTCGAAAACGCAGATGTGTTTCACGAAACATCACGGGAAAGAGCGTTGATTTCACCTCACGGTATTTTTTCTCTCGGAATAAACGAGAAATTCAACGGCAGAAGAGGAAATCCCGACTGTTGCTGTGCGTTTATGGTAGAAACAGACATCGAGCCGCGGAAAAAGGTTTCATATACACTTGCTGTTGTTGTTGGCGAAAGCAAAGAGCAGGCGCTTGATTCCCTTTTAACAGTAAGGGCAGGTAAAGCATCAAAAAGAACTGCACAAAACGTCTTTTTCGGTCAATCGGTTGAAAACAGCTTTGCAGCAAAAATTCTGCCATGTTCTCTCTTCCCGAAAACAAGCAGGGGAAGAATGATTTCAGACGAAAAATGTATTTATGACAGAAGTAAACTATGGAGCTTTGGTATTTCAGGTGATCTGCCGCTGATTACCGTAAAAATCGAAAACGAAGATGATATTCCGTCTCTGCTACCGTATATCAGAATTAATAAAAGGCTACGAAGCTGCGGTATAAAAACTGACCTTGCAGTTATTTTTGAGGAAGAGGACAAATATTCTCTTCCGATAACATCGTCAATAAAATCCGCATTGGAAAAAGAGGATTGCGGGCTGATGATGGGTGTAAGAGGCGGTGTTCATTTGGTCAACGAGTCGCTTCACAGCTACGAGCAAATGAGTGCGTTGAAAAATACTGCGGAGATTAATGTTAAAGCAGGAGAAAATTGGATTTTCAAACCCGAAAAGAGCTTTAAACCGCTGAAACTTGTTCTGAATAATGCGGATAAAAAGAACGGCAAAAACCTCAATATTGTAAAGCGATACACCTTTACTAACAATGAAATCTCTATTGATAAAAGCTCTAAATCTCTTGATATACCTTGGTGTATGGTTTTTGCTAACCAAAGCTTCGGAACAATGGTGTCTGACAAGGCACTTGGCTTTACATGGTCGATAAATTCGAGGGAAAACAAGCTGACACCTTGGCTTAACGATTTGATAAGCGATAACCGCGGAGAACTGCTTATTTTGAAAATTAACGGCGTTTTATATGACTTGGTGAGCATTGCAGATGCAAAGTTTACTCCTCAAAATGCTGTTTGGAAAGCTGAAGTATGCGGACTTGAATTTTCTGCAGAGGTTTCGGTTGCAAAAAAGGGAATGGTAAAGAAATGCAGTGTTGAAATCCTCAATAATTCTGATTCCGTAAAGAGCTTTGACCTTATGTATTACACCTTGCCTGTGCTGGGAACATCAAGAGACAATGCGGGCGTGTTTTATGCCTCGAAAACGGAACACGGTATAACACTACAAAATTCATTTTCGGAAATTGCAGGTTTTTCATATTTGAGCTGTAGCGAAAAAGCAGACTATTTCTGCTCTTGCGTAAAAGCGTTTTTTGAAGGTCATTTTGAAAGCTTCAATGAGCATGTTACGGAGGCTTGCTGTGTTGCTGTAGGCAAAAGAATAAAAGTTGAAAAGGGCAGAAAAATTGCTTTGGAGTTTTATCTTTCATGGGGTTCATCTGAAAAAGCGGCGATAGCGATGCCTTTGGTTGCGGACTATGGTGAAAAGAATCTCAATCCTGCTGAAATTCGAGGTGAAAATAAGAGTCTGTGTACTTTTTTTAATTCATTCTTATATTCGCAGGTGAAACAGAGCCGTTTTTACGGAAAAACGGGTTTTTATCAATGTTCGGGTGCATACGGATTCCGTGACCAGCTTCAAGATTGCCTTGCTTTTGCAGATTTTGAGCCAAAGCTTATGTTGAGGCATATTTTGCGATGTTCTGCAGTTCAGTTTGAAGAGGGCGACGTTCTTCATTGGTGGCATGTTCTAGTGAATAAACGGCAAATCATAAAAGGTATCCGAACCCGATGCAGCGATGATATGCTTTGGCTTGCGTATGCATGTATGATTTACTATCAAAAGACAGGGGATAGCAGTTTTTGGAGTTTAGAAACGCCTTATATCAAGGGAGAAACACTCCGTGATGGCGAAAATGAACGGTATTTTTCTCCCGAGCGGACCGATTACAGCGAGTCCTTGCTTTCTCATTGCATAAAAGCTGTTGACAAATCTCTTAATTTCGGTAAAAACGGATTGCCGCTTATCGGTTCATGCGACTGGAATGACGGTTTCAGCCGAATCGGTGAGTCAGGAGCAGAGAGTGTCTGGTTAGCCATGTTTCAGATTATGATCCTAAAAGGCATGTCAAATGTATGCTCCGAACACGGAATGAAAGAGAAATCTGATTTTTATCGTTTAACAGCAGATAAATTGCGCCTTACGGTTGAAGAAAAAGCATGGCTCGGCGACAGATATGCACGAATCGTCCTTGAAAACGGTAAACCGTTTTACGAAGAACGGGATTTTATTGATATTCTTCCGCAGGCATTTGCGGTTTTTGCAGGAATCGGCAAAGACGGCAGGGCAGATAAAGCATTGACTACCGCGCTTGATAAGCTTTATGACGGAAAAACTGTAAGACTTCTTTCGCCGCCGTTTGATGAGGAAGACAGAGAAACAGTCGGATATATCGCATCGTATCCGCCCGGAATAAGAGAAAACGGAGGACAGTATACTCATGCGGCGGTATGGCTTGCAATGGCGTTGCTTGAATCAGGCAGAAATGAAGAAGCTATTTCGCTTATAAACTCAATAAATCCGATGAGCCGTTATTCTGATGAAAAGAGTGCAGCGCAGTATCGTGCGGAACCATATGTGCTTGCAGGAGATGTATCGTTCGGGGGAGAGATAGATTCAAGAGCAGGCTGGACTCATTTTACAGGTAGTGCTGCATGGTTTTACAGATGCATTTTTGAAAACGCAGAAGCTTTGGGCTGTAAAATCCTCAAACCAATTGTAAAGCACGAAAACTTTACCCGAAGTGAAAAGCATCAGCAGATATCAGATTTATCGTCAAAATCAAAGAATAATCGAAAGAAAAAATGATTTCTTGTATAATTTTTTTAGAATAAATCTAAAAAATTTTAACCCAAAGAATGCAGCTCATGTAAAGTTTATTAACTTTACATGAGCTGCATTCTCTCTTGTTTTAACAACATATTTCTTTAAAATCTGTATACATTTTATATATATGCTTTGTCAGAGACCGTATTTTGATAAAAAACAGCCGCTTAATTACAGCAATATAATTAAAGAAACGTAAAGTACAAATACTTTACACATAAAATTTAAATTAAAATTCAAATTTGGCAAAACAAAGCTAATCAATATGCCCAAAAAAGCTAAACCGAAATTGTTGATTATTAACAAAATATTAATTGAATTTTGAAAATCGTTGACATTGGCTTCGATTTTGGTTATATTTAATATGACCATATAGTGGTTTTCTATCTGATATTGCGCCCATTTTGGGAGTTGTGTCAGCAGGAAACCGCAGTGGACGAATAAATTTTGTGATTCTGACTGTGTCGCTTTGCGCCGGATTTGTGGCGTTTCCGGTGCAGGCAGTCAACAAGGAGGTCGGTCAGAGTGCAGCGCGCATATTTATAGTATAGGCATTGTGCCTTATCGGACTATGCCGGTGCACAAGTCTCAAATTTATCAGTCCGCAAATATTTCAATGTGCAAAATTTTTTGGAGGTGTACAATTTGAAAAAGTCAATCCGCATTCTCTCACTCCTTATGGCTTTCGCAATGCTCATCGGTTCTTTCTCCGTAATGGGTAATGCTTATCAGGCTTATAAGGACAGCGCAGTCAGCTACAATGATGTTGATGCTCCTGAATTTACAACAGAGCAGTACGCATCAATGGGTCTTGACGAAGTTGACCGCATGCTGCTTAAAGAAAAGATCGAGCTTGATATTTATATCGGTAAGCTTGACCTCGGCAGCATTGACACAACTCTTGCAAGCGTTGTTTCGCTTGTTGCGAGTGTTCAGAACCTGCTTCCCCTTCTCGGTGATGCATCGGCTCTTCCCACTTACATTGAACCTATTAAAACTGTAAGAAGAAGCACCCACACCGACGTTCAGGTTATTCAGGCTCTCTTCAATTTCATTTCTGAACTTGCTCCCCTTGTTGAAAAGTATGTTAAGGGCGGCGTCAGCCTCGGTATTCTCAACTCATTTGTTGCTGACTTCATCTTCAACGTAAGAGAACTCGCTATCGGTCTTCTCTTCGGCTTGACAGAAGAAGGAAAGGCAATGGGCGAGCTTGATGAAAATGGCGAACCCGAAGGCTATGATTATTTTGATGACGGCATCGATGGCCTTCCCGCAGCTTACAAGAAGACTGATGCTGAAGGTAAAGTCGTAACTTCTGACACAGCAGGTATAACCCTTCTTCAGCACCTTATCAACGACCTCGTTCTCGGCGAGTGGAAACTCCTTGACGATTACTTTAATGATCCGTACAGCGTTGTTAACTACAACTTCTACGGTTTCAAGACAGATCCCGAATATGCTGTTGAAAAAGATGCAGAAGGCAATGTTATTAAATATGAATCAAAGCCTGACACAGAGAATTATGACTACTACGGCTGGGTTCATCCCAAAGATTGGGTAACAGTCGGTCTCGGCGGTTATAAGAGAGTACCTGCAGGCACAGCAGCTCCCGCAGCTGATTATTCAAACCTTGATATCAATAAAGGTATAAAAGGATACGATTTCATCGAAACTCTCCTTCGTGCAGCTTATAACAACCTTCTTATCCCTGTTCTCAACAGAGATACTGTTCGTTGGGTAAGAGAAGACCTTTGCGGCATTACATATCTTGATAAGTATGCAAAGAGAACTCTCTTCGGCGACGATCCTGCAACAGATGTTGTTGAAGGCGCAGGCGATGTTCCCGGCGTATGGTATAACAACCCCGATTATGAGCCCAGCTATGCAGGTGAAAAATTCGACCTTGCTGAACTTCAGGAAGAATCAGTTTTCGCAAGACTCTTTGATATTGAGAACACAATTCAGCTTCCCTTATCAGGTGAAATTCCTGCCGGAACAACTCTTATTGACAACTTCAACAATCTTGTCGGTGAAGTTCTCCACGCAGCAGCAGTTGAATCCTACACAGAACCCGGCGGTACTACATACACATGGACTTGGGAAGAAGGCGACAACTCAAAGCTCCTCACAAACATCTGTGATGTTCTCCGTTTCGTTCTTCAGGTAACACGCGAAGAGTTCTTCGGCTCAACAGCATTCAAAGAAGAATTCCCCACCGGTGCAGAAATCGGTGCTATGAACGACCAGGCTGCAGTTTCAATGGTACTCAGAGGTATTCTCAACAGCTCCGTTGACTATATCTATGTTGAACCCGAATACAACACTCTTGTTGACGTTGCTTACAGAGCAGTTGAGCAGCTCGCATATCAGGATATTCCTCAGTTCACTTACACCAAGCCCGTAAGAAGCAGCTATGCATCAGACGAAGCTTATTATGAAGGTGTTATCGACAAGATGCTTGACATCCTCTTCGATATCGCTGTTTATAACCTCAACCAGGGTATGGATATGGATCCCGCTTCAGGAAATGATCCCGTAAACTTCGGCGGTCTCCTTCAGTATCAGGGTGACAATGGTGGTTATGAAACCAACCTTGTTAAGATTGCTGCATGGGCATTTGAAGACTATGCTCCTCTTCTTTCGGTTTATGATCAGCTTGTTCTTCCCACGGTTACTAATCCCACCGCTGCAGATGCAGATAAGGTATGGCAGGATATTGATACTATCATCAATGCACTTATCCCCATCAAAGCAGGTAGCGATCCCTTTATTTCAAATGAAATCGCATCACAGTCCATCGTATCAAAGTCATTTATCTTTGATTATATCTTAAAGCCTGTTTATACTCTTGATGCAACAAACCTTGCAGAAATCTTTGCAAAGAACCCCAACGGTGCATTTGCAAAGCTTGATGGCGTTGCTATCATCATCAGCATCCTTGATAATGTATTCGACCTTCTCTTCCCCGGAGTATTCCAGGAAAAGGGTACAATCGACGAAATCGTTAATAATACCCTTCTCGGCGATATGGTTTCCGACCTTCTTAAGACACTCGGCACAGAATCCTTCACATCATCAACTGGTGCTACAATCGAAGGCAGAGCAGACGACATTATTCTTGTTGGTCTTCCTCTCGTATGTATGCTTCTCGGTCTCAGCGATGATCAGGCATTTGAAGAGATGGAAATCTATCTTCCCGAAACAATCGCTGCAACAGGCGATATTCCTACATTTGAAGTTATCAACGGTTCAAGCGGTATCAATACCTTCCACACCGCTGCTGACGGAACAACAAAACAGGATAAACTCTATGAGTATAAGATTAAGGAAGTTATTCTTAATCAGTATAATGCAGCAGGTACACAGGTTTATACTCTCAACTATTCAGGTCTTAATGAAGACCAGACTCTCTCCGGCGGCGACGTTGTAAATGTTTCACTTTCAGGTACACGTAACGTTGGCGACATCATTGAGTTCACAGTTAACTACTTTATCTACGGTGAAGACGGCACAACCATTACAGATGACGTTCTTTCAAAGACTGTTTACTCATACGTTGGTAATACCGATGAAGACGACGATAACATCACTCTTGAAGAGGAAATCAGCGGTCGTAAGATTCAGTATTCAGACTCAATTTACCTTTCAGCAGGCGACGGCCTTGATGATATCGAAGGCTACAGCATCCGTATCAGAGATGATGATAGCGGCAGCGCTTCAACAGCTTCTGTAACAAGTGTTGCAATGACTTCATCCGATCCTTCAGATTATAAGGATCTCTATCCCTTCGTCGTAAAGAACGACGGCAGAGATGAAGATAAGAAAATCACTGAATCCATGACAGGTGAAGAAGGTATTTACTTCCTTTATCCCTTCGTTGTTAAAGAGAAGGCTGCAGGCGAATACTATGTGAGATATGAAGATATCTATCAGGTAGACGAAGAAACAGGCGAGCTTGTTCTCGACGAAAACGAAGAACCCATCGTTGTTGACAACAACGGCGGCGTTAAGGATGGTCAGTATAACGTTGAAACAAAGGTTAACGTTGCTGGCACAGAAAAAACTCTCACAACAGCAATCCACCTTTATGATGATTTCGGTCTTGAAAGCATGTTCAACAGAGCAGTTGCTGAAAACCGTCAGGAATCCAACTACCGTATGGACATCGGTGCAGGTGCAGCAGCAGGTCTTTGGATCAACTATAAGACAGCTCTTATGAACGCTGCAAGACTTGCTCTTATGCCCAAGGAAGGCACAACCTTCGCAGCTGCTATCAAGGCAACAAAAGCAGGATATGCTAACAGATATGAAGAGCTTGCTGACGAACTCGAAGCAGCAATCGAAGCTCTTGAACCCTACACCAAGGACTCCGGTATCACAGGTCTTAAGAATGCTATCGATGGTGTAAGCGGCATCAACTACACAACAGAGGAAAAAACCGCAACAACAGCTGATGGTCAGACTTATACAATTATCACCAAGGAAGATATCGAATATTACGATGATGCATATGTACATTTCGGCATGCGTGACTACGTTCCTCATACCTATAACAGATATAAGGATGCAAGAAAGCTTGCTGAAGGCATCATCAACTCACAGGAATTCTTTGCTCCTGAAAATCCCGCTGATAGAGAATACTACGTTCCTTCAGCAGAAGAAGTTCAGCAGTATAATGAGGCAATGGCAGAATATGCAGAGAGACGCCTTAACCTTGAACCCGTTAACGCTATCGAAGCAACATATGCTATCCATATGATTAATCTCACATCCTCACGTCTTATCAGACTTGAAGGTGACACAAACAAGCTCCAGATCGTTTATAACACATATGCAAATGAAGATACTTCAACAGGTTACTTTGTAGGTGATAGCAAGGAAGATTACAATAACGCAGTTGCATTTGCAGCTGAAGTTCTTGCAAAGGATGATCCTCGTCCTTCAGAAATCAACACCGCAACAACAAAGCTTGTTAAGGCATGGAAGAACCTTGATGTATCCGGTGACTATTCAAAGGTTGATTCAGCTCTTGCAGCAGCAAAGGCAACCGTTGACGCTAACGGTCTTGATGCAACAAAGCAGTTTATCTATTCAGAAGAAACATATAAGGCATTCTCGGATGCATATCTTGAAGCTCTCAGAGCAAGCGAAACAAAGCCCTACGGTAATACAGAAGAAGAGCAGAAGACAATCGACCAGATTGCTCAGGATCTTGTTGATGCACAGGCAGCTCTTACTCTCGCAGGCGAAGAAGGCGGCGACGAGCCCGTTATCGCGCTTAAGACAGAGCCTACTGGTCTTTATCGTGACTATCAGTACGAATACTTTAATTTCGTTCCCAGAGTATCTGAAGGCGCATACAATCATACTAGCTTTAATGCTACACTTGACGACGATACACCTGTTGACGGTTATCTTGTAGGTTTTGGTGTAGGCTGTCTTGATGAGGACTCCATTATGCAAGCATTTAATTTGGAAAATTGCACATATGAAGTAATTCCTACTGAAAACGGTTATGGTTCAGGTACAGCGATCAAATTCTTTGATGATAACGGAGACGTTGTAAAGGCATATGTTGTTGTTGTTATCGGTGACACAACCGGTGATGATGAACACACTGCTGAAGATGGTATTGAAATTGCCATGTCTGAAAACTACATAGTTGACTGGGTATGGAACGGCGAACACGAAGAGTATAAACTGGCTGCAGGTGATATAACCAACGATGGTATGACCGACTCAACCGATATCATCTGCCTTGATTACCTTGATGCTTATGTTGGTAATGTCAACCAGGAAGTTTCTCCTGATGGTGATTCATCATATCTCGAGTACGGTTTTAATGGTTAATAAGTAATTCTAAATTAATTTTGGTATAACCCATGCCTGAGAGTATGGGTTATACCCCACATAGCTTTATATATCCGACGATGCTCATTAAATTGTCCTATGTTATATAGCATATAAATAAAAGGAGGAAACGAGCAAATGTCAAAATTCAAACGTGCATTGAGTGCACTCCTTGCAATTGCTATTGTTTTCGGAATGTTCTCATGCCTTGCCCCGCTTGCTGCTCCCAAAGCATCGGCAGCAGAGGGCACATCAAAAATTGATTCATATGCCGACCTTGTAGCAGAATATGGTCAGGGAACTGACGGATTCATCTATGTCGGTACTGAGTTTTACGAAGCTGACGGAAAACTCACTGACTATTATGTACAGCCCGGTGATAAGCTCACA
>JAFQSY010000040.1 GCA_017409265.1 Clostridia bacterium
GCTTTTCCACATAGCCTTTAAACACCCGTTCTCTCGGGTCAGACAGTGAGTAAACTGCGTGTCCCATGCCGTAAACAAGCCCTTTTCTGTCAAAAGCTTCTTTATTTATAATCTTTGTCAGATATGCAGCCACTTCATCCTTGTCGTAACAGTCGGAAATATGCTTTTTAATATCCGCCATCATTTCCATAACCTTGATGTTTGCACCGCCGTGCTTCGGACCTTTCAATGATGACATTGCCGCCGCCATTGTGGAATAGGTGTCTGAACCCGACGATGTAATAACTCTTGTGGTGAAGGTTGAGTTGTTACCTCCGCCATGCTCCATATGAAGAATCAATGCAGTATCAAGAACCTTCGCTTCGGTTTGGGTATATTTATTGTCGGGACGCAGCATCATAAGAAAGTTCTCTGCCGTGGAAAGAGACGGGTCGGGGCGGTGAATAAACATACTGTCCATATTATCGGAGTAATTGTATGCGTGATAACCGTATACCGCAAGCAACGGAAATTCTCCGATGAGCTGAATGCACTGCCGAAGAGAATTTCTGACGGAAGTGTCGGCAATGTGCTCATCATAAGATGCCAGTGTAAGAATGCTTCGGGTCATTGAATTCATAATATCTTTGCTCGGCGCCTTCATAATGACATCTCTTGTGAAGTTAGAGGGAAGTGTACGGCACTCGCCGATTAAATTCTTGAATTGACAAAGCTCCGATTCATCGGGCAGTTCGCCCATAAGCAGGAGGTAGGCAATCTTCTCATAACCGAGTTCATTTTCGCCAAGGCTGCTTAAAAGCTCTTCCACACGATATCCGCGATACCACAGCTCGCCGTCGCAGGGAATCTTTTGACCGTCTTGTGCTTTTGATGAAACAATTTTTGAAATATTTGTAAGCCCTGCAAGAACGCCGTTACCGTTCTTGTCACGAAGTCCTTTTTTTACGCCGTATTCCTCGTAAAGATTCGGGTCTATCGCATCATTTTTCTGACACAAAATTTCTTTGTCTGCAATGTATTCAATTATTTCCGACTTTATCATATGCCGTTCATCTCCTTTACTATAAGTTCGGTATTTTTCATTTTTAAACTTTTTCCCACTTTTAAATTTACAATTAATAATCAGTCATATTTTACAGCATAAGATCGCAAACGAGGCTGCTGATTTCGGCGGGATTATCCAATGACATTCCGCTGACAAGGCGTGCCTGTGCAAACAGAATCTTGCTGTATGTTGCCAATCTGTCTTTATCATTTTCAAACAGTTCCTTTAATTTGACAGCCAGAGGATGATTGATGTTGATTTCCAGCACGATTTCTGCTTTGATATGCTGATCTTCTGCACCGGGCATCTTGTTAAGAATCTTTTCCATGCCAACCGAAACATTGCCTTCGCTTGAAAGGCTTACCGGATGGTTTTGTAAGGTGTTTGTAAATTGAACCTTTGATACATCATCGCCTATGCTCGCCTGCATAAAGCTGAACATTTCAGATGACTGTTCATTTTCTGTTTTAAGTTTTTCTTTTTCCTCATCGTCAGCAAGGTCAAGGTTTTCTTTGCATACATTGAGAAATTCCTTTTCGGAATATGTGTGGAGTATCTGGAGTGCAAACTCATCAATATCATCAGTCAGATAAAGCACCTCATAACCGTGACCGATAACTGATTCCACCTGCGGCAAGAGAGCAATTTTTTCTACTGTATCTCCGTAGGCATAATAAATTTTATCCTGCCCGTCTTTCATGCGAGATACATATTCTTTGAGCGTTGCATATTTGCCCTCAAAAGATGACTTGAAAAGAATAAGATCCTGCAGCATATCCTTGTTGCTGCCGTAGCTTGAATATATGCCCCACTTGAGCTGAGAACCGAAGGCCTTAAAGAACTGCTCATATTTCTCACGGTCGTTTTCAAGCATTTTGGACAGCTCGTTTGCAATCTTCTTTTCAAGTGCCTTTGCAATGATTCTGAGCTGGCGATCCTGCTGAAGCATCTCACGGGAGATGTTGAGTGAAAGGTCGGAGCTGTCAACCAGTCCTCTTACAAAGCTGAAATGGTCGGGCAGCAAATCCTTGCACTTTTCCATAATCAGCACACCGCTTGAATAAAGCTGCAGTCCTTTTTCAAAATCCTTGCTGTAATAATCAAAGGGAGCGTGAGCGGGAATGAACATCAATGCTTCAAAATTGGAAGTGCCTTCCGCTTTTTGACGGATGACTCTCAACGGTGCCTCATAGTCAAAATATTTATCCTGATAAAACTGTGCATATTCTTCTTCCGTTACTTCCGATGCACTCTTTTTCCAAAGAGGAACCATACTGTTGAGGGTTTCATCTTCGGTGACCGTTTCAAATTCGTTTTCGCTGCCTTCTTTCAAATGGCTGTGCTCTGTGAGCATACGAATCGGATAGCGGATATAGTCGCTGTATTTTTTGATAAGACTGCGAAGTCTGTATTCTTCCAGATAGTCACTGTATTTTTCATCATCGGTGTCGGCTTTCAGACAAATAGTAATAACCGTGCCGGCAGTTTCTTTTTCGCAGGGGTTGATTGTATAACCGTCTGCACCGCTTGACTCCCAACAATATGCCTCGTCAGAACCGTACACACGGCTCTCAACCGTGATTTTATCCGCAACCATAAAAGCAGAATAGAATCCAACACCAAACTGGCCGATAATGTCAATCTGTTCACCGTTTTTATTTTCAGGATTATTCTTGAAATCAAACGAACCGCTTTTTGCAATAGTGCCCAGATTGTTTTCAAGTTCATCTTTTGACATACCGCAGCCGTTGTCGGCGATTGTCAACGTGCGAGCATTTTTGTCAACGCTTAAACGGATTTCATAGTCGCTGTGTGTCAGCTTTACCGTATCATCGGTCAGGGAGCGGAAATAGAGCTTATCAATCGCATCGCTCGCATTGGAGATGAGTTCGCGAAGAAAAATCTCTTTATGGGTATAGATGGAATTAACCATCATATCCAGCAGCTTTTTTGATTCGGTTTTAAATTGTTTCTTTGCCATGATTTGATTACCTCTTTATCTTTAATTATTTAAAAATTTAAAAATAAAAAATTTAATTTTTTACATTGTGATATGTCTTGATATTTGTTGAAACTCTTTCAAGATAATTTTTAAGATTTTCTTTTTCCGAGTCCGAAAAGCCTTCAAACAGAATATTAAAAAATGAGTTTTGAGCCGCTTGGCTTTCTTCAAGAATGGTTTTCGCCTTGTCGCATACACTGAGGTGAATCGAGCGGTGATTGCCGTCGATAAATTCACCGGATACAAGTCCTTTTTCGTGAAGTGATCTCACTGCCATGGATACTGCTGATTTTGCTAATCTCCGTCCTTTAACGACATCTGTAGCGGTGTTCAGTTCCGGATTACCCGCAAGGAAAAGCAAGGTTATCATTTCGGCGTGCGTCATTTCGTGTTTTGAGCAAACCGGAGCTAAAATTGATTGGTACAATTCTTTGCTCAAAAAGATATTTTCAAGAATATTATTCATAGAACCTCCTTATCAACGCAAAACAAACAGTTCACAAATGAACAGTTCAATTATAAACCGTTATAAACACCATGTCAAGCATTCTATCCGTAATGTCACAAATTATTTACATATAGAATCGGTGTGTTAAATAAGCAGCATAACGGTGCATCGAATGAAATAACGGTTTAACTCATCATAATTTTTAGATTATAATTTTAAAAGGCTGAATCCGGAGATAAAACCGTGATTCAGCCTTAAATTATTTATTCAGTTTTTCGGTGATACGGTTGTATCTGCCGACAACGATATCAACAATAACCTGCGTTCTGACCTTCATCTTGAGCTTTGATACAAAACCAAGTTTATCTAAGCAAAATATATCATATCACGGGCGGTTTTACTGTCAACAAATCATCGGAATAATATTGTTGATATTGTTCCGATAGTGTGATATAATACTAACGGAGGCGATGCTATGGACTTTATGACCACTGCCAAAGCGGCTGAAAAATGGAATATCACCGACAGACGAGTGCGCACCCTTTGCAAAGAAGGCAAAATTGAAGGTGCGGTGCTTGTGGGTAAGACCTACAGAATCCCCGTTGACGCAAAAAAACCGACTGACGGAAGAATGAAAAATCCCGTCGGTCAGTCAGAGTTTTATCTTAAATGGGGTAACGATACTATCGGTCTTATCGACTCCGCTTACAATGTTCATTTCATCTGTCCCGAATATAACGAGGTTGTGAAGCTTTATACTCACGGTCAGAACAACTGGACTCACGAGCAGTTTGTAGGCTTTCTTTCTGAGCGAGTTGTAAGCCGCGACAGACGTGATATTGAGAAAATCTTGTTCAGATGCGGACTTTCTGCATACGATGTTTTGCGTATCGCCAAAGTTACAAGAGGCATTCATCCCAAGGATTTGTTCTGGATTGCTTACAACGTGGATGAAACTATTGACGAGATAATGACAGAGGTTTTTGAATCTGTCTTTCTGCAGAAAATCGACCTTGTCGGCGACAGCGTCGACACTCCTGAAGGCTACAACATCAAACGATACGGTGTTATGGACGGTAAATACGGCATTTATAAGCAGAGAATCAGTCCGCTTGTGACCGATGTTGAATCCGAAATCGCTGTTTATAAACTCGCAGAGAAGCTCGGTGTGACTTGCTGTCCCGTTTATCTCCACGATAAAAACACAATTTTTTCGGAATTTCTTTATGATTTCTCAAATGAATATATCGTACACTTCCGCAGACTTTTTGATGGTGCTCGTTCCGATAATGAATATGAAAACCTGCTTGCCGTCAGACCTCAATACAAGGATGATTTTATCCGTATGATTCTGCTTGATTTCATCACAAGGCAGGATGACAGACATCTCTCAAATATGGCGGTCAAGGTGACATCCAGAGGCGAAAGTTTCTATCCGCTTTACGATAACGGACGCAGCCTTTTCTATGAGGATACCGAAGAAACCGTTGAGAATGCTGTTGAGAACATCGAAATGTATGCAACAAATTTCGGATACTCAGGCACTTATTACGATTATATCTGCGATATCGCCAAAGAGGGTGTCGATTTCACAAAGCTCATAAATCTTGATATTACCGATGAGGAAATCAATGAAATCCTCGTTGAATCAGGTTTCAAAGGCTACCGCCTGAACGGTGCAATGAAATGGATAAGAGGTACAATTGAATTAATCAAATCTTTTTAATAATGTTGATTTCCGGTTCAAAATAATGTATAATAATATCAGAAAAATACTGCTTGCAATATATATTTTTCGGGGCGTTCTTGGACATTATTTGGACATTATTCTTGAAAAAACAGGCTTTTTTGCCTTGTTTCAATCAGTTTTGCGAACAAAAACAGGACATTACTCAGAGCAGTTTTCACTGCCGGGTAATGTCCTTGTTTAATTTTAAATATTTGCGTGATTTAGAATGATTGTGCCCGACAAATTGGAATTTGTCAAATACATTTGTTGTTTCTTGCCTTCTTCAGTACAAGCTCATGCATTACGAATATAAGCACAAGAAATATGAGTTGATATACGGGCAGAAGCGAAATAGATATGTTTTCCGCAATAATTCCGAATAAGGGCGGCATTGCTAAAAATCCAACATAAGCAAACGCCATCTGAACGCCTATCATTGCTTGCGATTTATCCGCGCCGAATACGTCGGGTGTCATATGGATAATGCACGGATAGATCGGGGCACATCCAAGTCCGATGATAACGAATCCGACAAGTGCAAAGGCTGAGTGGAACGGTACAAACAGCAAAGAGATACCGACCGCCACGATTGCCGTTCCCATACGAATGAGAAATTTGTCGCCAAGCTTCATTGCAAGGAAGCCGTTGATAAATCTTCCAAGCGTTACGCCTATGTAAAACATACTTGCATATCCTGCCGCCGCTTCGGGCGAAAAATTCCATTTTTGCACGAGATAGGTGCTTGCCCAAAGAGATGTTGTCAACTCCATCGAACAGTAACAAAAGAACATTAGGAAACATGGGATCGCGCCCTTTATAGCAAATATTTCTCTGAATGAAAGAGCCTTTGATTCTATTTCTTTTGTGGGAGTATCGTTATCCGTATTTCCTTTTTCCCAAAGCGGAATGCTGATAAAAATGATTACTGAAAGTACCGCTTGAATGACGGATACGATAAGATAACCTCTGCTCCAATTCTCAAACTGAACGAGTGCAAAGCTCATAATATACGGGCTGATCGATGCGCCAACGCCCCACATACAGTGAAGCCAACTCATATGCTGTGCCTTGTAATGCAAAGCAACGTAGTTGTTGAGAATTGCGTCTACACCACCTGCTCCAAGTCCATAAGGAATTGCCCACAAAATCAGCATCCAAAATTGATTACTGATAGAAAATCCAAACAAGCCGAGAGCGGTCATCGTAACGCTTACGGCAGTTACCAAGCCTGCTCCGAATTTATGTAAGAGCTTATCGCTGAATAAGCTCGACAGTATCGTGCCTGCAAAGATGGTTGCCGATATAATGCCTGCATATGAGATCGGTACGCTGATTTCAGCATGAAGCACGGGCCACGCCGAGCCAAGCAGCGAGTCGGGCAGACCGAGACTGATAAAGCACACGTAAATAAGTGCTAAAAGTAAACTTCCCATTGTTATTATCTCCTTGTCAAATCAATAATTCGTCAAATAGTTTTGCTGTATATTAAGCATTTAAGCGGTACTTTGCCTTTTGGCATTTCAAGCACGATATTCTTTTCTTGAACGCGCTTAAATCCGCGATGCTCGTAGAATTGATAGGTGCAAGCATCATCCGTGTGAAGATAGACGGTTTTGCCTTTTTCAACTTCTTCAAGAGCATTCAGTAGTGCCGTGCCAACGCCTTTAATCTTGCAATCGGGATCGGCGGCAAGGAAGATGATCTCACCATCGGGTGTATTGCTTTCAAGATATTTGTCAAGCTGCTCCTTCGTGGTGTCCTCATAAAGTCCGGCGCCATCCTTAAAGAATAGCCTTTGAATAACGTCAACGAATTTGACGTAGAGCTTTTGCCAAAACGAGCTGTGCTTTTTAGCTTCGCCCTTAAACTCCGCAAGCAATACTCCAACGAATTCATCACCGACATACGCTCCGAATATTTGCGTTGCGCGATTTATCTCCAAATACCAAAAATACCCGCCGTATGCGTTGAGTAAAAACTTGCTGTCAAGATACCAATCAAAGTGCATTCCCTTGATAGCAAACTGTATTGCTTTCTTATAATCCTTTTTTCGTATATTTCTGATTTCTATGTTCAATGGGTTACCTCGTCAAATTCTTATTTGTCTAACTTTTCGATATATTGGAATTTGTTGTTCTGTACAAAGCGGGAATCTTACTTAACAAACGCTCAAAGAACTGACGAAATTGCGGACAGAGGTCTTGAAAATAAGATAAGACACGATGCCAAAACGCAGTAAGTGAGTCGCATATATCTTTTATGAAGCGCTCAAATTCAGTAAGGCGGTTGCTCTCGTCATAACCGTTTTTATCTTTATAGACACGGACATAATCAATCAGCCATTCTATGGGATAGTTATTTTCGGGCTCATCCCAACCGCTGAAATCAGAATTTATATACATAGACAAAATCATACACATTCTGTA
>JAFQSY010000041.1 GCA_017409265.1 Clostridia bacterium
CTGTTGCTACTGGTAGAGTTGAAAGAGGTCAGCTCAAGACAGGTGAAGAAGTAGAAATCGTTGGTCTTACAGACGAAAAGAGAAAGGTAGTTGTTACCGGTATCGAAATGTTCCGTAAGATTCTTGACTATGCAGAGGCAGGCGACAACATCGGTGCTCTTCTTCGTGGTGTTCAGAGAAGCGAAATCGAACGTGGCCAGGTTCTTGCAAAGCCCGGTTCAATCAACCCCCACACCAAGTTCACAGGTCAGGTTTACGTTCTTTCAAAGGAAGAAGGCGGCCGTCATACTCCCTTCTTCAACAACTATCGTCCTCAGTTCTATTTCAGAACAACTGACGTTACAGGTGTTATCGGTCTTCCCGAAGGCACTGAAATGTGCATGCCCGGCGATAACGTTGACATGAACGTTGAGCTTATCACACCCATCGCTATTGAAAAGGGTCTCCGTTTTGCTATCCGTGAAGGCGGCAGAACTGTTGGTTCAGGCGTTGTTATTGATATCGCTGACTAATTAAAAAGTTTTTCAGGGAGCAGTCGCAAGACTGCTCCTTTTTATGCAGCAAAAAGCCCCGAACAGAACTGTTCGGGGCATAAACTTTATGGTTTCTTAATTATTCCCTTTTCAACCGCCGTATGGGCGCAGAGCTTAAGAATATCAACAATATTCTTTTCGATTCCGTCGGGATAAAAAGCGTTCTCATAAATGCTTTCACCGAAAATCATTTCGTAAAAGCATGCCGATGCAAGGTAACAGCCGAGGTCATTGCCGTGAAATCCGTCAGCCGTCAGGATATCACCGATGGTGTTTCTTGCTGTTTGCCATGCTCTGCCGCTCGGGATAATTAAATCTATATCCGATTCCATTGCGGCGTTGGCATAAGCCTCCGTGAGAGCTTTATACATTTCCTGTTGGTCTTTGCCGTAACTTGTAAAGCCGGGATGCTCTGAATTTTTTGCATAAGCCCATGTCTGATGAAGCATGATTTTTGCTTTTGGCTGAACAATTCTGCAATATTCCGCCAGTTCCGAAAGATATGGAGAATAGCTTTCAGGAATCCCGCTGAAATGACTGCATTGCTGAAGAGTGATAATGTCCCATTCCTCATCCTCAACAGCCTCGTGAAGTGCGACCTCAGGTGCACTTGTCATTTGCGTTTCAAAGGGAAGATAGACCTCATAGTCATATGCGGTGTTTTCTTCGCGCCAATTTTTCCAATGCTGTTCAAGAGAACACCCGCCTATAAAAAGATTGCAAAGCAGCAGTTCCTTGCCTGCTGCTTTTGCCATATTAGGTATGAATTTGTGTGCATTTGTTGAAAAGCTGTTGCCGATTGAGAGAACATTCATGGTTTTTCACCTTTCATGATTTGCGAAAGAAGCTTTTTATCCTCGTCGGTGTTGCATCTTTCCATCATAACAAAATAGAGAGTCACAAGGAAAAGATAGGGGAACGGAGCAAAGATGCCGGGGTTAACAAGTGACATAAGCTCAAGCCCGATATACGATGCAAAAAGAATAAGGTTAAAAAACGTGAAATTCTTAAGCAGTGTTTTAATGCGGAGATATGCAAGAAATCCGTAAGCGACGATTCCGCAAAGACCGAAGCTGCCGATAATCTGAACAGGGGAGCAATGATACCAACAGAGGGCAAATTCAGCGCTTTTATGAACATCTCTGTTGCCCATATATCCTATGCCTCTGCCAAAAAGAGGATTTGATTTAAAATCTTCAATTCCGCGGGGAATAAGCTGAAGTCTAATTGAGTTTTCGTTCGGATCAATAAGTCTTAAAAGCGTGTAGCTTAAAGTATCAATCCATATTTTATATGTAAGCGCTGTTATGACAAGCGAAACGGCAATGATGGCAGCAATGGCGGGTCGGTGCCTTTTATCGAGAATGAACATGACTATTATGCAGAGTATCAGTTCGACAATACCGAAAAGCATTCCGCCTCTGGAGCCGGTAAAAAGAATAAGAATATAATCAATAATACCTATGAAGAAAAAACCGAATTTTTTTACAGATTTATAAAATGTAAACGGCATTGCGAGCATAAGCATCGTTGCTGCGTTGTTACGCCATTGGAACGGCAGAATTTCAAACTGACCCGCAAGCTTTTCACGGTTGCTGAAATATTCTTCAAAAAGACAAACGGCAAGAAGAAGAATAACGCAAATCATCAGCTTTGAAAACCTGTCAGAGAAATTGTCTGAATCCTTCGGCATAAGGGACGCGCTCATGTATGAATATATAATGAGCATCGCAAAGCCAAGCATAAAGATATAGAAAAGCGAAGTATATGAAAAATATTCTTTCGCGGGAATTATACCCACTCCGCCGAGAGTAACAGCAACCGATGTTGCAAGAATGCCGTAAAAACAGCTGCCTTTTGAGAATTTGGCTCTGAACCGCACAAAATGGCAGACTATGAAAACCAGCATAATCGGCACAACCCACCAAAAATCAAGGAAGGTTCCGAAAGAATTTTTGCATCGGATTGCAAAGCACGTTGTAAACATGACAATCTGAAGCAATGCAATCCAATCATTCGTCAAAGCCATAATAACTCCGAAAAGCAGAACAAAGGCAACCGTTCCGATTATTTCGGTGCTTGTGAAAACAACGGTTGCAGCAGCAATAAACAGAATTGCCGTGAACCAATCCGATATCAGAAATTTTCTGACTTTCTCCATAAATTACCCTCATCTTCGTATGATATTAAAACAGGTAAAATAATACACTTATAATATATCAACTTGAAAACTCAAAGTCAACCGATAACCCAAATTGTAACTATATTGTAAAGTGTTCGTTTGTCAATTATTACAATATTGTAAATTTTGGAAAAAAGACTTGATTTTTCCGTAGGAAGTGGCTAAAATACAAATTAGCACTCGGGAGGCAAGAGTGCTAAAACTCGATAATTATTTTTTGGAGGTAATAAATTATGACAATTAAACCGCTTGCAGACAGAGTTGTTGTTAAGGCAGTTGAAGTTGAGGAAACCACAAGTAGCGGAATTATCCTTGCAGCATCTGCACAGGAGAAGCCCCAGATTGCAGAGGTTGTTGCAGTCGGTCCCGGCGGAATGATTGACGGCAACAATGTTGAGATGTATGTTAAGGTCGGCGATAAGGTAATCACAAGCAAGTATTCCGGCACAGAGGTTAAACTCAACAATGAAGAATACACAATCGTCAAGCAGAGCGATATTCTTGCAATCGTTGAATAATTACAAACAGAGATTATAGGAGGATTTAATCATGGCAAAGCAGATTATTTACGGCGAAGAAGCCCGTAAGGCTCTTCAGGCAGGCGTTGATAAGCTTGCAAATACAGTTAAAATCACACTCGGCCCCAAGGGTAGAAACGTTGTTCTTGATAAGAAATACGGCGCACCCCTTATCACCAATGACGGCGTAACAATCGCAAAGGAAATTGAGCTTGAGGATCCGTTTGAGAATATGGGTGCACAGCTCGTAAAGGAAGTTTCAACAAAGACAAATGACGTTGCAGGCGACGGCACAACAACCGCAACTCTTCTTGCACAGGCTCTCATCAGAGAAGGCATGAAAAATGTTACTGCAGGTGCAAACCCCATGGTAGTCAAGAAGGGCATGGCAAAGGCTGTTGATGCTGCTGTTGAAGCAGTTAAGAATAACTCAAAGCCCGTTTCAAGCTCCGACGATATTGCAAGAATCGCAACTATATCCGCAGCTGACGAAGAAGTCGGCAAGTTCATTGCAGATGCTATGGAAAAGGTTACGGCAGACGGCGTTATTACCGTTGAGGAGTCAAAGATTGCAGTTACCGAATCGGAAGTTGTTGAAGGTATGCAGTTCGACAGAGGCTACATCTCACCCTACATGGTAACAGATACAGACAAGATGGAAGCTGTTGTTGACGATGCTCTTATTCTCATCACAGATAAGAAAATCTCCAATATTCAGGATCTTCTTCCTCTTCTTGAGCAGGTTATGCACGCAGGCGGAAAGCTTATTATCGTTGCAGAGGATGTTGAGGGTGAGGCTCTTTCAACAATTCTTGTCAACAAGCTCCGCGGTGTGTTCACTTGCGTATGCGTAAAAGCACCCGGCTTCGGCGACAGAAGAAAGGAAATGCTTCAGGATATCGCTATCCTTACAGGCGGCGAGGTTATCACATCAGACCTCGGTCTTGAGCTTAAGGATACCCAGCTTGCACAGCTCGGCAGAGCACGTCAGGTCAAGGTTTCAAAGGAAAACACAATTATTGTTGACGGCGCAGGCGACAAGGAGAATATCGCTTCAAGAGTTGCACAGATTAAGCTTCAGATAGAAAACACAACATCTGATTTTGACAGAGAAAAGCTTCAGGAAAGACTTGCAAAGCTTTCCGGCGGTGTTGCTGTTATAAAGGTTGGTGCGGCAACAGAAACCGAAATGAAGGAAAAGAAGCTTCGTATCGAAGATGCTCTTGCAGCAACAAAGGCAGCTGTTGAAGAAGGCTGCGTTGCAGGCGGCGGTGTTGCACTTCTCAATGCAGTCGGCAACGTTAAGGCTCTTCTTGACACAACAGACGATGTTGACGAAAAGACAGGCATCAAGATTGTTCTCAAGGCACTTGAAGAGCCCGTTCGTCAGATTGCGGCAAACGCAGGTCTTGAAGGCTCAATCATCATCAATGCCATTCACGAAAGCGGCAAGGTCGGCTATGGCTATGACTTTGCAAAGGATGTTTATTGTGACATGGCATCCGCAGGTATTCTTGACCCCACAAAGGTAACCCGTTCAGCACTTCAGAATGCATCTTCTGTTGCTTCAATGGTGCTCACAACCGAGAGTCTTGTTACCGATAAGCCCGATCCCGCAGCAGATGCTGCACAGGCAGCGGCAATGGCAGCTCAGGGCGGCGGAATGTATTAATAGTTATCAGAAGGCAGTCCGAAAGGGCTGCCTTTTTGCTCAATATTTACCGATTATTAATATTTACCTGCCTAATATGGTTTGACAATCATAAAAAAGTGTGATAAAATGCACTTATCAATCTCTATTGATAAGAAACAGGAGGACTAAAAGATGAAAAAAGCAAAATCAATTCTTGCTCTTCTTATGGCTTTTGTTATGCTCATGAGCTTTGCCGTTACAGGCTTTGCAGCAACAACTGCCGAAGAAAAAGAGCCCAACGATGCTAAAGAAACAGCAACTGCGTTCGGTTTCGGAACTGAAATCAACGGTGTTCTCGGCGAAGCAACCGATAAGGACTTTTATTCGTTCACTTCCAATGCAGCAGGTCTTGCAACCGTAACACTCGAGCATGATAAGATTGCAGGTGTTAACGAAAATCTTGCATATTTTGCAGTTGTTATCACCAATGCAGAAGGAAAAGAAATCGCATCATTCAAATCAACGGGCGCTGATGAAGCAACAACATCGCCTTCATTTGCCATTGATGCAGCAGCTACATATTATATCAAAGTTGAAATGGGAACCGTTCACAGCGAAGCTCTCGGCTATTCTCTTACCGCAAGCTTCGATAAGGGCGCATACACAGAAAAAGAGCCCAATGACAGCCCTTCAAAGGCAACGGCTCTTGAGCTTTCAAAGTCAGGCAGTGCAAAGCATTATTACGGAACAATTTCACCTGTTGCCGAAGGTGCCGCTGCAGATGTTGACTATTACAGAGTAGCTCCCACAGCTGCAGGCGTTATCTATCTTTATCTTTATAACGGCAGCGTTCGCGGCGATTATAAGGCAACCCTCTATGCATATAAAGATACAGACGCAGCAGCTCTTGACGATATGATTATCTCTGAAATTGAGATTAACAGCAATGAGGATTCAAAAATCAGCGTTGCAATCGGTGTCGGTGCAAAGGAATATATGCTCAAGGTTGAGGGCGTTAACGGCACAACAGGCGGCTACAGAACAAGAGTGTTCTTCGAGGCTGCAAAGGATGCTGAACAGGAGTTCAACAATAACACATCAAGAGCAGATTCAATAGCTATCGGTGAAGCACTTCGCGGAACAGTTTCATACAAGAACGATGTTGACGTGTTCAAGTTCAAGGCAGCAGGCTCAAACAACGGCTATGACATTTCACTCGGCTCATATAATGCTGCTTCAAAAGCAGAGGGAACATGGTATATCTCTGTTATTGATGGTGAAAGCAATGCTCCCGTCAAGAATGCAGATAAGGCAGAGGTTAAGGCAGGCAAGGCAACAGTTATTTCAACAGAAGCTCTTACTGCAGGCAGAACTTACTATATCGTAATTGAAAAGGGTGCAACCCTTAACACCGAAATTTATCAGCTCAAGCTTTCATCAATCGTAGTTGAAGATGATTCTGATGATAAAGATGACGAGCTCAGCTTCGGCGATCAGATTTCTGTTTATTGGGGACAGTTCTGGAAGAATTTTGAAGGTTGGTTTGAGCAGATTGATATTCCTGCTATCATTTCAAGCATTGCGCAGAGTGTAGCAACAGTATTCACTCTTCTCTTCTCAATGTCATAATTTTTAACTGAAAGGGAGCTGTTTCTATGAAGCAGCTCCCCGAATTTATTATTACCCCGGCTGAAAGGATGATTAAAATGGCTTTTGACCGTGATTTCAAGCCCGTACTGCGCTTTCTGGTTGTCAGCGATGTGCATTACAGAGATGAGCATTCGGTTGAACGTGAAAGAATGGAGCTTGCGCTTAAAACAGCTTATGAGCTCTGCGAAAAAGAAGAATATTCAAAGCTTGATGCGCTCTATGTTGTCGGCGATTTTGCAACCAGCGGTTCAAGGCTGCAGATGCTTGCATTCAAGGAGACACTTGACACTTATCTGAAAGAAGAAACAGCGGTCAATCTTTCAATGGCAAGCCATGAGTTCCACGGTGAGGGCGAGGCTGCTGCACTTGAGAAATTCAAGGAGATTTATGCGCAGGAGCCTGATACCCACAGAGTCATAAATGGTTATCATTTTATCAGCGTAACCTGCACCAACGGATGTCATTTTGACGATGCAAAAAGAGAGTGGGTTGCGGCAGAGCTTAAAAAAGCAGCGGCGGATGACCAGAGAAAGCCCATCTTTTTCTTCCAGCATCCCCACATAATGGGTACTGTTTACGGCAGCGCAAACTGGGGTGAGGATGAGCTTACGGATATCCTTATGAACTATCCGCAGATAATTGATTTTTCAGGGCATTCACATGCTCCGATAAATGACCCACGTTCCATTCATCAACGCCATTTCACCTGCCTTGGCACGGGAACTTTGAGCTATTTTGAACTTGACGAATTTGATAAGTTCTGCAGCACGATTCCGCCCAAAAAAGAAAAGGCTGCGCAGATGCTTATAGTTGAGGCGGATGCCGATATGAGGGTCAGAGTATATCCCTACGACCTTATATCCGGCAATTTCTTCCCGATGACATGGAAGATTGATTCCGCGTGGGATCCCAAATCATATCTCTACACCGATGCGCGCTATAAAACAACCGATGCGCCGTATTTCGATGAGAACGCAAAAGCGGTTATTTCCGATGTAACTTCCAATGGTTTCAAGGTCACATTTGACCAGGCAAAAACCAATGATGTTTATGTTGACGACTATAATGTAATAGTCAAAAACAGCGACGGCATTATTGTCCGCAACACGACTATCTGGAGCGAATATTATTTCTATGATATGCCCGAAACCTTGAGTGTTTCGTTCGATGATCTTTATGAAAACGAAACATATCAGGTTGAAATTTATGCCGGAAGCTTCTGGAAAACAGTTTCCGAAAAGCCCCTTTTAAGCGAAAAAATCAAGCTTTAATTTTGAAAATTATCAGGTCTGTTCAAGAAAAATTCTTGAATAGACTTGATTTTTTTTGCCCAATATTATAGAATACTCTTTATAATAGGATTACTATGGAGTAATGTGGATAATTGTCAGTTTAAATAATTTTTCAACTTATAAGGAAGGTGAACAATTTGGCCGAGAACACAACGGTTGTAACAGAACAGTCTGAAAACCCCGAAAAGGTTAAAAGACATCTTGAACAGCAAAACAAAAGATATCTCAGCCCCAAGCATTATGTAGCATATATCCTTTCAGGATTCGGTGACACCAATTGGAATTCATTTGTAAATAAGGAGTCGTTCTATTATGCAACGACATTCCTCGGCATATCGGCAAAAACATGGACCACGGCAAGCACAGTCAGCGGAATCCTTGATTCAATTGACAATGCTCTTTCCGGTCTGTTAATAGACAGAACAAGAACGAGATGGGGACGTGTACGCCCGTATTTGCTTCTGACCCTTCCATTCTGGTTTTTCTCGTCGTTTACCCAATGGGTTTTGCCCGGCGGAATGAGTCAGTCGGCG
Source organism: Clostridia bacterium (assembly GCA_017409265.1). Lineage (GTDB taxonomy): Bacteria > Bacillota > Clostridia > Oscillospirales > Acutalibacteraceae > CAG-177. The sequence continues at coordinate 8,342 of JAFQSY010000041.1, forward strand.
CTTTTTATCTGGTTTTTCTTGTTTAATTATATAGGATCTATTGCAAACTCGTTCTATAATACGAGTTATCAGACGATTCTTTATAATATCACACCGAATGTATCGGAACGTAACAGGCTTATTGCAACAGATGCCTATGCTGATTTGGCGGGCGTGTGGCTGCCGTCGCTGTTCCCGCTTTTTGTTGACTTTCTGAATGTGCCAACGCGGTATGTTTATATCGGTGGTGCGTCATTCTTTATCGGTTGCGTTCTTATTTTCAGAACATACGGTTTCTTTGCTCTTAAAGAAAGAATGCCCCTTGCTTCAAGAGAAGAAATGAAGCATATGGGACTTATAGAAACCTTCAAAACCGTCGGTACATGCAGACCGATGTGGATATTGATTATAAAGAACTTCTTTGCGGTAGGAAAGCATACGGGTGAAAAGGTTCAGAACTTCTTCTGGATAAACTGTATGGGCAAGCTTTCGCTCAGCTCAATTTCGGGACTTTTCACCGGGCTGCCCAGCTATTTTGTGCTTCCGCTTGCGCCGAAACTTACCAAAAAATTCGGCTTAAGAAATCTTGCTGCAGGAAGCTATATGTTCTGCGGTATTTGCTATTTTATCATGTGGATTGTCGGTTACAAGCCTTTTGGCGAGGACCATTTCCTGCTGAATTTCATCTGGATTGTTTTTGCGCTTACATGCTGCGGCTCGGTCAACAGCATTCAGAGATATTGCAGTACAGCCCTTAACGGCGATCTTTATGACTATGTTGAATGGAAATCGGGTGTGCGCAACGAAGCAACAATCACAGCCGCAATGGGATATATGACCTTGATTTCAACCGCGGTTGCGAATATTCTCAGCGGCGTAATAATTGACGCAATTCATTTTGAGCCTCTTTTGGATGTCACAGGCAAAGTTATTCCCCAGACGGATCCCGCAATGCTCAGAGGCTTGTGGACTGTTTTTGCTCTTGCCCCCGCGGTTGGAAGATTTATGAAGGGTGTAACACTTCTGTTCTTCAATGTTCACGGAAAAACAAGAGAAACAATGATGTTTGAACTTGCAAAAATACGTGCCGCAAAGGTAATTGATACCGAAACGGCTGAATAAAAGCGGCTTTTCAGCCAATTTGTCGGAGTTGTATAAAAAATTCCCATTATTTATATATAAATATTTATAAAAAACTATTGAAATAAAATTTTGCATATGTTAAAATGACTTGTATTATATGAAAGTGTCGCTTGTCGGCTTTCAAGCATTAAGGAGGAAAAATGCTTATGACACATTTAAAGAAATCATTGGCTTTGCTTTTGGCATTTGTCATGATTTTTAGCTCGATGTCGGTTGCGGCTTCCGCAGCAGACGGCGAGTTGGCAACAAGCACAAAAGAAAGTGCCACCTTCACCGTTAAGTTCTTCAGACAAAACAGTGACGGCGAATGGGTTGAAACAACAAAGGCAGCGCCCGGCGATCATGTCAAGGCAAGGGCTTATGTTTCAACAAACTTTGCAACTCACGCATTTGCTTCTGCTCTGCTTTTCGATACGGATTTCTTCGAAATGGTCAGAGTAACAACATCAAGCTCGGGAACAACAACTCAGGCATTCCCCCAGAACGCTGTTGTTCCTCATATTTCAAACACCAACTATGTTGCAAACGGTGTTGGTGGAACAGAGACTATCGGCAGTCTGACTGCATCGGAAAGATATAATGCTGATGCAGATGATTTCTTCCTGATTCCTATTTTCAAGGATAACGACATCATTTCCGAGGCTGATCTTGCAGGCAAGGAACTTGTTTCCAGCCAGATCGTATTCCCCGGAACATCTGATAAGACGGTTGTTCTTACTGACAATCTTGACGATACAGATGCTTCAAACGATAACTGGTATGATGAGTATGATTTCATTGTAAGAAGCAACTCAACAACAAAGACAGTTAACGAAGAGGGCGTTGCAGAAGTTCCTTCAAAGCTCAGAGGTACTCTCAAAACAGGCTCGATGGGTATCAGTACTCCGTTCATCGACCTTCCTAAGGGTGAGCTTGGAGTTCCCAATCACTTAGTTACAATTCTCGGCTTTGGTTGGGAAATTGCCGATGAAAACTTCAAGAGCAACGAAGGCGTTCTTTCAACAACCGGAAGTGTAGTTCTCAATGCAAACGGCGGAGAATTTTCCGACGGTGAAGAAGTAACTGTCAACGGCATAATCAAGGACAGCGTTTACGCCGAAGTTACAGCAAAAGAAGCTGATGTTACAAGAACGAACCATAATCTTATAGGTTGGTCAAAGATAAAGACCCAGAAGGGCGCAGAGATTACAGATGCAATTCTCAACGAAATCGCATTCGGCAAAATGAGCGATTCCGAAATTGCTGCTCTCGGCTGGAAAGTAACATCACAGCTTCTCGGTTTTCTTCCCAATACCGAAGGTGTTGAAGCAGGCGCAGAGCTTACAGCAGAGATGATTGCTGCTCTTGATCTCAAAAATAAAACAGCAACACAGCTTCAGGGCTACGGACTCAAGGTAACATCAGAAATTCTTGCAGCTCTCGCAGTGGACGAGCAGCTGACCAAGTATGATTACGAAGATTATACTCTTTATGCACTGTGGGATAACAGCGGTGTAGCAGAGTACAAGGTTGAAACTTATCTGATGAATACCGACGGAACCTATTCAAGTGTTCCTACTTTCACAGATAGTTTCTACACAGCAGCAGGTACTGTTGTTCCTCTCCAGGCAACAACAAGACCCGGTTTCACTTTTGATGCTGCTGCAAGCTCAACAAGCGTTAAAGTAGAAGCAGATAACTCCTCCGTGCTTAAAGCTTATTACACAAGAAATGAATATACATTAACCTTCATTTATGAAGATATCTCCGGCAAACATAAAGATTCAGAGCTTCTCTATTTCGGAGAACCCCTTCCCGAGTTTGATTCTCTTCCCGCATCAGAGGTTGAGCTTTATATGCTTGATGATGCAGGAAATAAGATTTCGGTTCTTCCCGAAACAATGCCTGAAAAAGACGTAACAATCTATGCAGAAATCAGCATTATATATCTTTTTGATGCAGGCGAAAACGGCAGCTTCCCCTCAACCGGCGAAAGAACGATGACCTATGTCTATAAGTTCGGCGAAGAAGTTATTATCCCCGAAGCTCCCGAAATGAACGGTTATGAATTTGTTGACTGGGATATTGATATTCCTGAAACAGCAACAGGCGACTTATCTTTCAATGCGATGTATAACCCTCTTCAGGGAACCGAAAAGGAATATACCGTAACATTCTATGATGCAAACGGCGAAGTAATTGATTCAAACGACGGTCTCTGGTACGGTTACGAGTTTGAAGCAGTTGATATTCCTGAAGGCTACGGCGAAAACGTATGGCAGCTTGCTGACGGAACAGTAGTTTCCTTCCCCTATATCGTTACTGAAGACACAGCGTTCTATCCCGTAAGCGAAAATGCCAATGTTTATAATGCATATTTCTATGAGGATAAGGATGCAGCAGAGCCTTATGCAACTAACCCCACAACCTACGGTGAAGCAATTGAAGCTCCTGAAAAGAATCCTTCAAAGAACGGCTATGATTTCAAGGGCTGGTCAACAAACCCTGATGCAACAGCTCCCGAAGAACTCGGTGTTATGGACAGCATCGAAGGCAAGAAGTTCTATCCTGTATTCATAGCGAAAGATGTAACTCTTACCTTTGATCCTGCTAACGGCTCGGCAGAAGAAACAGTTGATACCAAATACGGTGCTGACGTTGAAGTTCCCGAAGAGCCTGAAAAGGACGGCTACACATTCGGCGGTTGGTTCGATGCAGCAGGAAACAAGCTTCCTGCAACAGCTCCCGCTGAAGATACAGTTTACACTGCAAAATGGACTGCTAATACTTATAATGTAATATATAAGAACGGCGCAGAGCTTGTCGGTGAGGTTGAAACCAAAAAGACAGATGCTATCGTAACCGTACGTGACGGTGCAATGCTTCAGAAGACCGGCTATGTTTTCGCAGGCTGGATGAGCAACGCAGACAACGTTATTTACAATAATCCCACAGATGAAGAATCACCTGCAAGCTTCACAATGCCTGCAAGCGAAGTGATTCTCACTGCACAGTGGAATCCCACTCTCTATGTAATCACACTTGATGCAACTGACGGTCAGTTTGCAAACGGAAAAGATACATTCTCAAAGGATGACCTTATTTACGAAACCGCACTTGCAAATGTTGTTCCTGCAGATCCCACCGATCCCACAGGCAAAAAGACCTTTAAGGGATGGGCAGATGCAGACGATGCACTTGAAGCAATCGTATATGGTCCCGGTGAACTTCAGAAGATAACAATGCCTGCTGAAAGCCTCAATCTTGTTGCTGTATGGGCAGATGCTGTTGTTCCCACATATGATGCAACATTTATCGCTAACGGCGGTATGTTTGACGGCGACAAAACAGAAATAACAATTCCTTATCAGGCAGGAGCAACAATCGTTCCTCCCGTTCCCACAAGAACAGACGGCGAATACACCTTTACATGGGTTCCCGCACTTCCTGCTAACAACATCATGCCTGCAAAGGATATGACGTTTGTTGCAGTTTGGGAAGAAGTACTCCCCGGCAATGTTCAGTATACAATTACTCCGATGCTCCAGATTCTTAATGAAGACGGAACAACATCATATATTGAAGGCACTGTACTCACTAAGTCAGGTGACGAAGGTAAGACTGTTGAAATAACAGACGGAACTTCAACAGCTGATATCCATTGGGCATACAGCGGACTTGTTAAGAGCGAAAGTAATATACCCGATCCTGAAAATGCACTCAACAATCTTACTCTTACACTTGAAGAGGGCAAGGAGAATGAGCTTGTTGCATATTTCAAGCTTGCAACAAGAACTGTTGAATATGATGCAAACGGCGGTACCTTTGCAGATGCAGAAGATGCACAGGCAAGCGGTCTTCACGGCGAAAAAGTAACTCTTCCCACAGCAGATGATATAACAAAGCCCGGCTTTGAGCTTCTCGGCTGGAAGGATGAAAAGGGCGAGGTTCTTCTTCCCGGCACAGAAATCACCTTTACTGCAGACGAAGAATATGAAGCAGTATGGAACGAAATCAAATATACTCTTACATTTGAAGAGGATGGCGGTTCACCCGTTCCCGCAGATCCCAAGCTTGCAGAAGGCGCAGCATATATTCTTCCCATCGTAAGCAAGGAAGGATACAGATTCAACGGTTGGAAAGCTGAAGACGAAACTGTTTACAACGCAGGTCAGACCTTTGTAATGCCTGCTGAAGATGCAACCCTTACAGCACAGTGGACAAAGGTATATAATGTAATTTATAAGGATGCAGACGGTAACATCTATGATGAAATCGTTGGCAAGGCAGCTGAAGGCGAGTCTGTTCCCGTACTCACAAAGTCAAATCCTGAAAAGGATGATCACAGATTCGCAGGCTGGAAGAACATGCCTGAAGACGGCAAGATGCCCGCAGGCGACCTTGTTCTTGAGCCTATCTTCAAAGAAATCTTCACTCTTTCATACAACTATGAATATGAAGGCGACGGTCTTCCCGAGCTTCCCGCTTCGGAAGAACTTATCGCAGGTGAAACAACAATCATAAGAGCACTTCCCGAGCTGGAAGGCTATGAGTTTATCGGTTGGACATATGACGGAAACACATATGCTCCCTGGGATAACTTCACAATGCCTGAAGGTGATGTTGAGCTTATCGTTTCATGGTTTGAAACCTATTCGCTTACATTTGATGAAAAGGGCGGCTCCGAGGTTGACGATGTAAGACTCAAAGAAGGCGATGAATACAAGCTTCCCGCATCATCAAAAGATGGCTACGTATTCAAGGGCTGGAACGACGGTGTTCAGACTTACCAGGCAGGCGACATGTATGCAATGCCCGGATTTAAAATAACCCTTACCGCAATTTGGAAGATTGAGCTCACAACAGAAGCTCCCACAACAGCTCCCACTTATACCATCGGATTTAAGTATGACGGAGAAGCCCCCGAAGGCGCAACCAAGCTCGATACAAATATTTCTGTCAAGGGTGGCGAACCATACAGACTTCCTCAAATTGCAACAGTTGAAGGCTACGAGTTCGATTATTGGTATGATGAAAACGGTGTTAAGTATCCCAAAGACTTTGAATATATAGTCAAGGGTGACATGATGTTCACCGCTAAAATCATAAAGGTAGATGAACCCACCACAGCAGAGCCCACAGAGCCCACAATACCTGCCACCTACAAAATCAGCTTTGATTATGCGGCAGGTAAGCCCGAAGGCGCTCCCGAACTCCCCAGAGATATTCCCGTAACAGACGGTCAGACACATGAGCTTCCGAATCTTCCCGAGCTCGAAGGATATGATTTTGACGGCTGGTATGATGAAAACGGCGTAAGATATCCCGCAGGCTATAAATATAAGGTAACAGGTGATGTTACTCTTACAGCAAAGTGGTCAGAGGTAACAACCGCTCCCACAGAGCCCGAAACAACAGAACCCACAACAACTGAGGCTTCCAAGTATGCTCTTACCTTTGAATATGCAGAAGGCGCACCCGCAAACGCTCCCGCACTTCCTGCAGGCAAAGAACTCAAGGCAGGCGAAGCATTCAAGCTTCCCTCGCTTGCAGACGTTGAAGGCTACACATTCAAGGGCTGGAAGGACGAAAACGGCGCAAGCTATCCTGCAGGTTATAATTTCCGTATGCCCGCAGAGGCAACTGTTCTCTATGCCGTATATGAAGAAATCATAACAGAACCCACCAAGTATACACTCACATTTGATGAAAACGGCGGCGTTGCAGTTGCTGATAAGGAACTTCTTCCCGGTGCAATCATTAACCTTCCCAAGACTTCACTTGAAGGCTCAACCTTCCTCGGTTGGGATGATGGCGAGAAGCTTTACGCAGCAGGAGATGCATTCGAAATGCCTGCAGCAAACACAACTCTCACCGCAAAGTGGGAAAAGATTGTACCCAAGACTTACACAGTCGAGTATGAATATATTGGTGATGATAAGCCTGCAAACGCTCCTGCACTTCCCGCATCATCAACAGTTGCAGAAGGCAGCGATGTAGTTGTTGCAGCTCTTCCCGCTGCAGTTGAAGGCTATGAGTTCTTCGGCTGGTATTATAACGGCATCAAGTATAATGCAGGCGATAAGTTCACAATGCCTTCAGCAGATATCGTTATCGAAGGCTTCTGGATTGAAGAAACAGAGCTCTTCATCGTATCATATGAATATGAAGGCGATGTACCTGCAAACGCAGCTGAAATTCCCGCACCCAAAACTTATGAAAAGGGTAAAACCGTAACGGTTGAATCCGTTCCCGCAAAGGTTGAAGGCTATACTTTCGCAGGCTGGTATCTTGATAATGACAGAACAGCTCCCGTTACAAGCTTTACTGTAACAGCAGATACCGCAATTGTCGGTGTATGGTCAATCAACAAGAACGATATCGTTCTTAACGCAAACGGCGGTGAATTTGAAGAAAATGATTCTGAACATTTCACTGTTGATAACGTAGATTACGGAACAGACCTTGAAGATGTTCTTCCCGATGTACCCCAGAAACCCGGTTATACATTTGACGGCTGGGAAGGCTATCCTTCAGACGGTAAGATGCCTGACGGTGACGTTGAACTTACTGCAAAGTGGAAGATCAACGAATACACCATAACATTCGATTCAAACGGCGGTAGCGCAGTTCCTCCCGCAACATATGATTTCGGCGAAACTGTTGTTGCTCCCGCAGATCCCACAAGAGAAGGCTTCGACTTCAAGGGTTGGGAACCCGCACTTCCGCCCACAATGCCTGCAAATGACCTTACAGTCAAGGCTGTTTGGGAAGCAAAGCCCGGCGTTGAAACAAACAAGTTTGTTGCTGACGCAAACGGCGGCGCATTCGCTGACGGTTCCTTGACAGTTAACAAGGAACTTGCAGAAGGCGAAGCTATCGGCGAACTTCCTGTACCCACAAGAGACGGTTATGAGTTCAAGGGCTGGGATGGCATGCCTTCAGACGGCAAGATGCCCGGCGCTGACCTTACAGTTAAGGCTATCTGGGAAGAAAAGGTTCCCGAGGTTAAGAGCCATAAGGTTAATTACTACCTTGTAAAGGGTGAAGGCGCAGCGGCAGTACTTTACACATCAAAGGAATTTGAAGAAGGCGCTGCAATGAGTCATCCCACACCCGTAGTTGAAGGCTTTACATTCAAGGGTTGGACCGATAAGGACGGCAATGCTCTTCCCGCAACAATGGGTACAGAAGATATTGATGCATATGCAAAGCTTGAAATCAATTCCTACAAGGTAACATATCTCCTTGACGGCAGCGGTGCTGTTTATAAGGAATATGAAGATGTTGTCTTCGGTTCGGAAGTTCCCAGACCCGAAGATCCCACCAAGGAAGGCTATCTCTTTGAGCGTTGGGAACCCAACGTTGATGCAACAATGCCCGCACACGATGTTACTTATACTGCAAAGTGGATTGTTCCTGCAGAGGATGAATATATCGCAAGATATGTTGTTGACGGTGAAACATACAGACGCTTCTCACTCAAGGAAGGCGCTGAAATCCCCGTTCCCGAAGCACCCACAAAGTTTGGTTTTGTATTTGTAGGTTGGGAGCCTGAAGTTCCCTCAACAATGCCTGCTGAAAACCTTGAATTTGTTGCACAGTGGGAAGTTGATAAGACATTCGTAACAATCGTTATCGGCGGAACAGTTGTTTCCGGTGCTGTTATCGGAACTGTTATCGGCATGAATGCAGCACTTATTACAGGCATTTCAATCGTTGGCGGCATCATCGTTATCATCGGTGCAGCACACCTTGTTAAGCATACTCATACCGTAACATTCATGGTTGACGGTGAGGTTTATAAGGTTTACAAGGTTGTTGAAGGAACAAAGATTCCCGTTCCCGCTGATCCTGCAAAGGACGGCGCTGAGTTTGCAGGCTGGAATCCCGAAGTTCCCGAGAAGATGGGCAACACAGATCTTGTCTTTGAAGCAACATGGGAAGATGTCGGCGCAGATGTTGACGTTGTAATCCCCGATACCGGTTCGGTTGCAGGCGTTGCAGCATTTGCAATTATCTCAGGCGCAGCTGCAGCAGCATATGTAATCACCAGAAAAAAGAAGGAAGACTAATTCCTGAATAAAAGCTTAAAGCGCTGTCGCATTGCGGCAGCGCTTTTAAATTTGTAACAAAAACCTCCGTGCGCTAATATATTGTAATTAGCGAATGAAACGGAGGTTTTTATTTATGGATAGAAGAGAACTTGAAAAAATGATGGACAGATATAAGCAGGAAATGCTCGAATTTCAAAGACGAAACAACATATCAGGTTACCCGGAAAGTGAAAACGCTGCCGCTGATGAGAGAGTGGAAGATATGGATGAAGCATTAAGAAACAACACCCCATTTGAACGTGATAGAAGCAATCCCTTGCCTGATATTCAGACACTTGAGGAAAATACAGAGAATATAATTGACAGCGCTGAAATAAGCGAAGAAGCAGTTCCAGCGCAGGCGCCCGTAACAGAAGAAAACGTGTTTCCAGTGCAGAATGAAGGTGGCGATATAGCAGAAATGCTGCGCAGAAGTTGCGGCAATCTTTCCGAAAACGCAAGCAATGAACAGCGTGCAAAATGCAGAGATATCAATGATTTCCTTGCGGCAAATACTGAAAGAGGAACTCTTCGGGTTGAAGCCTTTGCATCGGACAGAGCCTTCGGAGTACCGAGTGCAAGAGTTGTGATTTTTCTCGGACTTCCGAGCGGAAATGTTGCCGTTTTTGACGGCTTGACGGATATAGACGGCGTTACGCAGTCTGTGAGTTTGCCGGCACCGCCAAAATCAATCTCGCAATCGCCTCAAACCGGACAGAATCCGAGACTTCCGTATGCAGTCTATTCTGTATATGTTGAGCATCCCGATTATGTCCGCTCGGTTTTCACAAATGTACCCGTGTTTTCGGGTGTTGAATCAATTCAGCCCGTCAGAATGCTTGCCAAAGCGGCGGGTCTTGATGAACCCGAACCGATTGTCGTTGATGAAACAAGTTTAAATTCCTTGAGAAATGAGGGGTAAATCATGGCAGTAACACCCGTAATTCCCGATTATATAACCGTTCATCTCGGACCTCCCAACTCCAACGCACGTAATGTCCGTGTCCCGTTTACGGATTATATAAAAAACGTGGCTTCAAGCGAGGTCTATCCCTCGTGGCCCGATAGTGCCATAAGAGCAAATATTTATGCGCAGGTTTCCTTTGCTCTAAACAGAATTTTTACCGAGTATTATCGGAGCAGAGGATATAATTTTGATATAACCAATTCAACTGCATATGACCAGGCGTATATTGACGGAAGAGATATCTATTCGAACATTTCAAAAATTGTCGATGAGCTTTTCAATGACTATGTTACAAAGGGAAATCAGATTCAGCCTTATTTTACAGAATATTGCGACGGAAGAAATGTCACTTGCCGAGGGCTTTCTCAATGGGGAACGGTAACTCTTGCAAACAGAGGAAGAACACCCTATCAGATTTTGCAGAATTATTACGGCAACGACGTAAACATTGTGCGCAATGCGCCTGTAAAAAATATCCCCGAATCATATCCCGGCAGGCTTTTGCGCCTCGGGTCATACGGCGGTGAAGATATAAGAACAATTCAGCGTCAGCTTAACAGAATACGTCAGAATTATCCCTCAATCCCGAGGATTCCCGATCCGAACGGCTTCTTTGATGCATCAACGCAGGCGGCGGTCAGACAGTTTCAGCGAATATTCAACCTTACGCCCGACGGCATAGTCGGCAAGGCGACGTGGTATAAAATCAAGCAGATTTATAATGCTGTCAAAAAGCTGTCGGAGCTTTATTCCGAGGGTATAACCATCAGCGAGGTCGAAAGAATTTTCAGCGAGGTTATCCGAAGAGGGGACAGAGGCCGAGATGTCAGAACGATTCAGTATTATCTCAATTTTCTCGGATTTTTCAACGACAGACTTCCGCAGATATCGGTTGACGGAATTTTCGGCCCGGCAACAGAAAATGCCGTGCGCACCTTCCAGAGAGAATACGGTCTGACAGTTGACGGAATAGTCGGCAGAGCAACGTGGAACGCAATTCTTGATGCCTATGACAGCACGCTCAATTCTCTGCCCGATGAATATCGTTCATATTCATCCCTGCTTTATCCGGGATATACCTTAACCACAGGCACAAGCGGTAACGTTGTCACACAGGTGCAGACATTCTTGAGAACGATTGCGCAAAATAACAATGCCGTGCCTCTGATTACGGTTGACGGAGTATTTGGTAACAGAACAAGAGAAGCGGTTATTGCCGTTCAAAGGCTCTCGGGCATTGAGCAAACGGGCGTTGTAGGCCCGCTGACATGGAATGCAATAGTTAACCTTTATAATGAATACAGATAAAATCTTTGAAAATAATAAGGATATCTGAATTATAAAGGAAGATTCAAATGGAGAAAATTTTTTCGGCGGATTATTGCTCAAATGTGATGATTCTTGACAGAGATTTAAGGCTGAATGCGAGCTTTGACCTTGTCGGCAGAGAGATAAAAATTGATAAGCGCAGCGCAAAGCTTTATTTCGTTGACGGCTTCTGCAAGGATGAAATTATGGAAAAGATTATGGCATATCTTATGTCAGCGGAAGAAAAGGAGATAAAGAACTGCAAAACGACAAGAGAATTTGCAAATAAATTTATTCCCTATGTTGAAACCGATGTTCATGCAAAGGTCAGCGACTTCATAAAAGCCGTACTTTCAGGTGCAATCGGTATGATTGTTGAAGGCTATCCCGAGGCGATTATGATTGATGCGAGAACTTATCCCGTGCGTTCTGTCGGCGAGCCCGAAAATGACAGAGTTTTGCGCGGACCGCATGACGGCTTTGTTGAAACCCTTGTTTTTAACACTGCGCTTATCCGCCGAAGAATCAGAGATACAGACCTGACAATGGAGATTCACTCCGTCGGCAAAAAGTCGAAAACGGATGTTGTGATTTGTTATATGAAGGGCAGAGTGAATGAGAAAATGCTCCATGCTCTGCAAAAAAAGCTTGATTCAATCTCCATAAACTCACTTTCAATGAGCCAGCAGAGTCTGATCGACTGCCTTGTGCCGAAACAATGGATTAATCCGTTTCCAAAGGTAAGATATACAGAAAGACCCGATGCGGTTGCGGCAAGTGTTCTTGAGGGGAGCATGGTTGTCATAACCGACAATTCACCTGCAGCTATGATAATTCCGTCGGGGATATTCGACTTTTTGCAGGATACCAACGATTATTATATGTCACCCGTCATAGGCTCATATATGAGAATAATCAGAATGTTTATCTTTGCAATGACGATGCTGCTCATTCCGATATGGCTTTTGTTGATACAAAATCCCGACTATATCCCCGAATGGCTGGAGTTTGTAAAAATTGAAGAGAAGTATACTCTGCCGATAGTAGCGCAGCTGTTTATCGTCGAGATTGTCATTGACGCAATCAAGCTTGCGTCAATCAACACTCCGCAGTCATTAAGTGGTTCCTTCGGCGTTATCGGCGCATTGGTGCTTGGCGAATTTGCGGTATCGGCAGGCTGGTTTGTGCCCGAGGTTGTTCTGTATATGGCGTTTGTCGCCCTCACGAATTTCACACAGCCGAGCTTTGAACTCGGCTATGCATTCAAGCTTTTCAGAATGATGCTCATTGCGCTCATTGCTCTGTTTAATGTTTGGGGATTTGTTGCAGGTATTTTGATTGTTGTTATCGAGATTGCGACAACAAGAACCGTAACGGGTCAATGCTATCTTTATCCGCTTATCCCGTTCAAAGGCTCTGCACTTTTGAGCCTTCTTCTGCGCAGACCTTTGAGCAACAAAAACAATTAGAAATATCGCCCCGAAACGAAAATTTCGGGGCGGTTGTTCTTATATTTTGCCTATGCAGAAGTCACTGTCAACCGCGGTGATTTCTGTTTTTATTATGCCGTGGAGAGAATCGCATTCGCATGGAATTTTGACGGGAGTATAATTCTTTGTGTAGCCTTGTGCAAAGCCGTCATGATATTCCTCGACGAGAATTTCAAGAGTTTTGCCGATTTGGCTGTTAAGAAAATCCTTTCTGATTTTCTCGGCGGCGGCTGTCATTTCCGCTGCGCGTTTTTCTTTCTCGCTCTTTTCAATCTGGTCGGTCATTCTTGCGGCAGGGGTGCCGGGTCTTATCGAATAGGGGAAAACATGCACCTTTTCAAAGCCGACCCTTTTGACAAACTCCATTGAGCTCTCAAAATCATCTCTTGTTTCCCCGGGAAAGCCAACCATAACATCGGTTGTAATTGTTGTGTTATCGAATGCCGAGCGAAGCTTTTGACAAAGCTTATAATATTCAGCGCTGTCATAGTGTCTGTTCATGCGCTTGAGGGTGTTGTCGCACCCGCTTTGAAGCGAGATGTGAAACTGCGGACAAAGTTCGGGAATTTTTGAAAGCTTTGCAATAATTTCATCGGTTATATGGTCAGGCTCAAGCGAGCCGAGACGGACTCTCTTTATTCCCTCAAATGATGCCGCGAGCTTAACGGTATCAACAATGCTTTTTCCGCAGTCTGTGCCATAAGCAGAAAGATTTATACCTACAAGCACGATTTCGCAGAATCCGTTTTTCTCAAGCAGGGCAATTTCATTTTTCAACTCATCGAGCGGCTTCGAGCGTACTCTTCCTCTTGCATAAGGAATGATGCAGTAGGAGCAGAAACGGTTGCAGCCGTCCTCAATTTTGACGCTTGCCCTTGTTCTTTCTCTGAATGAGCTTATGGTATCGCCCGTAAATTTATCACCTGTTTTATGTTGTTCAACGGCAAAGATTCTTCCGCTGCCGTTTATATACTGAACTATGTAATCGTGAAGCATCTTGTTGCTCTTGTTTCCGATAACAATATCTGCCTCATCAAGCTTTTCACCGTATTCGGGGAATGCCTGCGGCATGCAGCCCGTAAGAACAACAATACTTTCGGGGTGTTGTTTTTTGAATCGGCGCACAGCCTGCCTTGTTTTTCTGTCGCTTTCGGCAGTAACCGTGCATGAATTTATAATGTAAACATCGGCATCGTCGGAATGCTCGGTGATGATAAAGCCGTGATTTTCAAGGTTCTGCGCCATTGCCTGGGATTCATATTGATTGACCTTGCAGCCAAGGGTGTAGAATGCCGCCTTCATAGATATCTCCTTCTGAATTTTAAACTAAAATATATTATATCAAAAAATAAAGTGATAATCAATCATATTTCGCTCATATATTCTGTTGAGAGGAGAGATATTATGAAAAAAACAATAAAAACGGTTCTGTCCATTTTTTTGTCAGCAGTGATGCTGATGAATTTTTCTGTGATTTCGTTTGCGGAAAATGACAAAACACCTGTTGAAATCAAGGCGAAATCCGCCGTGCTGATGGATGTATCAACAGGAAAAGTGCTGATGAAATATAACGAAAATGATAAGGTTTATCCTGCATCGGTGACAAAAATAATGCCCCTTTTGCTGATAACCGAGGCAATCGACGAGGGCAGGATTGCGCTCAGCGATGTTGTTACCGTCACGGGCAGTGCAGCATCAAAGGGCGGCTCGCAGATTTGGCTCAAAGAGGGTGAACAGATGAGTGTTGATGACCTTCTTAAGGCAACCGCCGTTTACAGCGCAAACGATGCCTGCACCGCACTCGGCGAATATCTTGCGGGCAGCGATGAAGCATTTGTTAAAATGCTCAACGAAAGAGCGCAGGAACTCGGAATGAACAATACTCATTTTGAGAATTGCACAGGTCTTGATGACACAACCGAAAACCACCTCACAACAGCTCTTGATGTTGCAACAATGTCAAGGGAGCTTCTGAAGCATGAGCTTATAACGAATTACACAACAATATGGATGGATTCCCTGCGTGGGGGTCAGACGGAGCTTGTCAATACCAACAAGCTTGTCAGATTTTACGAGGGAACAACAGGTCTGAAAACGGGGACGACATCGAAAGCGGGCTGCTGTGTTTCGGCAAGTGCAATGAGAGAAGGGACTCATCTTATTGCCGTCGTAATGGGCAGCGATAACAGCAGCGACCGTTTTGAAACCGCAAAGGCAATGCTCAATTGGGGCTTTGCAAATTATGCAACGGTAACTCCCGAAATTGATACAACGCTTATCCCCGATGTCGGTGTTATTAACGGCGTTGTTGAAAGAATAAAGCCGAAAGTGCCTTCTGCGAAACCCGTGCTGGTTGAAAAGGGGAGAGAAGCGGATATTACGCAGACAATCGACCTTGCAGTTGATGTTGCCGCTCCTGTTGAGCAGGGTCAGGTGCTCGGAACAGTCACCTTCAGGCTTGGCGACGAAGTCCTTGGTGAATATAACATAACCGCTCCCGATACGGTTGAAAAGCTGACTTTTAAAATCGTATTCATGAGAATTATTTCGTCATTTGCAAAATAAGCTGATATTTTCAGTTTGCATTTATTGCAGTTTTATGATAGACTGTAAATATAAATAAACTTAAGTTTGATTGGCAGGCAAAAAAATACTGATTTTAAAGATTTTTTATAATTATTTTGCTTTTAGGTGTTGCAAAGAACGCTTTTATAGGGTAAAATATTATAAATAACCTAATTGGTATTTTATAGTGGGGTGTTCAGACACATGGCAATCAGACTCAATCTCAAATATGCGGGTGAATATGCCGCAGTTGAGAAGCTTGAAGCAATGCAGTCCGAGGTTTCAAAGGCTCATGCAATGCTTCATGAGGGAACGGGTGCAGGCAGCGATTTTCTCGGCTGGATAGACCTTCCCGTTAACTACGATAAGGCGGAGTTTGAAGAAATAAAAGCTTGCGCCGAAAAAATCAAGAAGGATTCTGAGGTTCTTATTGTTCTCGGTATCGGCGGTTCTTATCTCGGTGCAAGAGCGGTAATTGAGTTTATAAAATCCAACAATTATAATCTTGTTAAAAAAGATACTCCCGATATTTATTACGGCGGTAACACTATCAGCTCTTCATCTGTTGCGGAACTTATGAAGCTTGTTGAGGGTAGGGATTTTTCAGTTAACGTTATCTCAAAATCAGGCACTACAACCGAGCCTGCAATTGCTTTCCGTATTTTCAAGAAGCTCCTTGAAGAGAGATACGGCAAGGAAGAAGCGGCAAAGAGAATATATGTCACAACCGACAGAGCAAAGGGTGCTCTTAAGTCCCTTGCAGACAGCGAAGGATATAAAACCTTTGTTGTTCCCGACGATGTCGGCGGAAGATATTCCGTTCTGACCGCAGTCGGTCTGCTCCCCATCGCTGTTGCGGGAATTGATATTGACGCTCTCATGCAGGGTGCCGCAGCCGCAAGAGAAGCTTATTCAAAAGACGATGTAATGACCAACGATTGCTATAAATATGCGGCAATCCGAAATCTGCTTTACCGCAGCGGCAAATCAATCGAAATGCTTGCTGCCTATGAACCCTCGATGACTCTTTGGTGCGAATGGTTCAAGCAGCTTTTCGGCGAAAGCGAAGGCAAAGACGGCAAGGGAATTTTCCCCGCGTCAGCGATTTTCTCAACCGACCTTCATTCGCTCGGTCAGTATATTCAGGAAGGCGAACGCAAGCTGTTTGAAACTGTTATGTGGGTCAATGAGCCCGCAAACGACGTTGAAATAGAATTTGACGATATTAACGGTGACGGACTCAACTTTGTTGCAGGCAAAACCGTTCATTATGTTAACAGCAAGGCTTTTGCAGGAACAGTTCTCGCTCATTCTGACGGCGATGTTCCCAACATTCTCATTGAAATTGACAGACAGGATGAATTTAATCTTGGCTGGATGATTTATTTCTTCGAAAAGGCTTGCGGTCTTTCGGGTTACATTCTCGGTGTTAATCCCTTTGACCAGCCCGGTGTAGAAAGCTATAAAAAGAACATGTTTGCTCTTCTCGGCAAGCCCGGATACGAGGCCCAGAGAGATGAGCTTGAAGCAAGACTCAAATAAAAACACAGGAGGATTTTTAAAATGATCTATCTTATTATCGGCAACAAAGGTGCAGGAAAAACAAAGAGACTTATCGACCTTGTAAACGGTGCTGTTGAAAAGTCAAACGGCAACGTTGTATGCGTTGAGAAGGAAAGACTCTTAACTTATAACGTTAACTACAGAGCAAGACTCGTTGAAACAGACCATTATAAGGTAAGCGGCTATGATGCATTCTACGGCTTCCTTTGCGGTCTTGTTGCAGGTGACCACGATATCACTGATATCCTTGTTGACGCAACTCTCAAAATCGGCGGCAGAGATTATGAAGCACTTGCAAGCTTCCTTGAGAAAGTTGCAGAGCTCAGCAAAATCGCAGAGCAGGATTTCACATTCACAATTTCATGCGATGAGAGCGATCTTCCTGCAAGAATTTTCGATTTCTGCGAAAAAATCTGAATTTAAATCAAAATTTTAGTTGACAAATTGCGCATACACCTTTATAATATTTTGTGCGTGATTTTTAGGTGACAATTAATGATATTAGAATTAGAGCCTATTTTTAATAACGAGGGAATGGTCAGAGATTTCAGCTATGAACTTGATTTGTCAGGCCAGGAGTTCAGCGGCGCAAGACCTTTCACGTCTCCCGTAAAGGTCAGCGGCTCTGCGGGCAATTATACGGGAATAGTTGAGTTGCGCGCAAAAGCAGAGTTTGTTCTCGACATGGATTGCGACAGGTGCGCAAAGCCCATAAACGTTCCGCTTGAAATTGATATTTTTCATACCCTTGTTACACATCTTAACGATGAAACAAATGACGAGCTTTTGCTTGTCAATGAGCTTCGTTTTGATTTGGATCCGCTCATAACCGAGGATATTTTTCTTGACCTTCCCGCAAAGTTTCTTTGTGATGAGAACTGTAAGGGAATATGCCCGAAGTGCGGCAAGGATCTTAACACAGGTTCATGCAGCTGCGAAAAAGAGGTTGACCCAAGACTTGAGGCACTTATGCAGCTTTTGGATAATTAACAAAAAACCGGACGGTTTAATAAAAGCACAAAATTAAGGAGGTGCTTAGGCATGGCAGTACCCAAGAGAAGAGTTTCAAAGGCAAGAAGAGATAAGAGACGTTCAAACGTATGGAAGATGTCTGCTCCCCAGCTTGAAAAGTGCTCAAACTGCGGTGAGTACAAGAGATCTCACAGACTTTGCCCCGAGTGCGGTTACTATAACGGCAAGCAGGTAGTTGTTAAGGAAGCATAAGTCAAAATA
>JAFQSY010000042.1 GCA_017409265.1 Clostridia bacterium
TCAGCTTCCTTATTTCGGCTCTGAGCTCCGATGTTTTTTGGGTGAACGAGTCCTTGTCAATATCACCCTCCGCCCTCATTTCGATATAGTTGTCGAGCTTTCGGTTGTGCTTTGCGAGCTGCCGTTTCTTCTGATCAATAATCTCTTCGTAATCGACTGTTTCGCCCGTGTCGCCGATATGTGCTTCGAGCATTGAGTTGGCAAGCGCCAGCACCTTGTCCCTTTGCATAAGATAGTTGCGGAAGATGTGGTTTGCCATCAACTGCAGCTTCCATTCAGGTATCATCGGGGTGCGGCAGATACCCTCAAGCGGCAGACCTTTCCTTTTTCTGCTTTCATAAGAGCCTGTCCGCACGGAATCGTAGCACTGATAACCGATGTTTGACTGTGTTGCCGTTCTGTACCAGTTCCTTGTGTTGAACTTGTGACCGCATTCGCAGATGAGCAGCTTACCCCATACGGTAGTTCTCGGTCTTCTGCCAATCATCAGACTTCTTTTCTTTGCGTTCATTTTGCATTGAGCTGTTTTGCTTGCCATAATTGCTCGCACCCTTTCGTAATCTTCTACCGATACAATCGGTTCGTGTCTGCCCTTTACCTGCACAAGGTCGATTTCACCGTAGTTTTTGACCTTTTTCTGTGTCAGGTAATCAGGCGTATATTCCTTGTGATAAGTGATGATACCGCAGTAAAACGAGTTCTTCAGAACGTTGGATATGACCGTTTCATACCACCTGCTTTTACCCGTTGCGGTTTTGTAGCCTCTGCGTTCAAGCTCGTTTTTTATCTGCATAAGTCCGTGACCTTCAAGATACATTTCATAAATCAGCTTTACCGTTTCGGCCTGCACGGGGTCGATGAAAAAGTCTACGTGCTTTTTGTTGTTTTCAAGCAGCTTTTCAACCCGTCTGTAGCCGAGAATAGTGCCGTTACCGTAGAACACACCGTTTTCCATTGATGTCTGCTGACCGCTTTTAACTCTCACCGATGTTTTTCGGCTTTCGTCCTGCGCAAGGGTTGCCATAATGGTCAGTCGCAATTCGCCGTCACCGTCAAAGGTTTTGATGTTATCGTTTATGAAGAAAACCTCAACGCCCATCGCCTTAAGTTCACGGGTGTACTGCAGGGTGTCAACCGTGTTACGGGCAAAGCGGGAAACCTCACGGGTGATAATCAAATCGAATTTCTTTTTCTTGGCATCCCTTATCATTTTCATAAACTGCGGTCTTTTTTCGGCGGATGTGCCCGTGATACCCTCGTCAATATACCTGTCAACAAGCTCCCATTCGGGTCTTGCCTTGAGAATCGGCTCATACCAATCCAGCTGATTTTCGAGCGCCGACAGCTGCTCTTTGTGGTCTGTGGAAACTCGGGCATAGATTACTACCCGTCGCTTTCCGAAATCTGAATTTATCATATAGTGTCCTCCTTTGTCTGGTTGTGATTTCCTTTGATGAACTTGCTTTCGTCCACAATATCCGCATAGTCTTTCAGAATATTGTGAAACATATATTCCGGTATTTTCCCGTCCCTGAATAACTGCTCAATGAGCTTCAAAGCCGCAAAGCAGTATTCGGGGTCTTTATTTATATCAATATTACTCATAACAAACCTCCTTTACAAATGTGCGGATTATCTCGCACCCTTGTCCTTCTTTCTGTCCAAGTGCTTTTGATAGAAAACAATGGCACTGATGATGAAATCCTCAACCTGACTCGGCTTCAGATTCGGCAGAGCCTTTCGCAAACGTTCCATCGGGATGCGGAACATTTCGCGCTGATTTGCCTTTTCTTCCTGCATTATCGAGTCGATGAGTTCATCGGTCAGCTGACCTGCCTGACTGAGCTTTTTGAAGCGGACTGCCTGTGAAAGCGACGGTGTTCTGTCCTCAACCTCAACCGTGCCAAGCAGACTGTATTGCTGTTCTTCGGTAAGGTAAGACAGCTCAACTGCGGGAGTGAGAGCAATTCTGCCCTCGTCAACAAGGTCAAGAAGTTCAGGTATGAGATATGTCAGACGGATATAGCGTTGAACTGTTTTATAACTCTCGCCTACTTCATCACCAACTAATTCGACAGAGAACTTCTGGACAAGTTGTCCAGAAGTTTTACCTTGATGTTTAAGTGCCTCCAGCTTAAGCTTATAAGCAAAAGCTTTTTCAGAGGGTAAGATATGTTCTCTGTGCAGGTTACTGTCCACGAGCATTATTGCGGCTTCATCACGGCTGACGGCATAAATAAAGACAGGAACATTTTTTGCCCCTGCCTTCTGTGCTGCCCTCAGTCTGCGGTGTCCCGAGATAAGCTCGTATTCATCTTCTGTATTTTCAAGCGGTCTGACGATAAGCGGTGAGAGAATGCCCTGCTCCTGAATGCTTTCAATCAGGGTGTTCATCTCCTCGTTATCAATAACCTTGTAGGGATGCCCCTCAAAGGGACGGATTTTTTCAAGCGGTATGTTAACCGCAGATTTTAATTTTCTGTTTGCCATATTAACGGCTCCTTTCATAATTTTTATTTCTGGTTGGTTGGTAAATTTCTTTGATGTTCTGAAGCTTCTCGTCAATTTCAGGCTTCTTCTGTTCAATCCTTTCGCAAACGGTAATATTCTTTCGCAGTATCTTTATCCTTCCGGAAAGATCTGAAATATACCCCTTCAGCTCACGAACTTCATTTTCGTTGCCGTGGTTTTGAGCAGTTTTCAGTTTGCTTCGCAAAATATTTCTTGCCTCGCTCAGCTCTGCAAGCTCATCCTTGCAGCCTTGCTTGTAGGCTTCAAGCTGTTCGGCGGTTTCAATGTCGTTACCGCACAGAAGATTTTGCTGTTCAATTAGTCTGTGCAGCTTTCTTATTTCATCAGCAAGGTATTTAACCGCAACTCTGTTGTTATCCGGTCTTTTTCTCACCGCTTCAACAATAGTTATAAACCGCACATAGGTCTGTGCATAACCAACAATCGGCTCATTGCCGATATACTGTTTATAGAGGTTATCCTGCGGCGGAAGATCAACACGGTATCTGCGCCAGCTTTCGTCAATGCGTTTTATCAGATTTACGGGAACATAATCGTCACCGAGAGTTATGAGCCTTGTCGGTCGTTTGAACGCAGGGTGATAAACAGTCGAGTATCGGCTTGTGAAATTAAAGGTGTAACCCTTCTTTTTCATCTGATTGAAAAAGTCATTTCGGCTTATTGCCGTAAGTATCGTTTCATCAATCTCGGTTTTGATAATCGCGTTCTTTGTAAGCTTCATACTCTTTTCATTCATATACTCGTTATACGGAACACCTCTC
This sequence comes from Clostridia bacterium, assembly GCA_017409265.1. GTDB lineage: Bacteria > Bacillota > Clostridia > Oscillospirales > Acutalibacteraceae > CAG-177. Next base: position 3,294 of record JAFQSY010000042.1, read on the forward strand.
GACTTTTTCGGATTCATAACAACCGACAGCTTGTATTCTCTGCACAGCTCGTCGGACACCTCACGCAATCTGTAAAGATTCCTTTTGTCATCGTTATACTTTTTACCGTCAACAAACGATACGGAGTTGAAAACAAAATGGTTATGAATATGCTCGTGGTCAAGGTGCGTTGAAACAACAACCTCAAACCTGTCGCCCCACATTTTCTCGGCGAGCTTGATTCCGATTTCGTGTGCCTTTTCGGGTGTAACCTCACCGGGTGCAAAGGACTGAATTACGTGGTAAGCCATTATCCCGTCCTCTTTTCCGTAGCGATGTTTTACGGACATCATATTTTTCTCCGCTGTTTCGGGAACGGTGTTTATGCCGTCAACATAACTCCACCCGTCAGCTTCAACTGTCTTTTCGGGATTCATTACATAGTTGATACATTTGCCAATCCTGCCTTTTACGGGGAATATTTTAGTTACTGCCATGCTCTTTTGGGTGCAAAGGCTTCGTCAACCTTTTCCGAAACCTCATTGAAATTTTTGCAGGCTTTCTCAAGCTCGGCAGTGTTGAGATAACCGCCCGAATGGACGATTCTTGCAAGTTGATTGAGATTGTTGCCAACTGCACGCAGTTCTTTTATCAGCACAGCATACTCGGCAGGAGGAGCCTGTGCAGGTAAATAACCGCTGAGCAGAAATCTTATCAGCTTTGACATTGTGAGTCCGGTTGCCTTACACATCTCATTGAGCCTTATATGCTCTTCTTCCGTAAGGCAAACGGTTACTCGATTGATTCTTTTCTGCATAATGTTCATTCCTTTCTTTTTTTGATTCTCGGGGTTTACCCCGCAAGCGGATTTATTACAATAAATCCAATGCTTGCTAAGACTGAAGAAACAGATATTTTTCGGATTTATCCGTTTCTTATTACTGAAGCAGACTGTTTCATTTAGGAGGGCATTGTTTGAAACAGTCAGTTTCGGCGTGACGGCAAAAGTGCCGTCATAGTTTTTTGAGGAAAGCAAAAGTGACGGCAAAAATGCCGCCACTAAAAGCTGTCGAGAAAATTGAAGACGATATCATCATTTTCCGCTTGTTCAATCTCGCTTATTTGTTTTTCTTCGGGTGGTACCTGAAGTTTCATACCGATAAATTTTTCTTCAATGAGGTCAGCCAGGTCGTGATTCAACAGAGCATTGATTACTGTTTCAGTGTATGACTGACCTTTGACAGAGCGAAGATAGTGCCAAGCTTTGCTGTCAGCTTCTTTATCAAGGTTAAATCGCACAGA
>JAFQSY010000043.1 GCA_017409265.1 Clostridia bacterium
AAGCAGTTTTGAAAGAGAAGATTTTCGTCACGGCAAGGCGAAAATCTGAAGGAATACGGGGCTATTTCGAAGATTTTTAACGCAGACGGGGCGGAAATATTCCTTTCAAAACCTTATGGCTTGCTGTTAATCAAAGTATAATTACTTTATACGGAGAAGAGAAAAAATAACGGGAGTGAGTTTATTTGGCAAAAATAAGATTCGGTCTTTCATTTATCGTGATGATGTTCTCAATTCTTTTCAACACAATTGATGCTGCGTTGCTGACAAAGGCTCCCGAGCCTCTGACCGAGCAGGCACTTGTTGAGATGCAGGAAAGATTTGATGAATATGAACTCGCAGAGGAAATAACCGTTGTCAAGGCTTCTGCGCTTACATTGGCTCAGCGGCAAGCCGTTATTGCTCTGCAGGGTCTTGTTGCAAGAGACAAGCCTCAGATTTTTATTGATTACGGATATGAAGCAAACCGCTATGCGCTGAATGAGATGCAAAGCAAGGGTCATAAGCTCGTCTATAATGATGAATCGGGCAAGCCCTGGAAATTCAGCACTATTGTTGCAAAGTTCAAGCCTTATATTGCCGACGGCGGATACACCCTTTTTGCCACTGAGGAGGATCACGGTCAGCTTAACACCGCAGTTAACCTCACCACGCTCAACGGATGGTTGCCCATTACACCTGCGGATGAGGAAACCGTTATTCAGCTCGGCCTTGAAAAGAAGGCGGATATAAGCGGCGATAATATCGACGTCAGGTATCTGAAAGAATTCTACAATGAGAACAAGGACAAATTCCGCAACGACAGCCTTGTTCATATGTATTACTATGCTTACGGTATGAGAGATTTTGCCGTTCAGCAGAATATTTTCGTGATGTATGTTGATGACAGCGATTATGAGGGCAGGGTTTTCCGTGACAGCGTTATGAAAGACCTGAAGCCCTCGTCAACAATCTTCGGCTGGTGTCAGTATGAGATCAAGTTTACCGAGTCCGCATCGCGCTACGGACATCACGTTATCCCTTCCGATCATTCATTTAATCTCAGCATTCTTTCATCTTTTGATGCAACGGAAGAAAAATTTGCTGCACCGTGTGAGGGCAGGGTTGAGCTTGACCCCGATAAGCATTATGTTGCCGTTGTTTACAGTGACGGCGACAACCTGCAGTGGATTCAGAACGGCTTCAGCGAATTCCACACATGGCAGAGCTATAATTCGGATATTCCCGTGAGCTGGACCTTTGCTCCGATTGCCGCAGAAGTTTCCGACATTGACGTAAAGAGAACACTTGCCAATTCGAAAAATGCAACCTTCATCACGGGTCCGTCAGGCGGCGGTTACGCAAGGATTATGAATATGAATTCAAAAGAGCTTGAGGCTTTTTCGGATCAAACCGCATCCGTTATGCTTGAATCGGGTCTTGAGATTATGACTCTTCTTGACGAAATAAAGTACGGCAACTTTGATTCGTCAATGCAGAAAAGACTTGGATATTTCTCAAGATACGATAACATCAAAGGCGGTATTCTTCAGCTTGACCCCAATAATTACGCAGGCGGAGGCGGCAGAGTTTATTTTTCGGACGATAAGCCGTTTGTAACCGTCGGTTTCAGCCTCTGGCATCCGAGCGAAAATGCAGACGAGGTAACGAACGAGTGGCTTGCGGAGCAGGCGGCAATCATAAACGCAAAGCCTGCCGATATAAAAACAATCAACGGCTATACCGTAATCAACATTCATCCGTGGACGGTCGGTCCCGATGACCTCGCATATTTCTTAAGCCGGCTTGACGACAGCGTTGAGGTTGTGCCTGTTGACGAGCTTCTTGCGGCAATTGAGCAGAATATTCCACACGAATTCGCTCAGCCCGAATAATTTTAAAGCTGCGAATTAATCTGCGCCCAAACCGATATACCGTCGGCTTGGGCTGCTTTTTTGCTGCCAAGAAATCCGCCGTCAATATATTCGTTGCCCGAATAATCAATATTATTGCAGTGCTTGCCAAAGTAAGCTTTGCCCTGCAGATTGGTTTTATCAAAGAATTTGCCTGTGTCAACGGTGTTTGAACTGAAAATCAGACCGTTTACATTGTTCACCCTCATAAGCCTTGAAGGAATATCGGTGAAAGTGTTTGAGGTTATTTCAATATTTGTGAAAACTGCGGTTTCGGCAGACCTGCCTGCAATATTTGTGCCGATTTCAATTACCGAACCCCAGTCACTGAGGTTGCATTTCTCAAATGTGTTGTTGCGGATGATAAGATTATCAACGCCCGTACCCTCCTGCCAGAGGGTGGGCTCAATATCCATAACAACCTTTATCGCCTGCGCCATTGTTTTATAAAACCGGTTGTTCTCGCAAAGTCCGTTTGAGGATTGAAGAAGCAGACCTCTTGCTCTGTTTTCGTGAAAATAATTGTTCCTGATAACATAGTTGCCGCTGTTGCATTCGGTGCTGTATGCAGTCCAGCCCTCCGTTACGCTTCCGGGCAAAGCCTCAACAACAACCTCTTTGGTTATCCAATCAAGATCATTGACAGAAACAATTTTTGCGGTTAAATCCGTGTTTTCAAATCTGTTATTCTTAAACGCAAGAACATCGCCTGCTTCAAGCCTCATTGCAGAAGCAATCAGGGTGATTGTGTTACCGTTAACAGCCGAAACATAGCCGAGCCCGTCGTGAACATTAATTGCATCATCGCCCATCCCGCTTATGTCGCAGCCTGAAATGTTGAAGCAGCCGTTGGTGTTAACAATATGAATCGCATCGGCGGTAAGCGATACGCAGCGTTTGTCCCTGCGGTCGGGATTGACTCCTATAAAATTGTTGATAATCTGAAAATGGGAACAGTTGCCCTCGCAGATGTAAGCCATACCGGCGCTGCCGTAAATGCTGACATTGTCAAAGGTTATATTTTTGCTGTAATCTCTTATGTTAAAAACCGTTCCGTCATAGACATAGTGCCTGAGAATATATGTTTCGCCGTTCTCAAAGCTATCCATGCAGCCGTTGTGAGTAACACGCAGAGTGTTATCCGATATTTTCTGAACGGACTTTACTGCTGACGCATCCTGATAAAGATAAACCTCTTTTGAGGAGTATTTTGAACCGAAAGTAAATGATTCGGGGTCGCATTGCGTGATTGCTGCAAGACGGTTGCTTTCGCTGCAGTATTCCGCATTTTTGAACACAAGGTCAATTGTATCGGCATCGGCATTGCTGTTCTGAACGGTAACAACCGAAGCGAGCGGGCTTTCTGCCCAGTTCCAGTCAAAATTCAGGTTGCGTATTTCAACGCAATCGCTGTTTCTGATAAAAAATTTATACCCCGTTGAAGAAAAAACAAAGGTTGCGTCTGAGCCTTCAATCAGCAAATCGGTGCAGCTGTTTGCATCAAGACCGTCGGAGCTTTTGAAATAATATGTGCCCTTGTCGATGACAAGCTTCGTCTGCGGATGCTGCGAGCAATAATTGAGTGCACTCTGAAACGCCTCAAAATTATCCTCATTGTTCTCCGAAAGTCCGAAGTCGGAAGCTTTTACCGTGTTGAGTTTATCAGCCTTTGGGCGCTGAATATAAAATGTTGTTCCGTTTGCGCCGTCTATCTTATCTGCCGTTCTGCTTTCGTTTGTGCAGGCAAGTGTTTCAATAAGCACATCGCCTTTTTCGGGCGCAGCGACAGACGGTGTGAATATCAGGATTATCGAAGCAATGAATGAGATTATTTTCAAAAGCATTTTATTCCCTCTTTTTGGTTTAAAATTTGTTGAAGAAAACAGTTTCTTCCATCGGTCTGTAAGCCGTGTGCCTTTCATTGGGAACTGAATCGGGGGAGGGATAACCCATAACAAGAAGTGCAACGGGTTCGATGTTTTCGGGGATTTCAAACGCTTCACGCATCCTGAAAGGATTGAAGTGCATAACCCATGTTGAGCCGACACCGAGCTCCCGGGCACGGAGCATCATATGAGTTGTAACAATGCTTGCATCAACAATGCCGCACTGCGCACCGTCATAGGGTCTTGTCCAGCATTCATCCTTGTTGCAGCAGATAAGCATTGCACAGGGCGCATCAAAATGGCAGCGAGTGCAGTCTTTCAGTTTTGTAAGGGTTTCTTCATTGTTGATAACGAGAATCCTCTGCGGCTGATAGTTGCAGCCCGTAGGTGCAATATGCCCCGCTTCAAGTATCTTGCCAATTACCTCTTTTTCAACAGGCTTGTCATCAAATTTTCTCACCGAATATCTTTCGGTTGCAAGTTTAATAAAATCCATAATAACTCCTTTAATATTTGTTTTTCAATTATCGGTTTTTCCTGATTTTCAGTATATCACAGTTTATCGGATTTCTCAACACATAACCCAACAAATAAAAAGGCATTTGCCGTAACTTACCGCAGTTTATAACCGACCTCAAAAAATTCAAATATCCTGACATGTTGACAAAATATTGACATTTTTCGTGGGATTATTCTTTTGCTCAGAACGATTTGTTGACAGCAAAAACAGCCCGTGATATGATATATTTTGCTTAGATAAACTTGAATAGGTCGAAGAGATGAAAATTTGATTTTGTACATTCTTGCATGTATGAAGGAGGATGATAATTATGGCATCAAGCATTGTTCATTTGGCAATAACAAATGAATTGATAAAAAGATATTCTTTTAGAGATGTCCATAGGTTAAAATATGGGTCGGTAATAGTTGATGCTGGATATAATGGAAATAGTCATTTGAAAATTAATGTGTTTGATGGGCAAAAAAAGACGTATGATTTTGATTCTTTTCGACAAATGTTTGGAGAGAAAATGCGAGAAGATGATTTTTACTTAGGATATTATCTTCATTTGGTGCAGGATGTGCTATATAGACGTTTTGTTTATGATAAATATCACTGGAATCCGATGATTCCAGGCAATGTCGAAAGGCTACACAGAGATTATGCAATAGTAAATGGTTATATTATTAAGAAATATAATTTAGTAAATGATTTGTTGATTCCTGAAAACTTTAGTGAGGAGATAATCAATAATCTAGCGCAGACCACCCGGCTTTGGTTGAGTATAAAGCACTGAATGTAAAAAAGGAACTGATGGGTAATGTTGATGTAAACGATCCATTTTTTGATACATTCAGACCGGCCTATAAAAATTTTGGGAAGTGGTTTGCAAGTAAAAGCGAAGAGGAAGCTTATGTTTGTCGCTCTGACAAAAACGATATTATCGGGTTCCTGTATTTAAAAACAGAGGATGAAAAAGAAAATTACTCTAATATAACACCTGCCTTTACTCCAAAGCGGCGTTTGAAGGTTGGGACTTTTAAAGTTGAGGCCTCTGGATTCAGGCTGGGAGAACGTTTTATCAAAATTATCTTTGATAATGCGATAGCTCGCGATTTGGATGAAATATATGTGACTTTGTTCAAGGATCGTGACGAATTAAAGAGACTGTACGATTTGTTGATACGTTGGGGGTTTTATGACTATGGTACCAAAGACACAGACGGCCAACAAGAAACTGTTCTAGTGAAAAAATTGGGTGTCTACGATATAACAAAATCTGTAATCGCCAACTTCCCGAACATAAACGGTAACAGTGCAAAAATGATTTTGCCTATTATGGCTCAATATCACACATCACTTTTTCCAGATTCCAAACTGAATACCGAGTTAGAATACATTGGAAATATTCCTCACCGTTATGCGCTCCAGAAAGTTTATATAACATGGGCCTTTGAAAAAAATCTTAAGCCTGGTGATTTGCTTTTATTTTATCGGATGGGAGAAACCTCTCCTAAAAAATATAGCTCTGTAATTACAACAGTCGGAGTGATAGATCAGGTGATAGATACATTTGCAAACGAAGAAGAATTTTTAAGTTATTGCCAGAACCGAAGTGTATTTACAATGGAGGAGCTTAAACGTTTCTGGACACAGCATCGTTATAACTTGAAGGTTTTAAAGTTTATTTATGTAAAATCATTAACCAAGCGATTAACACTTGACTACTTACAGCAGCATGGCATCGTGGATATTGGACAAGGACCTCGACCATTTACACGCATAACAAACGAGCAGTTTTCTATGATTCTGCGCGATTCTGAAACCACACTGTATATGTGAGCAGGAGACAAACATGGCTACAATATTATTATCAATAAAACCAGAATATGTTGAACGTATTTTCAACGGAAGAAAAAGATTTGAATTTCGAAAACATTTGCCGCAAGAAAAGGTAGATAAAATTATTGTGTATTCTACCGATCCTGTACAGAGAGTAGTTGGAGAAGTAGAGGTGTTGGGTTCGTTGGCAATGAAGCCAACTCCTTTGTGGGAATTCACAAAGACCTCTGCTGGAATATCACGTGCGAAATACAGATCATATTTCAAAGGATGCACTATTGCCTATGCTTTTCAATTGGGGCTAACAAAAAAATATGACATTCCCAAAACATTGGTAGAAATGGGTATAAAAAGCGCACCACAATCCTTCATTTATTTAAATACAGATTAAGCTGATTTTAACTAGGTGAAAAAATGATTAAAGAATTAATCCACGACCCGATTTTGCTTGCGAGGAAATCGGAGGCGGCAACAAAAGAAGATTTGCAGGTAGCACAGGACTTGCTGGATACACTTACCGCCCACAAAGACGGCTGTGTAGGTATGGCGGCGAATATGATCGGTGTGCAAAAACGCATTATTGCTTTTGATAACGATGGCACATATATGGTGATGTTCAACCCTGAGATAATTAAAAAATCGGAGCCCTACGATACAGAAGAAGGTTGCCTTTCTCTGCTCGGCGGTCCCCGAAAGTGCAAGCGTTATAAGACTATAAAAGTGCAGTGGCAGACGGCTGAATTCCAGACCCGCATCAATACATTCACGGGTTTCCCTGCACAGATAATTCAGCATGAAGTTGACCATTGTGACGGGGTATTGATATGAAAAAAATTCTCAATTCAGTTTTAACCCTATGTATCGTTGTTTCTGCGCTTTTTGTTCCGCATACAGTCTGTTCGGCGAAAGAAGCATCTTCTTTTGAACCTCTTGTTTATCCCAAATCAGCGATTACGGATTTCAGCGAAGAAATGCTTGACAGAGTATCAACAGGGGCTGATTACATTTCAAACTGCGGATATGATGAGAGCGGACTGTATATGTCGCCTTACTGGAGCTGTAAAATTTCAGGGGAAGATGTTCCCGTATATGCGGTGATGAGCTATGACGAAGATGTAAACAGGGGTGTTCTGCAATCGGTTGCCACAATTTTTATTGAGGACTTTGCTGACGGAATTGATATTACGCTTATTTCAGAGTCGCAGATTGATTCGGCGATTATTCTGCCTTCAAGACTTGGTACGGTTGCCGATGTCAAAGATAATTCGGTCAGCTTTACAGCAACCAAAACAGGTGCATATACTTGCCTCATCAACGACGACTCACTCTCCGATGCTGTTACGGTGTTCGTCAAAGAATACACCGATGAAAATGCTAAAATAGATGAATACAAAGATCGTTACGGTGAAGACAGAGTCAAGGTTTTCCCTGCAGGATTTTATGAAACGGAATATATTGACACAAGTGACTGCGATGTGCTTTATTTCTGCAGAGGGTCATATGTTTCTGCAAAGCATATTTACGATGTGCGCAGTGATGAAGATCTGGTAGCATTATCCGCAAACAAAGCATTTATTGATATCTACTCAAGAGAAGATTTTGTGATTGACGGTTCAGGAACTTTGGATTTTAACCGACTTGACAGAAAAGAACGCCGACCTGTGAACATATCTCTCGGTAAAAACTGCAGTTTATCGGGACTTACATTTATCAATCCTTCAGATTGGACAGTTACCGTTTATGCAACTTCGGACAGCACGATAGATGATTTTGTAATTTTCGGTTACCGCACAAACAGCGATGCTATTAATATCTGCGGTTGCGAAAACATGAAAATCACCGACTGCTTTGCGCGAAACGGTGATGACTGCTTCAGCGTAAAAACAACAAATGAAGATTTTGATGCAAGAAACATTACGTTTGAAAACTGTATCGGCTGGAGCAACAAATGCCGTTGCTTCGGCATAACGGGTGAAGTTTATGC
>JAFQSY010000044.1 GCA_017409265.1 Clostridia bacterium
AATCTCAACAAAAATTAAATATCCGGGTGTGGCGCAGTTGGGAGCGCGCTTGACTGGGGGTCAAGAGGCCGTGAGTTCAAGTCTCGCCACTCGGACCATCTTCAGAAAGGCTGAAATCGTTGATATACAACGGTTTCAGCTTTTTTCATTTTCGTTAATTTTACCCCTTGGACATTATTTGGACATTATTCTTGAAAAAACAGGCTTTTTCGCCTTGATTCAAGCTGTTTTGCGAACAAAAACAGGACATTACTCAGAGCAGTTTTCACTGCCGGGCAATGTCCTTGTTTAATTTTAAATATTTATGTGATTAGGAATGCTTGTGCTCGACAAATTGTAATTTGTCTATCTGATTAGGATAATTTGTTCTGTGGACTTTAATCGGATATCCTTTATTAAACCAAGTGTAAAACTACCTTATTTTTATCAGTTAAATTCTATTTGGTACAACAAATCAATACATAAAGCCGCAGAAGATACAATTTGTATCAACTGCGGCTTGGTTTATTTTATGCAGTTTTTGTCAAATGACGGATTGAACGCATAAGAGGTGGTTCTCTGTTTTTGTGGGAGTAGTTTAATAAACTTGAACTTATTACACAATACCCATACAAATCTCAACAAGCAGGGCAACAACTACTACAAGTGCAGAGATGATGAAGCCGTGAATCATCGGGCGGATTCCTGACTTTTTGAAACTTGAGAAAGATGTGTTAAGACCAATTGCCGCAAGTGCGCTGACCATAAGGAACTTGCTGACTGTTTTTGTTCCCGAAACGATTTCGGCAGGAATTGTGAAAACACTTGCAACAACAGACATTGCAACAAAGCCGAGAATAAACCAAGGGAAAATCTTTTTGATGCTGAAATTTGCTTTCAGTTCATCGGGATTTTTGCTGTTTTTCTGTGCTTCTTTCTTTTTCAGACGAAGGGAAATGAATGCAAAAGTTATAACGGTAGGAATAATCGAAAGCGTTCTTGTGAGCTTTACCATTGTAGCGAAATCGCCTGCACCTTCCGAAAACGCATAGCCCGTTGCAACAACGGATGACGTATCGTTAACTGCTGTGCCTGCCCAGATCCCGAAGGCTTCATCGGTCATTCCGATTGCTCTGCCCATAATCGGGAAAAGAATAATCATTGCCATATCAAAAAGGAATGTTGCCGACATTGCATAGGCAACATCATCGTCATCTGCATCGATTGTGGGTGCGATAGCCGCAATAGCAGAGCCTCCGCAGATACCTGTTCCCGCTGAAATGAGATTGGAAAGCTTCCAGTTAAGACCCAACGCTTTGCCGATAAAATATCCGCCGCCGAAGCAGGTGAGCAGGGTGAACACCATAACTGTCAATGACATTTTGCCGACCTGAAGAACGGTTGTGATATTAAGCGAAAGACCGAGAAGAATAATTGCAAATTTGAGAAGCTTTTTCGATGTGAATTTTATACCGCTTGAAAAGATATCTGTTTTTGTAAGAAAACGGTTGATAATCATACCGATGAACATTGCGATAACTGCAGAGCCGACGAGATGAATCGGGAGCAGGCTTTCAATCCACGTAGCAAGAGCGGCAATAGCAAAAGATAAAATTATACCAGGAAAATACTTTATAATTTTCATAAAAAACCTCGTTGTTTATATTCATCACATTATAGCATTGAAAATTGCAAAAATCAAGATAAAACTCCCTCGGTGAATACTGAAGGAGTTCGATAAATTGGAATTTGAATAATTATACTCTGAACAAGAGCATTCCCATTACTCCTGAAATGATAACGAGAAGAATTGATGAAAATTCTTTCTTTTTTACACGTTTCCAGATGATTGGAATGAGAATAATCACCGCCATCACCACAAGCGAACGCCAATCAAAAGCGAAGTTGATGTTCTTTATGCTGTTAATGCCAAAGAATACGGTAAGTGCCATCGTCACAGCAACCGAGAGGATAAGCCCGCCAAGTGCAGGGCGCATACTTGCGATAAAAGTTTTGACAGGTGCATATTTCAAAAGATTTTTTATAATCGATGCTATGAGAAGAATTATAATAAATGAAGGCAGCACCACACCGATTGTTGAAAGAAGTGCACCAAAAAAACCGCCTTGTTCATAACCAATGTAGGTTGCCATGTTTACGGCTATCGGACCGGGTATGACGGTTTCCACGCCAACAAAATTAAGAAGCTCTTTTTCGGTCATCCAACCGTATCTGAGAACTGAATCTCCGATGAGTGAGAGCATTGCATATCCGCCGCCGAAAGCAAATGTGCCGACCTTCAGAAAGGTAAGGAATAATTGCAGATATATTATTTCTTATTCTCTCCTTTCGTTTTGTTTTTCCTAATTAAGAGCACCGAAAGGCCGAGAATACCGGCGAAAAGAATGAACCATACGGAAGATATGCGGATGTCAAAGAGTGTGCAGAGTATCATTCCTATACAAGTTACAGAAAACACTGCTATGTTGAGCGGTGTTTTCTTCATTTTCCTGAGCATCTTAAAGGCGGCAGAGGCAATCAGATACACAACACAAATCTGAATCCCCTTGAACGCCGCCGAAACAAGCGGAAACTCCATAAACCGATCGTAAAAAAGAGATACGAGATACATAATCACAAACGAGGGCAGACACATACCGACTGTTGCAATAACAGCTCCGAGAAAACCCTTCAGCTTATATCCGATGTATGTAGCTACGTTTATAGCAATCGGTCCGGGCGTGCTTTCTGCAATTGCCACGACATCCATGAATTCATCGTGGTCAATCCATTTTCGTTTAGATATAAATTCATTTTCAAGCAATGCGATAATGGCATATCCGCCACCGAAGGCGAAACATCCGATTTTAAGCATCGACAAAAACAACAGTAAAATAATTTTCATATAATAATCCTTTTGATTTATCCGTAAAATTCTTATTTATCCATCTCTTTTTCTTCGGTAGCGGAAGCTCATTATACATAACGTTAAAATCTTTGCAAGGAAATCCCGGTCATCAACATCATCGACCAACAGCATTTCTTTTGCCCACTCATAAGGGAATTCTTAAGTTGCGTTAGATATAAGAGAAACAGCTGATTTAACGGGTTTCCAAAGCAGTTTGTCGTCATATATTCCGCCGTCAATATCGCTTTGTATGAAATTTAATCCAATTCGGATAACTGTTCTAAAATGAAATCCAGATATTCTTTACTTGAAGGCATAATTGTACCTCATCGGATTTTTATTTATGCAGTCAAATTTCCGTAAATGTTCTCTTAATGACATTATCCTGAAGTGCTTCATTGAGGTTTACGAAATAATCGCTGTAGCCGCCGACACGGACAATAAGATTGCGGTGGTTATCAGGATGTTCTTTTGCATCAAGCAGGTCTTTGGGAGAAACAACCGTAACGGTGTATTGCTGACCGCCATAAGAAAAAAATGTTTTTGCAAGAGCAATGAAAGAAGCTTTTCCTTTCTCGCTGTTAAACATTTTCTTTTCAAACTTATTCTGAAAAACAAATCCGCTGCAAGCATCGGTGTGGTTATACCTGAGAACGGATTTGATTTGTGCCGTTGGTCCGTTTGTATCCCGACCCGGTGTTGCGGCGATACTGTCCGCAAGGAGAGGTTCACCTTTAAGTTTTCCGTTTGGAAGAGCAGCAGTCTGACATCCGTAGCCTGCGGCACGGTTAAATGTACTGCATCCGCCTGTGAACACTCCGCCTCTGTATGTATTGTTACGCTTGAGAACGGTGAAGAAACGGTTGAGTGCACGTGCAGTTATCCGGTCAACATTTTCAATGTCATTTCCGAATTTTTCACAGTTCTTAAAATCGTGGTGAAGCTGCTCGTACCCTTCAAAGTTTTTGCTGAGAGCATCAATAAGCTCTGACATTGTGTATTTCTTTTCGTCGTAAACAAGTTTTTTAACTGCATAAAGACTGTCGCCTGCATCGGCAATACCCTCTGCAAGAATCTGTCCGTGATTATAAAGCGGACCTCCGTTTCGGTAGTCACGACCTTTTTCAAGACAACCCTCAATAAGACAGGAGCGAAAAGGATGAGGTTCAAACACACCACGAAGGTGCTGATATGTGTTTGCACTGCTGCAGGAATTATATGTTACATATTCGAGCTGATCCATAAAAGCCCGTTCAAATCTCTCGTAGGTTGCAAAGGTTCTCGGGTCGCCCGTTTTAATGGAAACTTTTTCGCCGTTCATTGCATTCACGCCGTTGTGAAGTGCAAATTCAAGACACTTGGCAAAAACAACTTCACCGTCTTCAAGACCCATATGACTTTTCCCGAGAATATCTATCTGATTACAGCCGTTCATGCAGTAATCGTGGCTGTCTTCTGGTGGAATGCCTATCTTTTCAAGTGCAGCACAAACAACATCATCATTGTAGAGCGCGGGAAGTCCCGTTCCTGTCGCAAGAGTATCTGCAATGGCATTCCAGAGTTTGTCGGGTGTGTTTCTGTGAATGCGGCAAGTCAGGTTAGGCGTGTTGTAGCCTTTCTTTCTTACTATATCAAGAATGTCATATGTAAGCCTATTAGATTCGTCATTCCAATTCTCGTCGCTGCCCGAAATACAGAGATTCCAGGAACGGTGGTCGTGGAAATAATCCCACAGTCTATCAAGTAAATCGCTTATCTCTTCTTTATTTTCGGTTTTTGAATATGCGGGATACATATATTGGTCAAAACGGCCAGGAGAATCACTTCCGTCAAGGGCAAAGATGAGCATAAAAGAACACATTGCGGATGTGAAGTCATAAGCGGGCTTCTTAGGTACGGTTTCAAATGCCTTTGCCACGCGAAGAAGAAATGCTTTGTCATCGGATTTTTCGCAGTTTTCAGCCTTTTCAAGAGCAGATAAACGGTATCTTTCACCGATGATATCTATTGCATCAAGGGCATAGGAACAAGAACGGTAAAACCAAGCCTCGTCAGGATATTTATCACGGTTTTCGGCGATGATTGAACGGATATGGTCTGTACCGTAATTGATTATTCTGCCGTAATCCGGGTTGGAATGGCCGCCCCAACCGCCGCCCCATTCGGCACCTGAACGGTCAAGAGTTTCGGTTGAATCGCAAAAAAGTCTTTTTGCCTTATCTTTAAAAAGCTTTAATTCACGCAGATATTTGTTAAGTGTTTCTCTGTATTCAGGGAATTCTTCTGTAAGTTTAAGAATATTTTCATCAGAAACCCAAAGCCCTTCTGACGGAGAGTAACCTGAGCTGCCGTATTTTGATTCGAATGCTGTTTCAGGAAGCAATCGGCGTGAAAACTTAATCTCGATATTCTTTGAAGCATAAAGCAGAGCAAGACCGACTCTCTCGCCGTGTTCGAGAGTCTCATCAAGAAAATATCCGTAAAGGAAAGGATCGATTTTTACTATATCTGTCATAAAGACACCTCTTTTACGTTGATACTCTCACTTCTGTGCCGTGAGAAGCAAACAGCGAACACCAGCGGGATATATCCGCATCACTTGCACTTTCGTGAACATACGGAGAGTTGATACCGATTTTTTCGGATTTTCCTATGCCGAGAGTATGATAAGGCATAATCTCCGCATATCTGTACTGCGCTTTATTTTTATTAAGGAAATAAGCAAGCAAGGCAATATCCTCATCGCTGTCATTACAATCGGGAATCAAGGGCATCCTGATAATGATATCCGCACCTTCGTCCATAAGATAAAGAAGATTCGAAATAATATGAGCATTATCTGAGCCCGTAAGCTTGCGGTGGCGTTCGGGGTCAATACATTTTATGTCATACAGAAAAGTTGTGCCGAGAGCGACGGCTTTTTCGTAGAATTCACGTGAACCGATACCGCAGGTTTCTATGGCAATTGAAATTCCTGCATCCTTTGCAAGAGCGAGAAGCTCCAATGTGAATTCAGGCTGATATGACGGTTCACCGCCCGTAACGGTGAGTCCGCCTCCTGATGTATCATAAAATATCTTATCTTTTATAACTTCATCAAGAACTTTCGAAGCAGCCATTTCATTACCGATAACTTCATTGGCATCGTTAAGGCAGATTTCGGTACACTTGCCGCACTTCATACACTCTTCACGGTTAATCTTCAGTATGCCGTTTTCTGTTGTGCGTGCGGAACAACCTGCAAGGCATCTGCCACATGATGAGCATTTCTGTTTATTAAAGGAAAGTGTGGGTGTTTTTTCAAGGCTTTCGGGATTGTGGCACCAGATACACCTGAGGGGACAGCCCTTCAGGAAAACACAGGTGCGAATACCGTCGCCATCGTGTATGCAAAAATTCTGGATGTTAAATATTATTCCGTTCACTTTATGCTCACCAACTTTCTGAGT
>JAFQSY010000004.1 GCA_017409265.1 Clostridia bacterium
AGCATCCCATTGATAAAATGCAATTGCTTCTGGAGAACAGGATTCCCGTTATACTGGTGTACGGAGATTCCGATAACATTGTTCCTTACGAAGAAAACGGAGCTGTTCTTGAAAAGTATTATAGAAAAAACGGTGGAATAATTGTTTCCATCGGAAAAGCAAACTGTGCACACCATCCCCACGGGCTGGATGACAATACACCTATCATAGAGTTTGTTGAAAAATTTTCCGCATAATACAGCATTTTACCGAATGAGCATACGGAATTTTAATATTTCGTTATAACAAAAAACAAATAATCCGAAACTTTTACCGATTGGTGAAGTCTTCGGATTATTTTTGTTTATGCAGTCAATCTTTTTAACGGTATGTAAATACAAAGGGAATCAGCTTCGTTATGAAGAGAAAAAAGGATCTAGGCAACACTATCGAAAAATCCATAGGCTTCAAAAACTTTGTGTAGCTTGAGTTGGAAACACCTGTTTTTAGAATTTTGTTAGAAAAACAGCGTTTTCAGACTTTTCTTAAAGGGTATAAAAAAGCCGAAACTCCTTGATATACAAGGAGTTTCGGTATGGCGCGCTGTAAGGGATTCGAACCCCTGACCTTTTGGTTCGTAGTTGCAAAAATCTCTTTTTATGGCTTTTTATAAAATCTCACAAGCCTTTATATATCAACGGTTTCAGCGTTTGAGCATTTTATATCATTTCATTTCTTTTTGCAAATGTACACTACGATAGTGTACAAATAGTGTACAAAAATTTAACCGTAAAAATCCCGTGCAAGCTGTTAAGCCTGAACGGGTATTTGTTTTATAATCCTTTAGTCCATTCTTTATAGAACACCGCTAATCCTGCCAAAATTATAATTAAAATCGCCATAATTATCACCTTCTTAATAACAAAATATCACTTTAACGGGGAATTGTCAACATTTTTAAAGGGCTGTTTTTGCCGTTTCTTTTCTCTTTAGTTTTTATGTTAAAGTAACCACAGCCAATATATAACTACTACAAAAATAATATAGAGTATTATTCTAAATAATAAAAATAGAATATAAAAATTATAATAGGGGTATGGGGGGATTTGACACCCCTCGTTCCCTGCCGAGTTAGTTGCTTTAATATCCGCAAAAAGTAAAAAGGCGGAAGCAATAAACTCCACGCCTTTGTTGCTTTATTCTGTTGAGCTTATCGCCATCATAACTTTGTTGTCTGTTTGAAGCTCTGCCGCTTGTTTTGCCGCTTCAAGCTTTTCTGACGGTGTAGCATCGGGATTCTGCATTATTTCAATCGCCGTTTTCAGCCTTAACACTTTAAGCTCAAAATTGACAGCTTCTCTGCGTTTCTTGGCTTCTTGGTTTTTCTTTCGTGTTTCTGCGGCTCTTGCTTTTCTTTCCTCAACAGTATTCAATGGTATCACCCTCTTTCATCTGTTTTATTGACATACCGAAGCAGGGAGCTTATAATAAGCTCGTCACCGCTTCGGCGTTGGCTTTTATCAAGCTCTTATCTGTTCACTTTTGCAGGGCGTTCAGATAAGGGCTTTCTTTTCGTTTAACTGTGGGGCTATCTGCTCGTTTTCACATTCTGCCTCGCTTTCAGGGTTGTTATACCCTTTCGGTCTGTGACCCATTCTATATGGGTGTAAGGGGCATTTTTCAATAGAACATAGTCTGACCTCGCTTCTGCTGTCACAGCAACAGTCAAGGCATTTTGCTCTGATTGCTTTCATTGGCGTTAGCATCGCTTTCACCTCGCTTTCGCTTTTGATAACGAGCGTTATACTCTCTGACCTTGTCTTTGTTTTTGGCACGCCATTTTCTTTGATAAGAGTTCATCTTATCTCTGTTCTTTTTTACCCATTCTTTATGGTAAGCTTTTATTAGTTCTTTGTGTTCGGCTTGCCATTTCTGCATATATTCTTTACTGTTTGCCATTTATACTCCTTTCAAGAAAACGGAACGTCAGTATATTCACTTTTATCTGTTGCATAGGAAGAAAAACGCTGATAATTGCCTTGAAATAAAAGCTTTATATCGCCCGTTTCGCCTTCTTTGTTTTTGGCAACGAACAATTTTTTGATGTGTTTGTTTTCTTCGCTGCTATCAACGTTTGACAAAAGAATTATCGCATCGGCATCTTGCTCTATTTGCCCCGAATCTCTCAACGATGTCATATCGGGGTCATCTTTTCCGCTTCGGTTAAGCTGACAAAGAGCAAACACACACATTTTTTGATACTGCGCCATAGTGTGCAAAGCGATTGAAATCTGTGACATTTTCTCATAAGGGGAAAGCTTACTGTTTCCGCAGTTAATCAAACCGATATAGTCAATAAATACAGCATCCGCTTTTTCTTGAATGGCTGTTGATTGAATTTGCGAAATGCTCATTCCTGCCGCATTTACAATAACAAGATTAAGCCTTGCGAATTTTTCTCTGTATTGCTCAATCAGATATTGTTTGTTTTGAGCGTTAAGCTCGCCCCTTTTAATCTTTGAAAAATCCGTCATTGATTTATTAGCAATAAGACGGTCAAAGAGTTTGTTTGCTGACGTTTCAAGGCTGAAATAAACCACTTTATATGTTTCCGACATATTGGCTGCCATTTGCAACGTTATTGCAGTTTTACCGCTTGACGGTCTGCCGCCGATAATTATAAAATCGCCCTTTTCTATTTTGAGAAAATAATCAAGGCTTTTTATTCCCGTTTTCATATACTCTCGGGGTTGTCCTATTTCCTCAATAAACCTGTCAAAGCTCGTAACGGTATCAACTCTTTTTTCTTGGCTTTTACTGTCAAACGCTTGCAGAATATCTGTTGCTTTTCCTCTTAAAAGTTCGATATCTGATGTACTTTCAAAAAGGTCAAACAAATCAGCTGTTTTTGTTCTTGCTTTGCGGATAATAGCCAAATCCTGAAGCTGTTTAAAATGGTTTTTGTATGCAGACGTTGAAATAACACCCTGAAAGCATTCATACAAAAAGTTTTTCAGTATGCTTTTTTGCTCGGGAATCCATTCGCTTTGAATTGTGACGGGGTCAACCTTTTGTCCTTTACTCAAAGTCACAGCCGCAGATTCAAAAATCGTTTTCGTCATAGTGTCAGAAAAGTCATCAGCCGTTAATTCGCTTAACGCTTCAATAAGTATTCCTTCGTCAGAAAACATTTCGCCGATTACCATTTTTTCAAGGTCGGTGTTAACCGTTCCAATCATCGGGTGGTATCAGCTCCTTTCGTTTTGGCGAAGCATAACTATAATTATTCTCTTTATTAGAATTATTATAATTATTATTATTTGTGTCCCATTGATTGGGGCGTTGGTTATCCCGTTGGGTAGGGCGTTGGTTATCCTTTTGGGTGTCCTCGTCACCTTGAAAATCGTCATATTTTTCAATGGTTATGATAATCCCGTCAGGTGTCCCCGTATGTGTCACCATTCCCGCCCTTTCAAGGGTACCTAAAAGCCTATCTACTTTTTTAACGTCACTCCAACCCCAAAGACGGGCAAGTTTTTTTCTTGTTGTAGGAAACTGTCCTCTTTTTATCATCACCGTTTTACCGTTCCAATCATACGGAGCGTCAGTAAAATATGCCTGCGCTACCATATCCAAAAAAGCCAACCGTGTGTCATAGGGTTCTTTTGAAACGTTGCTCCACAACGGAGTATTAAATATTTTTCTTGGTATCATTATAAAACCTACGGCATTATTTCTCATTTTTTACCGCCTTTATAATTGCCTGATATTGTTTTTTCCCGGGAGCTTATCAGGAATTATAAGCTCGCCTGACAGATACTTTTCAACGGTGTCAAGGTTTACAAGAATTTTGTTCCCTGCTCTTAAATGGGGAAGCCCCGAGCTTATAGCTCTGCGAAGGGCTGTTTCTGTGAATGCTGTTCCCGTGTCCGTTGCTTTAAGCTCGCTGATTGCCTGCTTAATTGTCCTCATTCGGGGAGTTTCACTCATTCGCTCACCCCTTTCAGGTCAGCAATTATCGCCCTGATTATTGCTTTTTCTTCGGAGCTTAACTCTTGGCGAAGTTTGCGGCTAAAATTACCGTCATTAATACCTAACCTTTCGGCTATCTGCCACAGTTTCACCCCTGCATTTGCCGCTTCTGTTCTGATGTCAATGTTTTTCATTTAGTCACCCTTTCATTATAAAATTGTTGTTGACATTTTGCAACATATATGTTACACTATAACCACGGTGCAACAACTACAAGTTTATTATAGACCAACAACAAAGATAAGTCAAGCGGTATGTTGCGAAAATGTTGTTGTGCAACAAAATAATGACAAAAAGGCTGATTATTAATGATTGACAACAAAAAAATAGGTTCAAGACTTGAAGCGTTAAGAAAAGAAAAGAAAGAAACACAAACTGATGTTGCAAAATTGCTTGGAGTTCAACGTCAAGTAATAAGCTATTATGAAACGGGGGCAAGACTGCCTAACATTGAGGATTTATCAATTCTTGCTGACCACTATAACACAACAGTTGATTATCTTATTGGCAGAACCGAAACAAAAACTGTTGATGAAGATATACAAATGATTTGTAATTACACGGGATTAAGTGAAACAGCCGTAAATAGGTTGCATTGGATTCTGAATCATACCAATCAAAAAAGTATATCAGAAATAATCAGCTTTCTTATTGACCCTGACGGGGACACTCGCATAATGAATGATTTGACATATATTTCAGGTGCTTTATATTGTTACAGCAAAGGATATACGGAGCTTATCAATAATATGCGTTCGCATTATGACAGTATAAACGATTTACCCATTGAAAAAGTGAAAGAAATATCTGCATATTTCAAAAAAGAAACAAAAGTTATAAAAACTGATTACAACGATGTTTTTGATATGTTCAAAAAATTGGTAGATGATTATGTTGATACACATATAAAAACACCTGAAAAAGTAACGATTTATAAAGATTTTTGGCAAGCTATCATCAACAGAGAGGAAGATGAGCAATAAATGGCAAGCATAACTAAAAGGGGCGATTCGTACCTTATCAGGGTTTCGCTTGGTTATGATATAAACGGTAAAAAAGAATATCGTTCAATGACTTGGAAGCCCTCGGAAGGTATGACAAGAAAACAGATTGAAAAAGAGCTTCACCGTCAGGCTGTTATATTTGAAGAAAACATTAAAAATGGCTTGCAAATCGGCAAAGGCATCCGCTTCGCCGCATTCGTTGAAAAATGGCTTGAAGAATATGCAAGAAAACAGTTAAGGTCAAAAACCGTTGCACAGTATGAAGCTTTAATTCCTCGCATAAATGCCGCCATAGGTCACAAGAAAATGGAAGAAATTCAGCCGCATCATTTATTATCCTTCTACAATAACCTTTCAGAAAAGGGCATAAGGCTCGACACTAAATATCATTTTACGGGTGATTTTAAAGCAACAGTAAAAAGCTATAAGCTCACATTTAAGGCTCTTGCAGAAAAGGCAGGAATATCGGAGTAAAGCTTAACATCTGTTGCAAAGGGTAACAACGTATCGAAGAAAACAGCAACGGCTATAAGCTCCGCACTTGGTGTTAAGCTTGACAAACTGTTTACGGCATCGGAAGAAGAAAAAACGCTCTCGGGCAAAACGTTACAGCATTATCACCGCCTTATTTCTTCAATAATGAGTACCGCCGTTCAATGGCAAGTGATAGCCACAAACCCGTGTGAACGAGTAAAACCGCCAAAGGCTGAACGCAAAGAAGCAGAATATCTTGACGAAACACAAGCTGTTGAAATGCTTCTTGCACTTGAAAACGAACCGCTTATATATAAAACGCTGTTCACCCTTATTCTTTATTCGGGTATGCGTAGAGGCGAAGCCTGCGGCTTGGAATGGTCTGATATTGACCTTGAAAACGGTATTGTAGATATAAATAAATCAAGCTTATATCTGCCGAAAAAGGGCATATATGACGATGACACAAAGAATACAACGTCACGCAGAGTTATTCGCATTCCTGCCCCTGCCGTTGCTTCACTTAAAGAGTTAAGAGCTTATCAGGCACAAGAACGTTTAAAGCTTGGTAACCAATGGCACGATAGCAAAAAGGTCTTTACAGCTTGGAACGGAAAACCGATACACCCCGACACCGTCAGCGGTTGGTTTCACAAATTTGTCATAAGGCATAACCTTCCGACTGTTCACGTTCACAGCTTGCGACACACAAACGCAACGCTTCTGATATACAACGGTACTGATATAAAGACGGTTTCGCAAAGGCTCGGTCACGCTGACGTAACCACAACGGGCAACATTTACACCCACGCAATAAAGACGGCTGACGAAAGAGCCGCCGAAGCCCTTGCAGATATTCTTGCACCGAAGGCACAAAAGAACGCATAAAACGAAAATGAGCGAATCACCTATAAAGTGAAACGCTCTTTTTTTATTGCTCAAAAATGCCGATTTTCAGGGGCTTGGTGTACAAATAGTGTACAAATGCCCGTTTTTGCCCCGTTTTCGGAGCTTAACGCAGGGTAAAGAAAAAGCCCCAAACCGTTGATATATAACGATTTGAGACTTGGCGCGCTGTAAGGGATTCGAACCCCTGACCTTTTGGTTCGTAGCCAAACACTCTATCCAGCTGAGCTAACAGCGCATATTCACTTTGGCAATCGGCTTGAGTTCCGACTGCCAAAGTATATTATCACATTGAAAAGAAAAAATCAATACCTAAATTGAAATTTTTTGATTTTTTTATTTTGCTTTCTTTGCCTTCATGTTTTTGATTGCGTTTTCGATTTTGGGATAAACAACATCATAAAGCTTTACGAATATAAAATATCCGATAACCGCATAGAGAATACCTACAAATGCGCCGACGATAACGTCTGTAGGATAGTGAACTCCGACATAGATTCTTGAAACGCCCATAAGGAACGCAAAGATAAATGCAGCAATTGATGCGCCTTTATTTTTGAGAGCAAGTGCAAGTGCCATTGCAAAGGTAAATGCCGATGATGTATGACCCGAGGGGAACGAAAGCGACTTTGATGACATATAGTCAACTATTGCCGGCCACTCATAACCTGCATTCCACTTCTCTGCAAAGCCGGGAAATCTATCGATAGTCCAGTCAATCTTGCCGAAAAGGCCTATCCAATCATATTCTCTGCCGTATTCTTCAAAAGCCTTCTGCGCAGCTTCAGGGAGAATGGTGAGATTATACGGTCTGGGTCTTTCCATGATGGGCTTGATAAGCTCATTATTGAGAAGAGTCATAACAAGAAGAGAACCGAGGCAGACAAGACCTGCTTTTCTTGTTTTCTTGAAGAAGAGCATAATTACGCCGAGAGCAATAAAAAGAATGCCTTCATCGCCTGACATGGTGATTGCTTTCATAATGGGAGTGAGCCAATCCATTCTGACAAAATCTTTAAAAAACTCAAAAATCGCGAGATCAAAATTAAGTATCGCTTCCAAAAATACCATCCTTTCGGTTTATATGTTTTATATATTATCGCTTTTATCGGCAAAAATTTCAAGACTAAAATTAAAGTTTTTTTATTTTTGTTAAAAAATCTCATCATTTATTGCAATTCGGATAATCTTGGGTTATAATAATTGTTATCTATATAGATTGAGAGGATACAAATTGAAAACACAGATTGTTGACATAAATAATGCCGCCGAGCTTGATTCGTTTACCGAATCACACGAAAACGGTCATTTTCTTCAAACCTCGCTTTGGGGCAAGGTCAAAAATGATTGGAAATGGTTCGGCGTCATTTGCAGAAACGGCAGAGGCGAAATAACAGGAACTCTTGCCGTTCTTCTGCGAAAAATTTCAATGCTTCCGTATCACATGATGTATGCGCCGAGAGGTCCCGTATGTGATTTTGATGATAAGGAAACATTCTCCGCACTCATTGAAGCAGCGAAACAGGAAGGCAAAAAATATAACGCATATGAACTGAAGATTGATAAAGACGTTAACGTTGATAACGAAGAATACAGAGCAATCGCTCTTTCGCAGGGTTTTAAATTCAAGGAACGCACAATTAATTTTGAGGATTTTCAGTGTCGATATGTTATAAGAATCCATCTTAACGGCAGAAATGAAGATGAAGTTTTTGCAGCATTTCATTCCGACCACCGCAGAAAAATCAGAAATGCAATCAAAAATAACGTCGAAATTAAAATTCACGGCAGCGAAAAGGCAGATGTTTTCTATTCGCTGATGAAAGAGACCTGCGAAAGAGACGGCTTTGAGCTGCGTCCTGCTTCATATTTCGCAAAAATTCTTGATGTGTTCGGCGATAAGGCAAGGCTCTATCTCGCATATTATGAAGGCAAGCCGATTTCGGGCGCGATTTCCGTTCTCTGGGGAGATAAGGTATGGTATTTCTACGGCGCATCCTCAAACTCAAACCGCAACGTTATGCCGAATCATCTTCTTCAATGGGAAATGATAAAATGGGCAATTGAAAATGGCTGCAGAATCTATGATTTCAGAGGTGTTGCAGGCGTTATCGACGAAAGCAATCCCCTTTTCGGTCTTTACCGATTCAAGCACAGATTCGACGGCGATTATGTTGAATTTATGGGCGAAATGGATCTGATAACCAAGCCAACCGCAGCAAAAATCGTTGCGGCATCGCAGGAAATAATCAAGAAATTAAGATAAAAGGAGAGCAGAAAATGATAAGAGTAACCGTATGGAACGAAGGCGTTCACGAAAAGTTAAGCAACGAAGTTGCAGGAGTATATCCCGCAGGCATTCACGGCTGCATAAAGAATTTCCTTTCATCGCAGGAGGATTTCAGAGTGCGTACAGCGACTCTCGCACAGCGCCGTTGCGGCCTTTCAGACGAAGTTCTTGAAAACACCGATGTTCTTATCTGGTGGGGTCATATGGCACACGACAAGGTTCCCGATAAGCTTGTTGAGAAAATACATAAGCGCGTGCTTTCGGGCATGGGGCTTGTTGTTCTTCATTCGGGCCACCACTCAAAGATTTTTAAGTCACTCATGGGCACAACCTGCAATCTCCGCTGGCGCGACGGCGACAGAGAAAGAATCTGGAACATCAATCCCACTCACCCTATTGCAAAAGGCATTCCTGCCCATTTCAGCCTTGCAGTTGAAGAAATGTACGGCGAGCAGTTTGATATTCCCAAGCCCGATGAAATCGTTTTCCTCGGCTGGTTCTCGGGCGGTGAAGTTTTCCGTTCAGGCTGCTGCTGGACCAGAGGTCTCGGAAAAATATTCTACTTCCAGCCCGGCCATGAGAGCAATCCCACCTTCCACAATGAATATGTTCAGAAAATTATCATCAACGCTGTCCGCTGGGCAGAACCTGCCGTTAAGGTAATTGAACCCATTCCCTGCCCCCACAAAAAGATTCCCCCCGAGGAAAGATATAAGGAGAGCCTGACAAGATAATGGATACATTCAAGATAAAAAAGCTGCGCGAAAACGCAAAAATTCCGTTCAGAGCCACTCCCGGAAGCGCAGGAATGGACCTTTATGCCTGCATTGACGAACCGATAATCCTCGGCGGAGGCGAGAAAGCGATTATTCCCACGGGAATCGCAATTGAACTCCCTTCTGCAGAGCTCGGCGCATTCGTTTTTGCAAGAAGCGGTCTTGCAATCAAGCACGGAATCGGTCTGCTCAACTCCGTCGGAGTTGTTGACAGCGATTACAGAGGCGAAATCTGCGTAGGAGTTATTAATCAGCTCAAAGAGGCATACACAATCAATCCCGACGAAAGAATTGCACAGCTTGTCATTATGCCCGTTTCGCTTATAACACCCGTTGAAACTGATGAACTCGATGAAACAGAAAGAGGCGCAGGCGGATTCGGCAGCACAGGCAAGGTATAAAATCATGAAAAAAGTATTAAATATTTTAGCAATAACCGATTTATCCGTTCTTGCATTATGGGCTGTAACGCTTATTATCTCAAGAATTGCTGCTGATTCTGCTTCAGCTGACGTTTTTGCCGCAATATTCGTTATAATCTATATTATCGCAATTGTTGCCGTTGCCGCTTTTACGGTTGCATCAATCATTCTTATGGTAAAGAAAAAGAAATTTTCTCTCCCTCTGATGATTTTTACTTATGTGGTCAACATTGCATGGACAGCAATTTTTGCTATGGTTATTGATTATGTAACAAACATATTTTAAGGTGTCATTATGAAAAAAATTATAAGTATTCTTTGCGTTATCGCAATTGCATTCTCCGCTTTTTCCGTTTTCTCGTTTGCAAGCGATGAAAATTTCATGCCCTATGAGGACAGCAAGTTTTTTGAATACGGTGATTACGATATTCATTACCGCATTATTCCTGCCGAAGGCAAAATGAAGGGCAGAATCTTGATGCTTCACGGTTTCCTCTGCTCAACATACGCATGGCGCAACATGGCTCCGATTCTTGCAAAAGCAGGATATGAATGCGTTATGGCAGACCTGCCGAATTTCGGCTTCAGCACAAGAGAATCCGATGATATGACAATCGTTGACCGCGAAATTCTCATAACAGAGCTGATGAAGAGCATAGCGCCCATGAATCAATGGATAATTGCAGGCCATTCAATGGGCGGCGGAGTTGCGGTAAACATCGCAATCAACAACCCGGTCAAAGACCTTCTTCTTTATTGCCCTGCACCGCAAAGCGAATTTCCCTCTGCCATGGAGGGTATCATGACCTCCGATATAATGAAATCGGTCATGAACATTTTCTTTGATTACGGAACGAGATTTGAGCCGCTTGTGAAGCTCATAATCTATGCCGCAACAATGGATTGGGATTTTGCAAAGAGTTATGATGTTACGGGTGTTACCGACGCAACACAGTATAACGGCTTCGGTGGCGGACTGTGTGAAATGATGTTCAACGTAAAGGCAACCGACCTTGAAAACGCATCAAAAGTCAAATGCCCCGTTCTTCTTGTTCAGGCAAGCAAGGATATCATCATTAACTCCACAATGAAAGAGCAGATGCAGACCGCATTCCCCGATGCTGAAACCTACCTCGTTGAGGACGGCGGACATCAGTGCATCGAAAACAGAGCAGAGGAGATATGCAAAGTAACCTTGGCTTTCATTGAAAAATAATCAGTTCTCCAAAAAATGGATTCCCAAGGCCTTCCTTCCGCTGTGCAGGCTTATCATGCAGCCCGTAAATGCTGTTATGACCTGCTCAAAGCCTGCTTTTTCAAGTATTTCTCCGATAACTGCAAGCTCTGCCGAATCAACCCCCGAGTGATAAAGAAAAGCGGTTGAAAAATCAATATTTTTATGAGATTTAAGCTGTTCGTCTGCATATTGCAGGCGGACAGCTTGTGCTTTGCCCCGATATTTTTTGATGACATCTATTTTGCCGTCAACCATTGCCGCACAGGGCTTTATTGAGAGCAGATTTGCGCCGAATGCCGCCGCTGCCGAACATCTGCCCGAACGGCGCAGAAAATCAATGCTGTCAAGAAGATAGCTTACTCTTGTTTTCGGTATAAGCGATGAAAGATACGAATAAATTTCACCTGCATCCATATTTTTATCACGCATTTCACAGCCTTTAAGCGCAAGCAATGAAATTCCGCCGGCAAGAGAACGGGTATCAAGCGGATATACCTCCGGAAGCCTTGCTGATGCTATCCTTGCATTTCTGAAGGTAGAAGAAAGCTCCGAGCAAAAAGAAAGATGAACAACCGCCATGCCCCTGCCCGTAAGTGCGCTGAAAAAATCGAGATATTCGCCGGGAGAAACTGCCGATGTTTTCGGAATTTCACCCGTTTTCTCAACAAAATCAAATATTTCGGGCGCAGTTATATCAACGCCGTCATTTCTCTCCCTACCGTCAAAAATAACATGCATCGGCATAATTTTTATATCATATTTTTCGGCGGTTTCTTTCGGAATATCCGCCGCACTGTCCGCTGTAATAACAACCTTTTTCATAATTTTTTCCTCCGTTTTTTTGTATTGTTTCTCAATAAAACAGTATTATTCTTCCGCTATCTCCGTACCTGGATAATAATGCATCAGAATCTCTCTCCATGTGCTTCCCTGCCTTGCCATATAATCTGCGCCGTATTGGCTCATGCCAACTCCGTGACCGTAACCATAGCAGGTAAAAACAAATTCTCCGTCGCTGTATTCAACATCAAAGCAAAGGCTTCTCAAGCCAAAGCATTCACGCATTTTTGCCGCAGCAATGCTCTGACCGCCAAGAGTTACAGATGTTACATATCTGCTGTCTGACCTTTCGGTCTTGCCAAGCCAATCCTCTGCATCTCCCGTAAGCTTTACCCCGCATTTTTTTGCTGCTTTTTTAAATTCGGATTCGCTGAAAACAGCTTTACTTACATAGTCGGGAGAAAGCTTATCTCCTGGGCTTTCAACACTTGTCAGATAAGGAAATTCGGAGTTCCAGAGAGTTTTTGCACTTTGAGTTGAGCCTGCGCTTATCGCATGATAAACTGCAAGCGCCGTTTCACCGTTAAAAGTGAGATATGAGCCGAAAACCTCATCAACAGCAGTCTCTATTTTGGCTTCATATTTTTCAAAGCTTTCATTCCATTTTTCTCTGCGGCGTTTTTCATTGAGATATCCCTGATGAATATCGGGACTATCGGTTATATCGGCATTTCCCAGCTCGGAATCTTTGTACTTTTCGTTCTGCTCGCAGGTCTTTTTTGCATATGTATAGCATGCGGCAGCCTGCGCCTTCAAAGCCTCGGTATGACAGAGCGCAGACATCTCCGCAGCAACACAGCCGATTATATACTCACGCATCCCGATTTTTTCAATTCTTCCCGTTGAAGATGACATAACCGAAATAAATTCCCCATTCTCCTGCAAAGCAGGCATTTGCGTTATCTTCTCTTCAGTCACGGAAACATCCTCGGGAGTACTGCCGAGAGCGGCAATCGGACAAAGTATCAGAGCGAGGGCGATTATGATGCAAATTATAAGATTTATCCGCAAATTTCTCATCCTTTCATATGCTAAATGTTTACTTGACTTTTATAATGCCTATGTTATATAATAAATTAATTATAGAATGGATGAATTTATACTTTCGGACAGGAGGTAAATGCAATATGTCCACAATTGAATCGAGAGTTAATCCGCATGACATAGAAAAATTATGCAATCAGATTCTCAAATATAACTATATCGACCCTGCAGACTTTGACCGTTTTAATGTTAAAAGAGGTCTGCGTAATTCAGACGGAACAGGTGTTATGGCAGGCATAACAAGCGTTTGTACCGTTGAGGGTTATTTCATTGACGACGGCGAAAAAATCCCCAGAGAAGGTCATCTTTATTTCAGAGGCATTAATATGGAGGATATCGTTAATGCATGCATAGCAGATGACCGTTTTGGCTTTGAAGAGGTTGTTTATCTCCTCCTTTTCGGAACTCTGCCTACCAAAGAAAGCCTTGACAATTTCTGCAAAATGCTTTCTGCATGCCGCGAGCTTCCTGATGATTTCATCGAGGATATGATTATGAAGGCTCCTTCACCCAACATTATGAACAAGCTTTCAAGAGCTGTTCTCGCTCTTTATTCATATGACGACAATCCCGATGACACTTCGATTGAGAATGTTCTGCGTCAGTGTATCCATCTTATCGCGCAGATTCCCGCAATCATGGTTTATGCCTATCAGGTAAAACGCAGACACTATTATAAAAAAAGCATGTATATCCATCCGATGAAACCCGAACACAGAACGGCAGAAACAATTCTCCGTTCAATCAGAGCAGATAAAATCTTTACCGATAAAGAGGCGAAACTTCTCGACGTTTGCCTTATGCTTCACGCAGAGCACGGCGGCGGTAACAACTCAACCTTTACAACAAGAGTCCTCTCATCAAGCGGAACGGATACATATGCATCAATGGCGGCAAGCATCGGCTCACTCAAGGGTCCCAAACACGGCGGCGCAAACATCAAGGTTTCCGAGATGGTTAATTTCATCAAGGAAGGTGTAAATGATATAACAAACGAATGTCAGGTAGCGGATTTCCTTCAGAAAATAATGAAAAAGGAAGCAGGCGACGGCTCGGGTCTTGTTTACGGCATGGGTCATGCTATTTACACACTTTCAGACCCGAGAGCAAAAATCCTCAAGCAAAAGGCAGAGGAATTTGCGGTTAACACCGAGTTTGAAGATGAGTTCAGGCTGTTGAGCCTTATTGAACAGCTCACTCCGCAGCTTTTCAACAGCCATAAGGGAATAAACAAAGCAATGTGCGCCAACGTTGACCTCTATTCGGGTCTTGTTTATAAGATGCTCGACATCCCGCCCGACCTTTTCACGCCCATTTTCACTATCGCAAGAATCGCAGGCTGGTCTGCGCACAGAATCGAGGAAATCGTTACAGGCGGAAAGATTATCAGACCTGCATATAAGAGCAATATAACAAGAAATCCCTATATCCCCATCAACAACAGATAAGAGGTAACGAAAAATGAACATTAAATCCGTTAAAAGCGGTTTCGGCATCGGATGCCTCGTTTTCGCTGCTGCCGCAGTTATTGCACTGCCCGTAAGAATCCTTCAGTTTTTCACGGTTATTGAAAGCGGTACGGGATTTTACACCGAAACCGATTGGAGCGTTTACCTGCTCTACATTGTTCTTGCAGCCGCAATTATCGCTATTCTTGCTTTGGGAATTGCAAAAAGAAAAAAGCTCGATTATTCGCTTGAATACACAAGACGTCCCGGACTTTCTTCTCTTTCACTCATTGCCGCCTGCGGAATACTGCTTGATGCTTACAATTGCTTTATCAGATTTATTTCCGAAGAAACCGTAACTACCGCATCAGGCTCTTCACTTGACTCATCAAAGCTTATAATTATGCTTGAGGGAGTTTTTGCGCTTCTCTCCGCGATATATTTCATCATGCTTTGGTTAACCTATCTTAAGGGCAACTCCAACGGCTCAGGCTTTTGGCTGCTTTCGCTCACACCCGTGCTCTGGAGCATTTTCAGACTCGTTGTAAGATTCATGCGCACCATCAGCTATATAAGAGTTTCCGAGCTTCTTATCGAAATGATTATGATATCCTTCATGATTCTTTTCTTTATGATATTCGCACAGGTTAACTGCGGTATCAACGGCAAGGGCAACGAATGGAAAATTGCAGCCTACGGTCTGCCTGCAGCGCTGACTGCTCTTATTTGCTTTATCCCCAGACTTGTCGTTATGATAAGCGGCAACTCCCATCTTTTTTACTCGGAATCCGGGCTTGAATTCTGCGATTTTGGCATTGCTCTCTTCATAATTGCAACCGTTCTCACAAGAATCACCGATAAATTGCCCGACGAAAACACTTCAGAGGAATAAAAATTCATGTTTTTTCAAAATGTTATGATCGCCGCCGAACAGGTTGCAATTCTTTATGTTCTTGTTGCAGTCGGCGCAATTGCCGATAAAATAGGAATCTATACCGAAAAGGTCGCAAAAAGCTGCACGGATCTGCTGTTTTATATCATCACACCCGCGGTTATAATCGAAAGCTTTTACAGCCTTGAATATAACCCCGAAACAGCAAAAAGTCTTTTTATTGCAATCGGCTGCGGCTTTGTGCTTCACATTGTCTCGGCGTGCATCTCGTCGCTTGTTTTCAACAAGTGTGATATCGACCAAGGATGCATATATAAATATTCATGCGCATACGGCAACTGCGGATATATGGCTCTGCCCCTTGCAAATGCCGTTCTCGGCGATGAGGGCGTATTCTACTGCTCTGCGGTTATAATCTCTTTTCAGATATTCAGCTTTACCCACGGCATACACACAATCACCAAGGGCAAGCAGGGCGAAAAGGTTAAGTTTGACGTAAAAAAGCTCATTCTTAACCCCGGCGTTATATCCGTTATAATCGGTCTGCCGATTTTTCTTCTGTCGGTAAAGCTTCCCGAAATTATTTCTTCGCCTATTAATTATATTGCAAGCCTCAACACTCCCGTTGCAATGCTGATTTTCGGCACATACATCGCAAACACAAATTTCAAGAGTATTTTCAAGAATTGGCGTATCTTCGCCGTTGCTCTTGTCAAACTGATAATACTGCCTCTTATTCTGCTTTCGGCATTCAGGCTTGTCGGTATAACAGGCTCATTACTCGTTGCCCTTTCCATTTCGGCAGGCGCACCGACAGCCAACAACACCGTCATGTTTTCTGCAAAGTATGACCGAAACACGGGCCTTGCCTCGCAGACCGTTGCAGTTGTCAGCTTCATTTCAATAATTACCTTGCCTGTCATGATTGCTCTCGCGCAGGCTGTGGGGTGATATTCCTTGTCACTTAACGAAATAATGAACGGTATCTCTCCACTTTGGGGAATATGTCCGTTCAACAAAATAAAAGACAATCTCATTGCATGCAGAGCAAAAAGCAGACTTCCCGAAAACGCAAAAACAGTTATAGTTGCCTGCTTCCCGTATTTGCTTGAGGATTCGCAATATAAAAACCGAAACATTTCAAAATATGCCGTTGTGACGGACTATCACAATGTTGCGCTCGCAAGACTCGAAAAAGCGGCAGATAAGCTCCGCACCCTCTATCCTGAAAACAAATTTTCAGCTTTTGCCGATAATTCTCCGATTCCCGAGGTCAGGGCAGCATGTGCTGCAGGTCTCGGTGTCAGAGGAATCAACACTCTTCTTATAACTAAAAAATACGGCTCATATGTTTTTATCGGCGAAATTGTTACTGACCTTGAAATAAAATCAACAGACAATAAAACCAATGCCTGCATCGGCTGCAAAAAATGCATTGATGCCTGCCCCGCAAGGGCTGTATCAGAAACAGACTTTGACGAAAAAGGCTGTCTTTCTGCTGTCACTCAAAAAAAAGGCGAGCTGACGGCAGAGGAAGAAGATCTGATGAAGAAATGCGGCTGTGTCTGGGGCTGCGATATCTGCCAAGATGTCTGCCCGATGAATGCCGATGCCGCAAAAACTGAAATTGAAGAATTTCTTTCTTCGCCCGTTTCATGCATTTCCAAAGGTTGCGAGCTTGACGGACGTGCATATGAATGGCGCGGAAGAAATGTCATTGAAAGAAACATCAAAATTCAGCAGAAATGAAGCGAAAGGAGTTTTGTTTTATGAAACTTATCGTTGCCATCATCAACAATGACGACTGCCCGAGCGTATTGAGCGAGCTGACTCACAAAGGCTTTGGCGCAACAAGACTTTCAACCTCCGGCGGATTCCTTAAGGCAGGCAACTCCACTTTGCTTATAGGCACCGAGGATGAAAAGGTTGACGAGGTTATCGAGGTCATCAGCGAGTTTTCACGTAAGCGCACACAAATGGTTTCGCCCTCACCATCTTTCATGGCGGAAGGCTTCATTTCAAGAGCTGTTGAAGTAACCGTCGGAGGCGCAACCGTTTTTGTTCTCGACGTTGATAAATTTATAAAGCTTTAAGGTAAATGAAATGAAAACCGAATCCTTTAATTTTGATAACCCGATTGAAAAATCAATCGCAGGCGCGCTTTATTCACGCAGATTTCCCCATGCTGCGATTCTTGAAGGCTCATCGCCCGAGGAAAGAATGAAGCTCGCAAAAAAAATTGCTGCGGCTCTTGTCTGTTCAGGCGCAGAAGCGCCGTGCGGTGCATGCCCCGATTGCAGAAAAGCTTCAGTGGATTCCCATGCGGATATCCTTATCTATTCCGTTGAGGATAAGCCCAAGGCTTTTAAAGTTGATACAGTCAGAGAAATCCGAAGCAAGGCCTATATTGTTCCGAACGAAGCAGACAGAAAGGTTTTCATTCTTGAAAATTCCCACACTATGGGTGTTGAGGGTCAGAATGCAATTCTGAAAATTCTTGAAGAGCCTCCCTCATATGTTAACTTCATTCTGCTCTGCTCATCAAAATCAGGATTTTTGCCGACCGTGCTTTCGCGCTCGACGGTTTATAATCTCGGTCAGGCATCTGCAGCTGAAAACGAAACTCTTCCGAGAGAAAAGATAATTGGTGCGGCAAAAGATATTACCGTTGCCGTTACCGCACTCGACGATTTTGAAATCGTAAAAGCGGCCGCTGTTTTCGAGAAGGATTCAAAGCTTCTGCGTGAATCTCTTCCTGTTATTCAGGAAATATTTGCGCAAGCTTTAAGAATAAAATATTCCGCTGAAGAGAAAGAAAGCGAATACGGCAGCATTCCTGCGGATATTGCTCCTAAATTAAGCAGACGTTCGTTGCTTGAACTTATAGAGGCAACGGATCTTCTCATTAATTCCGTAAAACTTAACGCAAACCACAATCTCATGGTCACCGCTCTTTGCACAAAGCTGCGCAAGGCGGTTATCCGATAATTAATCCACCCCATGGAGGTAAATATGGCAGAAGTTATAGGCGTCCGTTTCAAGGAAGTCGGCAAGGTTTATTACTTTGACCCTGACGGACAAACATTAAAAAAAGGTGACAGAGTTATCGTTGAAACCGTGCGCGGCATTGAATGCGGCGAGGTTGCGATGGATAACAGAGAAATAAATGACGAAGAAATCGTAAAGCCCCTCAAAAAGCTTATCAGAATCGCAAACGAAAAGGATATTGAGCAGTTCCACGCTAATAAAGCAAAGGAAAAAGAGGCTTTTGAGATTTGCCAGAAGAAAATTGCAAATCACGGGCTTGAAATGAAGCTTGTTGACGTTGAATATACCTTTGACGGCGGCAAGGTGCTGTTCTATTTCACAGCTGACGGCAGAGTTGATTTCAGAGATCTCGTAAAGGATCTGGCAAGTGTATTCAAAACCCGAATCGAACTTCGCCAGATAGGCGTGCGAGATGAATCAAAGATGCTCGGCGGTCTCGGCATGTGCGGCAGGCCCTTCTGCTGCAGCAGCTTCCTCGGTGAATTTCAACCCGTTTCAATCAAAATGGCAAAGGAACAGGGTCTTTCACTTAACCCGACAAAAATCAGCGGCGCCTGCGGCAGACTTATGTGTTGCCTTAAATATGAGCAGAATGCCTATGAGCATCTTCTTAAAATCACACCCAAACCCGGCGCAATTGTCGAAACCAAAGAGGGCGCAGGCACGGTTACGGATTTCAGCCTGCTGACAGGTATGCTCAAGGTTCAGCTTCACAACAATCCCGATGCACCGCCCAAAACCTTCAGCAGAAAAGAAGTAAAACTCGTCAGAGATGCCAAAATCAGGGTTGCAAAAGAAGAAATTGAAGCTTTGAAGGATATTGAAGGATAATTTACAGCAAAAACCTCTTGCATTTTTCAAATAATATGATACAATGGTGTTGAAAAAATGATAAGGAGGACGAACACAATGGCATACATTATCAATGACGATTGCATCTCCTGCGGCGCTTGCGCAGCAGAATGCCCCGTTGAGGCTATCTCCGAAGGCGACGGCAAGTATGTTATCGATGCTGATGCTTGCATCGAGTGCGGCGCTTGCGCTGACGCTTGCCCCGTTGAAGCTCCCAAGGCTGAATAATTAACGTGGCTTTACTTAAACCGCCCCCAATCGCAGGGAGCGGTTTTTTCTTTATACTGTTAAACAAATCGGCAGATTGAAAATCATTGAAGCTTTGTTTGAAAAACATAAAAATTAACGGCTGTTACCAATCGGTAACAGCCGTTAATTTTATCCGAACATTCTTATAAGTGTGTCAATTTTTGTGTAAACAAAGCCTACAAATTCAACAACCTTATAAAGGAGTCTTTTCAGACTGTTTGCAAGCGAATTTTCATTGCGTTCATCTGTAGTTCTTTCAATCGTAATGCTGTCAAGCAGCTCGCTGTTATCTCCCCTTCTTGTTTCAAGCTTCATTGTGTTGCCCTCAAACTCAAGGGTTGAATAAGTCGGAACCTCATTTTCAACATAAGCATACGCAAGATGTTCCGCTTCATAATCAAAAACAGGGGTGCCTGTAACACTGTTTGAATTGAGATAAACCACGCCCTCGGGGTCGGTATATGTCTTTCCGCCTTCTGCGTTTGCAACAACCTTGCCGTTTTCCATGAAATGAGAACGTCCTTGAGAATGGGTATGACCCGTTATAACAAGGTCAAGGTCATAGGTTTCAAAAATAGGAGCGAAAATTGTTGTCAGCAGAAGCTCGGTTTCAAGATCGCCTATTGCATCGCCCGCACCGTAAATGCCGTGATGAACAACGCCGATTCTCCATTTCGCATCAGGATTAAGTTTAACAGCTTCTTTTGCCATCGCTATATGGTCGGGTGCATCGCCCGAGGTTGAGTCAAAGAAAAGATAAAGAACATCGCCGTAACGGAACCAGAAATCTCTGTCAAGCCCTCTGAAATGCTTGCCGTAATATTCGTTGGGCATATTGGTGTAATAATTATACATCATGCCCTTTTTATCGTGATTTCCGATTGCCATTGCCATAGGAAGGCTGCGGAGAGCCTTTGGCATGAGGAGCGTCTGCCATTCAGCAGCGGTGCAACCCGATGAGGTGTTATCGCCCGGAGTCACAAAATAGCTGATATCAGGATTTTTTTCAAGCGCTTCCGAAAGAAGATTATTCCACGTAAGACCGTCTTTTATCTGAACTCTGTCATCGCCGCCGTCATAGATTTCCGTAATCTGAATATCACCTGCGACAAGAGCCTTGTGATTACCGAATGACTTTGTTTCATAACTGCAGACCTCGCTCCACGCGTCGCCTGTATTCCATTGATAATAATATGAAGTGTTCTCTTCAAGATTCTTTACCGTAACGCGGCAAACAAGCTGTTCATCATTTTCGGCAGGAGTCTTTTCTCCGTTAAACACTTTTGCGCCGCTCATATCCGGATTCTTTGAAATTCTCACCTGCGGTTTTGCAGTCTCTTTTTCAGCATGCCAGCAAAGGCTGACCTGCGTTTCGTCTGCACCGACATTAAGAGTCGGAAGGGTGTTTTCGCTAATTAAAGACATATAATATTCCTCCCATTCTTCTTCTGAAAGTCTCGGTGCATTGTAATTTGCAAAAGAAACAACCCCTACACTCATAATCATTACGATACTTAAGATTGCTGCAAGAAATTTTTTCATGGCTTCCTCCAAAAAAATCAAACGGAAACCGATGCAGGCTTTCCGTTTGTATGAATTATATAGTATTGTATTATAACAAAAGTTTTCCAAAATGTAAAGCATATTTGGACAATTTATATGAATAAGTTTTTCTTGAGGTGATATAGGTGAACAAAAAAATTAAAAACCACATTATTTCAATCGCAATTGCACTCGGAGTCGGCGGACTTTCCGCTCTGCTGACCATGGGAAACATGGATTTATACTCCGAAATCGTCAAACCTGCGTTAGCTCCGCCTTCAATTCTTTTCCCGATTGTATGGACTATCCTTTACACACTTATGGGAATAAGCTCGGCAATGGTTTATAAAGAACGCGAACTGAAAACGGCAGAAACCAACAGAGCGCTGATTGTGTATGCATTCAATCTTTTTCTCAACTTTTTCTGGAGCATAATTTTCTTCAATATGCGTGCTTTTCTGCTTGCTTTTATTTGGCTCATTGCTCTTTGGGTTGTAATTCTGATTATGATCATCAAATTCTATCGCATCAAGCCTCTTGCTGGCATTCTTCAGATTCCGTATCTTCTGTGGGTAACATTTGCAGGATATCTTAATCTTTCAATTTATCTTTTAAACCGATAAAAATTAAGGGCAGGATTTGACTCCTGCCCTGCTTGTTATTTAAACATTCCTTTGAATTTTCCCATTAGCGTTGTTTCTTCATAAGGAATAATCTCGCCTGCATTTTCGGCAGTAAGAGGAACAACGGATTCGCCGTCAAGATTAATCAAGAACTGCGGATATTCTTCATAAGTCCATACCGTTACCTGCTCATCGCTGTAAATAATCAGATTTGCAAGCTCTGCAATATATTCATCAGCGCACGTATGGCGGAGATACTTCCCAAACCATGTTATGTCGGGGAAAGCACAGGTTGAAGCATCAATCTGATTATCGGCTGAAACGTGATTTTTTCCGCAGGCACATTCCTTTGCCTGCTTATAACCCTCACCGAGAGTGCCGTCAACGTCTGCGCAGGTTGCGCCGAAGCTTTCGCGGTCCGTTGCAATCGTTCCGTCGGTCATTCTGTCATTATCTGATGTGAGCGGCATAAATGAATAGCCGTATTCAGCAATAATCGCCGTTTTTATTCCGTCATCAAGAAGCGACTGGATTATATTGACACCGTTCACCTGAACATTGTCGTGATAATAATTGCTCTTTCTGATTATTTCGGAATACTTTGCCTGCTTTTCGGGTGTATTGAAAAGAAATTCAACTGTTTCTTCATATCGTTCGGGGGACATAAGTGCATAAAATCCCGGAATTGATGCCATTGTGTCGGTAACATAATCATTAAATCCGTGAGCAAAAAGCTCTTTTGTGAGATTGTCGGCATAATTTACAAGGCAGTCAACCGCACCGACTTCATAAAGGAACTCAAGCATATAATAAATTGCTTCCGTGCCCGAATTGCCCTTCATAACTTCAGCAAGAAATCTCATAAGAGAAACGCTGTCAATATTGATATTGCCGGAAAACGGATCCTCACAGCAACCGACACCGTTCATTGCGCCTGCGACAAAAATTACAGAATCAATATGATTTCTCTGCTCATAATCCTCTGCGATATAATAATACTCGTGAAGATATGTCATAAGAACGGCATTACCCATGCTCATTGCAACAAGAGCAACCTTATCGGAACCTGTAAGCTCCATAACATCATTTATGTATTCATCAAGCTGACCAGCAATTGTCACCATATCATATCGCCAGTCATAAACAAACTTATAACCGTTTTCATAGCTGTTCGACTCTTTGAGCTCATAGTCGCTTATATCCTTTTTACCTGTATCGGGGTTGGGGATTCCGTTTTCATCGCACGCAAAATCGCCAAACAGGGGAACAGTCAGTTCACCCAAAACAGCCGCAAGAGAATCGTAATCATTTAAAATGAGATACTTAATGATTTTACCGAGATTTTTGAAAACGAACTCAACAATCGGTCCTGCCTGCGGTCCCCAGATGCGGACATCATCTTCCTCTGTTTCGGTAGAAAGACCTTTATAATATTCGCCCTCAAGTCCGATAATATATACAACGGGAACATCAAACTCAAGATTCTTGAGTTCATCCTCACATGATACGGTTACGGCATCAATATTTTTTTCGGTTGCAAAAGCAGGCATACAAGCTGATATAAGCATACCTGCGCAAATTATGAGACTTATGATTTTTTTCGAAATGCTTTTCATTCTTTTCCCTCCTAAATAATCTTATGTAAAAAAATTATCATATTAATTTGTTATTGTCAACATAATTATTTATATCTGAAAATCTCTCTGCGCCCTTTATGAGGCTGATAATAATTTTTCAGATATTCTGCAATCTCTGCAGCCTCACGGCATTCGGAATAAAGCACTTTCAGCTCTCTTTTAAGCTCATAAGCTTCGTTTGAGCATACGCTGGCTATTCCTCTTAACGCGCATCTTTTTTCTGCGATTCTCCTCTTTAACTGCTGAACCTCCCTCTCATACTCCTCGCCAAGCTCATACAGCGTTTTAGTTTCTGCCATCCGTTTCTCCTTTCAATATATAATCCGTAGTAATTTCAAAAAATTCGCTGAATGCGACGACCTCATCACAGACGGGCGATGCGCCGTTTTCAATTTTCCTGAGCCTTGACGGTGCAATTCCCGTTGCAATGCTCAACGCATCAACAGAAAAACATTGACTCTGCCGCAGACGCAATATTCTGTCGCCCGCATTTCCGCCTTTAGCGTTTCTTGCAGCCGCAATAACCCTTGCTCTTCCGAGTGCAAGCGGAATGATGCTTTCTGAAATAACATTGCTTTGATAATAAACAACATAACTTAAAACACGTTCAAGCTTTTTTTGTGCTCTGTTAAGAGTACCTTTTACTGCTTCAGGCGTAACTCCTTTCTTTTTGGCAATCTCTGCCTGCGTTTCACCGTCATACCAATGAGCAGTTACTGCCTCTCTTTCGGTTTCCGTCAATTCCTGACGGATCGCTCTTTCAAGAAGAACAGCCAAATCAACCTCACGCTTCCTCCACGCATACTCTGCCGGTGTTTCACATTCGGTGCAAACCCTTCCGCAGCACACCAGCTGCGCCGCTTTCATCTCCTCTCTGCTCGGATATAAGAAGCCTTCCTTCTCTTTTTCTTTTTTCATTGAGCACCTCCCAATTAATAGTGTTGCTATTAATTGTAGCGAACGTACGTTCGTTTGTCAAGGGATAAATTTAAATTTTTTGAAATTTGCTTGACATTTATAATAGTTATGCTAATATTAGACTTGTATCGAGAATATTAATCGGAGTTGATAAAATGAACATCATAAGAGAGTTGAGAAAGCAAAAAGGATTGTCTCAAAAAGAGCTTGCAGACGCATGCTGCGTTCATCAGACAGCGGTCAGCCAATGGGAAAAAGGACGGACCGCACCCGATATAAACAGTCTGAAAATGCTTTCTGCCATTCTCGGAGTATCAGTTGAAACACTCATAGGTTGCGAAAAGCCGAAGGACGAAAACAAAATTCAAGGCTTCGACCGCATCAATGCCGAGGATGCTTCGCAAAAGCTTGGCAGAAGCGAATATTTCGCCCTTATCGTTACAGATGACAGCATGTCACCCACAATGCAAATCGGCGACACCGTTATAATCAGTCGAAGCAAGGAAATCATAAACGGCGATATTGCTGCCGTTGCAATCGGTGACAGCGATGTTACAATGAAAAGAATAATAAAAAAAGACACAAGCATGATGCTTGTGCCTGAAAATCCGGCATATGAACCGTCAGTCTTTACTTACAGCGAAATCGCAACGCTGCCGGTCACCATTCTCGGAAGAATTATTGAATTAAGAAGAAAGTTTTAAGATGCCAGCATATTCAATGCAGTTGAGAGCTGATTATCCTCTTCAGCGGTAAGCAACCCGAGGTTTGCGGTATAACCTGCATTAAGAGTTACCTCAACGGTAGGCATTATTCCCGTTCCGTTATAAACAGCCGCCGCACCGCCCTTGGGTTCGACAAGCGCAACCGTCAACAGAACCGCACCGCCGTCTTCAAGTGTGAAAAGTTCCTGCATTGTTCCGATACCTGCCGTTTTTGTTCCGACAATCTGTGCCTGACTGATATCACGAAGGTCACACGCAAAAAGCTCTGCAGGTCCGCTTGTTGTGCTGTTAACGAGAACTACAAACGGCATTGTGATGCTGTAATTCTCCGCGGTATAAACCTTATTTTTATAAACGTTTCCGTCCTTGCCCTTGGCAACGGCGATATTATCCGAAATTGCAGGGACGATAACATCAATTACCTGCGCAGCAAAATCAATCGTTCCGCTGTAAGTGTTGCGGACATCAAAAATCATGCTTTCTGCGCCCTGCTCAATCAGCTTTTCTGCCGTCTCCTTAAATTCGGAGGCGGTATTTTTATAAAATCCGTTAATTTTGATGTAACCGACGTTGCTTTCAAGTCTGCCGCTGACACTCGGAATGGAAAATCCGGTCATAGGCTCAACCGTCTTTGTTTCACCGTCACGCTCATATTCAACCTGAACAGCCGAAAGCATCGAACCGTAAAGCTTTGCGTTCATCTGCGAATAGTTTGCCATTGTAACGGCTGTATTATCAACCGCTGTTATAACATCAAGCGCCTTAAGCCCTGCCTTTTCTGCAGGCGAGCCCTCATATACATGGGTTATAACAAAGCTGCCTTTCTGATAATCGTATGCCGTTTCAACGCCGATACCCGTAAGACCGCCTTCCATAACAGCGGTATACTCGGCATAATCCGAGGCATTGAGATAAGCGCTGTTATAATCGCCGAGGCCCTCAACATAACCGTTGACAAGAGCGGCATTCAGCCTGCTCTGCTCAACATCGGTGCCGTAGAAATAGTTGTTTACTATTCCGCTGATTTCTTCAAGCGATTCATAGGTCTGCGAGCGCTGGGAAATATTGCCGATTATTCCGTTATAAATCTGCTTTGAAACAACCATTGTTACCGCAAAGGTTGCAGTTATTGAAATAATTATTAATGAAATACACAGACCGAGTGAAATCTTTTTATTCATATCCGTCCGTCCTTTCTTTTGAAAAAAGGCGGCATTCCGCCGCCCTTTTATTCTTTTTTTACGGCTTTGAAACGTAATTCAGCGGATTAACTCTGCTGACCGAACCGTCTGACTTTTTGATTCTTACCTCAAAATGAAGGTGAGGTCCGGTTGTATTACCGGTATCGCCGATTTCGCCGATTTTTTCGCCCTTCTGAACTATATCGCCCTTGCTGACAAAAAGTCGCTTTGCATGAGCATAAAGGGTATGTTTACCGTCGCCATGGTCAATGATACAATAATTGCCGAAACCGGAATTCCAGTTGCCGTCATTATAAGCGAGAATAACTTCTCCGCCCTGCGCCGCATAGAAAGGCTCGCCGTAAGAATAACTCTTACCGTTTGAGTCTCTTGTGCCGCCGCTTGCGCCGACAACACAGATATCAATTCCCCAGTGAGCGCCGCCGTTGGGATATGAAGGATAACCCGCAGTTACGGTTGTCTTGCCCTTAACGGGCCACATCATCTCGCCGTCATTATTATACTCCTCGTCGGGAACATCATTTTCTGTTGAACCCTGACTCTTGATAACTGCTTCAATTTCAGCTTCAAGAGCCGCACGCTCTGCCTCCTGACGCTTGATGGCGGCCTTATAAGCATCGCTGTCTTTATCGAGGTCATCAAGAAGATACTTAACCTCATCCTTTTTATCGGTAACGTTATTCTTCTTTTTCTGCTGCGCGCTCATGTTGCTTTCAAGGTCATCCTGCTTATCTGTCAGAGATACCATCTGGGTATCAAGCTCTGTTCTTTTGCCTTCAAGCGCTGCCTTCTGCGCTTCGCTTTCCTTCTGAAGCTCATTGAGCTGAACAAGCTTTTCGGAAAGCTCCGCGATAAGCTCATTATCGTTTTCCGAAACACGGGTCACAAGCTCTTTTCTGGCAAAGAAAGATGAGATATCGCCGCTTGTCAGAAGCAATTCAAGGGTTGAGCCGCTGCCGCCCGACATATAATTCTCACGGATTCTTGCGAGAAGAAGCTCTTTTGTTTCAACCATAAGATTTTCGGTCGAAACCATCTGGGCTTCTATCTCTGCAATCTGTGCGTTGATTTTGTTGATATCTTTTGTTGTTAAGTCAATATCATACTGCAAATCATCAATATCTCCGTTGAGAATGCCGATGCTTTTATCAAGCAGGTCAATCTGCTCTTCGATACTGTCAATCTGCTTATTTAACTGATTGAGCTTCTGTTCGTTGGTTTTTATATCCTGCTCAACTTCATCAAGCTTTTCCTGATTTTCCTGAATTTCCTTTTCAATCTCTTCATATCTGTTGTTAAGCTCTTCAAGAGATTTATCCTGCGCAAATGCAGAAATGGAATAAGGAATTGATGCGGAAGCAACGCATATAAGAGCCATCAGAAAACAGAATATTCTTTTTTTAGCGCTGAATCTCTTAATCTTCAAGCTCCACAAACTTCCTTTCCTTAAGGTATTTTCTTATTGATGTTGCGCTGCCGAAAACAGCCGTAAATATGCCGATACCTACAAAAGCCGCAACAAGATAAGGTGCATAGTCAAGGAAATTGATTTGTTTTTCTCCCGTGCCGAAACTCGAGAGTACAGCGGTAAATGAGCTTAAGCCAAACTCATAAATACCCCAAACCGCCGCAAATGCAAGCAAGCCTGCAATAAGACCGATGATGATGCCTTCAATCATAAACGGCCAGCGGATAAACGAATTTGTTGCGCCGACACTCTTCATAATACTTATTTCTAGGCGGCGGCTGAACATGGTTACTTTAATTGTATTGGAAATAATGAATAATGAAACGACAAGGAGCAAAGCTATCATACCAAGGCTGATATATGTTACGGAGTTTCTTATTCCCTCAAGCTGCCGTGCAAGAGTACTGTTTTCATAAACGCGCTCTATTCCGCTTAACTGCTTGATTTGATTAACAACCTCTTCAAAGCCCTCCATGTTACTTATTGTTACTCTGTACGCATCGGGGAGCGGGTTTTCGTTAAGTCCGCTTAAATATTCCTTAAGCCCCTCATCAAGGTCCGAAAGGATTTCCTGATAAGCTGTTTCCTTGTCGATTTCTTCAACAAATGCAACATTCTCAAGTGAACGAAGGTCATTGCCGAGCTTTATATGCTCATAATCGGAAGCTTCCATGTCAACATAAACCATGATGACATTTTCGGATTCGATGCCCGAAATGAAAGCCTCAATATTCACAAGAAGCATAAATGCAATACCGATGAGCATAAGGCAACTGAAAAGCACCGTTATTGATGCAACCGACATAAGCTTGTTGACCTTAAGATTGCGGAAGCCCTCTTTGGTCAGATATCCTAAATTACCCATCAATCCTCGCCTCCCGTCACATTGAAATCCTCCTGAACCTCAACGGGTTCGGAATCGCCCTGATAATCGGGAGACTGCCTGTCCTGTGCATATGCCGAATAATCCTCCTCGGGAGGAACAACATATTCATTTGAAATTTCGCTGACAGCATTGATATGTGAGGTTGCCGCTTCTCTTATAAGTGCTCCGCCGTCTGAAACAACAGTACCCT
The DNA here is from genome assembly GCA_017409265.1 of Clostridia bacterium. Taxonomy (GTDB): domain Bacteria; phylum Bacillota; class Clostridia; order Oscillospirales; family Acutalibacteraceae; genus CAG-177. The sequence continues at coordinate 28,685 of JAFQSY010000004.1, forward strand.
TGTCAAGAATAATGACACGCTTATCAAAACAGCGGACAAGGCTGTGCTCATGGGTAACCATGATAACTGTTGTTCCCGCTTCGTTAAGACGCATAAGCAAATCAACAATTTCATAGCTCATCTGCGGGTCAACGTTACCCGTGGGCTCGTCAGCAATAATGATTTCCGCATTGTTGGCAAGTGCTCTTGCGAGAGCAACTCTCTGCTGCTCGCCGCCCGAAAGCTCCTGCGGATAGTTCCTTGCCTTTTCGTTAAGACCCATAAGACTCAGAACATAGGGAACTCTTCTGCGGATTTTCTTTTCTTTTGTTCCGATAACACGCATTGCGAATGCAACATTATCAAAAACGGTCATATTGGGAATGAGTCTGAAATCCTGAAAAACGATGCCGAGTCTGCGGCGGAATTTCGGGATATCTCTCTTCTTTATCTTTGTTAAATCTATATCATCAACGGTTATGCTGCCCGACGAAGGTACTTCTTCTCTCATCATAAGCTTGAGGAAGGTGCTCTTACCTGCGCCCGACGAACCGACAACAAAAACAAACTCGCCTTTGTCGATGGTGAGATTTATATCTTTTAAAGCATGAGTACCGTTATCATACTTTTTAGATACATTGGTAAATTGAATCACAGTATCATATCCTTAATATTTTTCATTAGATATCGAAACATGATTTGTAACAGCGGTTCTGATATTAATACTTGACCGGCTTTGCATCAAGATACTTCTTGACCATAAGTGCTACTTTGAATACAATTGCATCGTCAAACTCTCTCAAGTCAAGACCTGTGAGCTTCTTGATTTTCTCAAGTCTGTAAACAAGAGTATTTCTGTGAACAAAAAGCTTTCTTGAGGTTTCCGAAACGTTGAGGTTATTTTCAAAGAAACGCTGGATTGTAAATAATGTTTCGTGGTCAAGGCTGTCGATTGAGCCTCTTTTGAATACTTCGCGAAGAAACATATCGCAAAGAGTTGTGGGCAGCTGATAAATAAGTCGGGCAATACCGAGATTATCATAGCTGACGATTGTTTTTTCAGTATCAAACACCTTGCCGACTTCAAGAGCAATCTGTGCCTCCTTGAATGAACGTGCAAGGTCCTTTATACCCTCGATTGTTGTACCAATGCCGACAAGGACATGGGTATAAAGCTCGGTGCTCAATGAATCGGAAATTGAGCGTGCAAGCTTTTCAAGGTCTTTGGTTTCAATATTGCTCTTGACTTCTTTAACAATGGCAATATCATTCTCGTTGATATTGATAACAAAATCCTTACTCTTGTCAGGGAAAAGATTCTGAACCGTATCAAAAACTGCAGCATCGTTATGGTCGGTTATTCTTATAAGAAGAACAACTCTTGTTGCCTCCGAGTTAAAGCGGAGCTCTCTTGATTTAAGATAGATATCGCCGGGGAGTATGTTATCAAGAATTACGTTTTTAATGAAATTGCCCCTGTCAAACTTCTCTTCATAATACTGTTTAAGATTTTCAAGAGAAACACAGCAAACAGCCGCAAATCTGCCTGCAAGTTCGTCCGTACCTTCAACAAAAACCGCATATTCGGTCTGAATATGTGAACCAAAATTGCAGAAAGTATTTCCGTTGATATAATGGAGCTCGTTATCCGCAAAAACATCGCCTGCAGTTGAAATAACCTCGCCGATTTTGCTAAGCTCACTGCATGCGATAATCGTTCCTGTTTCGTCAATGACACCCAGAGTTCTGCCGACAGCATCTCTCATCTGATGGACTAAACCCTGAAAAATTCTGTTTGACATAATTATTACCCCTCATCTGATTTGTTTTAACATCTTAATGAATTTATACAAAATGACCATTGGGACATCTACATTTTACACAATAAAGAGTTTTTTTGCAATAGAAATATTCGGTTTTTTTCAATATTTTTTTGAATTTATTGTGAATTTTGCTCTGTTTTTATGCTTTTTAAACAAATTTTTTCTTTTTTCAGTCAGCAAAAACCGTTTGTGAAACTTTTTCAGCCTTAAAGCAGGCTTTTGTTACAATAGCACATTTAACAATTACTTTATTTGTTAATAATTCCCAAAACAAGGCAGAATATTTTAAATCAGCAATCAAATCAGGCAGAAAACTTGGTCAAAAACACTCTGTTCTTTTCGCATAAATCAGAGCTGTTGTTTTTGTGCATTTTTACAGTAAAAGTTCAGATTTTTACTGTATATATACGGCTGAAAAAACGGCATACTACATTTGTGAGAAGCTTCGTATTTAAATCTTTTGGCAAATAAATTAAAAAATTTCAAAAATATTACGAAAAATCAACAAAATTATGACATATTTTTTTAATAAAAGTCTTTTCAAAACAAAAAAAAGGTGATATAATTCTTGTATCTGTGAATTTGATAATCACTATATATAGTTACAATATACAACATGAAAGAGGGAGAACCTTTGGAAAAAATAATTATCAACGGCGGCACTCCCCTGCACGGCGAGGTTGAAATCAGCGGAGCCAAAAATGCCGCTCTTGCAATTATTCCCGCAGCGATTCTTTCGCAGGATGTGTGCGTAATTGAAAATCTTCCCTGCTCTATCAGCGACATCGTCTACATGATGAAGATTTTAAAGCAAATCGGTGCACAGCTCAAGGTTATAAATAAGAACACTATCGAAATAGATTCGCGCCATGTCAATTCCTATGTTATTTCCCACGACATGACAAAACATCTGCGTGCGTCATATTATTTTATCGGCGCTCTTCTCGGAAGATTTTCGAGAGCAATGGTTTCAATGCCCGGCGGCTGCTACCTCGGTCCGAGACCCATTGACCAGCATATCAAGGGCTTTGAACTTCTCGGCGCAACGGTTTCGGTTGACGATAACGCTATTGTCAACGCAAAGGCGGACAAGCTTATCGGAAGCCCGATTTATCTTGATATGGTTTCCGTCGGCGCAACGGTCAATATTCTCCTTGCCGCTGTTAAAGCAAAGGGGCTTACCGTTATTGAAAACGCTGCAAAAGAGCCTCATATCGTTGACCTCGCAAACTTCCTTAACTCAATGGGTGCTGATGTCAGAGGCGCAGGCACTGATGTTATTAAAATCCGAGGTGTTGAGCAGCTCCACGGCTGCACATATTCGATTATTCCCGACCAGATTGAAGCAGGAACTTTTATGGTTGCTGCTGCCGCAACAAAGGGCGATGTGCTTATAAAAAATGTCATCCCCAAGCACCTTGAATCAATCTCAAAGAAGCTTATCGAATGCGGCGCTGAAGTTGAAGAATTTGACGATGCGGTCAGAGTTTCTCTTTCACAGCGTCCCGAAAAATGCAACATCAAAACCATGCCGCATCCCGGTTTCCCGACTGATATGCAGCCCCAGTTTGCAGTTCTCCTTGCTCTCGCTGACGGAACAAGCATAATTTCCGAAAGTGTGTGGTCAAACCGCTTTAAATACACGGAGCAGCTCAACCGCATGGGTGCAAACATCAAGGCCGACGGTCAGCTCGCAGTTGTTCAGGGAGTTGAAAATCTCAAGGGTGCTCCCGTTAAAGCAGACGACCTTCGCGCAGGTGCGGCAATGCTTATCGCAGGTGCTGCCGCAAACGGCACAACCGAAATCGAGGACATCTATCATATCGACAGAGGATATGAAGAGGTTGTTGAAAAATTCAAAGGCATCGGCGCAGACATAAAAAGAGTTTACTGCCCTGACCCCAATGCTTTGACAGATGTAGGTTAATTTCGTATATATAATGTATATAATCTAAGGGCTGCTCTTTCAAGAACAGCCCTTAACTAATGTTGAAAGGTATTTCTATGGCAAGATTTTGTTCTCTTTTTTCATCAAGCGACGGCAACTGCACCTATATAGGCTGCTCTCAAGGCGGCATACTTATTGACATCGGCATAAGTGCAAAAAGAACAGAGCAGGCTCTTTCCGACATCGGAGTTTCGCCGTCATCTCTCGCTGCAATTTTCGTCACTCACGAACACTCCGACCACATAAAAGGCATAAGAGTTTTCGCAGAACGCTACGGAATAAAGGTCTATTCCTCCGCAGGCACTCTTGCCGGTATGGAAGAACTGAATGCAGTTACATCAAAAACAAAAACAGATATTATCCCCGAAAACGGAATTGAAGCAGGCGGAATGTTCATACGCCCTTTTAGAACACCGCACGACAGCCGTGAAAGCACTGGCTACAGCATCGTCACACCCGACGGAAAAAGGCTTTCGGTTGCAACGGATATCGGAACAGTAACAGACACCGTTATGAATGCCGTCTACGGCAGCGACCTTATTTTGCTCGAATCCAACCATGACGTAGGAATGCTTCAAAACGGGCCGTATCCTTATTTTCTTAAGCAAAGAATCCTTTCTAATCACGGCCATCTTTCAAACGAAAACTGCGCAAAAGCCGCCGTTAAGCTTGCTGAATCGGGCACAACAAGATTCGTTCTCGGTCACTTAAGCAAGGAAAACAACATACCCTCTCTCGCATTTGAAACAACGCGTTTCGCAATGACAATGGCAGGAATGAAAGAAAACACAGACTATCTTCTCACCATTGCAGGCAATAACAATCCCGTTATAGCGCTCTAATCTTCAGGGGTTTGCGATACCGCGACGGTTGTCAGATGCCTCATGCTGTCTGGATATGATTCATCAAAAATATCATAAACCCTCTTATATTCTCCCGTTTCCGCATCCTTGATAACCGTTGATTTGTTTTTATTCAGCAACTCTACAAGTGCATACATATCAATCCATATCTGATTTGTTCCCTCCTTCTGCACCTCGTTAAAAACAAGCTGCATACCGAGATGCAGATGCGGAACATTCATTCCGTTGACATTCTCCTCTTCGGAATATCCCGTCATTCCGAGATATCCGATAACCTCCCCCGCTTTAACGGTTGAGCCGATTTCAAGACCCTCCTTATAGGGTCTGTTTCTTCTTAAATGAGCATAATAATATGAGCGTTTTCCGTCAAAGCTTCTTACTGCAATTCTCCAACCACCGTAGCGATTCCAGCCAATCGCCTCAACTGTTCCACCCTCAACCGCAACTATCGGCGTTCCGATAGAACCCATCAAATCGTTGCCAAGATGCTTTCTTTTATAGCCGTAAGAACGCGAAACACCGTAATCATCATAATGGCTGAACCAGAAGCCCTCTGCAATCGGTGAATACGCCTTTAACCCATAGCCTTCGGTTATTTTTATTCCACCGTTACCATCAGGCGCAACCTTTGTATACTCACCGACCAGCCCCGACAAAACGGCACCGTAGGCTTCTTTGTAAAATGCGTAATATTTGTTTGTTGCCATAAGGTCATCAACGGTCATATCCCCGCTCAATGCTTCGACAAGCTTATCAAGTTGCGAACGCTTGTATCCGCTCCAGTCTCCGCCGTTTTTGCAAGCAAGAAATGAAAGAGTGTCAATCCACGAAAGATGTTTTTCTGTTCCGTAGCTGGAAATATCAAGTTCCATTGTGTCACTCAACGCACGGTAACAAACCGAAAAATCTACCCATTTTATATATTTTTCCGTTGTCTGCTCTGCCGTTTGAGTAACCGCTGCGGTATCTGCCGGTGTTTCCGAAAATCGAACCGCAAAAACACCGCAAATAACCACAAATGCGCATGCCGCAAGTATAATCAAACGCTCCTTCAGCATTCTCAAAATCATCACTCCATTTTAACTATATGAAACATCGGAGGTAAAAATGATTAACATAAACATCATCTGCATCGGCAAATTAAAAGAGGATTATCTTCGCAACGCGTGCGCCGAATACGAAAAAAGACTCGGCGCATTCTGTAAATTAAAAATAACGGAGCTTACCCCTGCAAGGCTGCCCGAAAACCCGAATGACGCGCAGATTGAAGCGGCACTTAATGACGAAAGCGAACGCATTCTTGCAAAAATTTTAAACAGCGATGCCGTTTTTGCGCTGTGCATAGAGGGCAAGGAATTATCCTCAGAAAGCTTTTCAAAAGAGATTGAAAAATGCGCCGTTTCAGGCTTTGGCTCTCTGTGTTTTGTTGTCGGCGGCTCACACGGACTTTCCCCTGCGGTTAAAAGCAGAGCAAAGTTCAGACTGTCAATGAGCCCCATGACATTCCCTCATCAGCTCGCAAGAGTCATGCTGCTCGAACAGATTTACCGCGCATTCATGATTTCAAGCGGAGGAAAATATCATAAATAGCCCGAAAATATTCGGCAGTTTTACACCCTTTTCGCCCAAGTTTTTTATAATTTTGTTCAGATTACCAAATCTTTCAAAAAACAGAAAAATTAATCAAAAAACTGTTGCATATTTCCTTGAAAATGTATAAAATAAATACGGTCAAAAATTAAAATTTATTTTTGGAGGTAATTCACCATGGCAGTTAAAGTTGCAATTAACGGTTTCGGCCGTATCGGCCGTCTTGCTTTCCGTCAGATGTTCGGCGCAGAAGGCTACGAAATCGTTGCTATCAACGACCTTACAAATCCCGCAATGCTTGCTCACCTTCTCAAGTACGACACAGCACAGGGCAGATACGCTCTCGCTGATACAGTAGTTGCAGGCGAAGACAGCATCACAGTTGACGGCAAAGAAATCAAAATCTATGCTAAGGCTAACGCTGCAGAGCTTCCCTGGGGCGAAATCGGTGTTGATGTTGTTCTTGAGTGCACAGGTTTCTACACCTCAAAGGCAAAGAGCCAGGCTCACATCGACGCAGGCGCAAAGAAGGTTGTTATTTCCGCTCCCGCAGGCAATGACCTTCCCACAATCGTTTACAGCGTAAATGAAAATACTCTTACAGCTGATGATACAATCATCTCCGCTGCTTCATGCACAACAAACTGCCTTGCTCCCATGGCAAAGGCTCTCAACGACTATGCTCCCATCCAGAGCGGTATCATGACAACTGTTCATGCATACACTGGCGACCAGATGGTTCTTGACGGTCCTCACAGAAAGGGCGACTTCAGAAGAGCAAGAGCTGCTGCTGCTAACATCGTTCCCAACTCAACAGGCGCTGCAAAGGCTATCGGTCTTGTTATTCCTGAGCTCAACGGCAAGCTTATCGGCTCCGCACAGAGAGTTCCCGTTCCCACAGGCTCAACAACAATCCTTGTTGCAGTTGTTAAGGGCGACAACATCACTAAGGAAGGCATCAATGCTGCTATGAAAGCTGCTTCATCAGCATCATTCGGCTACACAGAGGAAGAACTCGTTTCAAGCGATATCATCGGTATCACTTACGGCTCACTCTTCGATGCTACTCAGACAATGGTTACAAAGATTGAAGACGGTCTCTATCAGGTTCAGGTTGTTTCATGGTATGACAATGAAAACAGCTACACAAGCCAGATGGTTCGTACAATCAAGTACTTCGCAGAGCTTGCATAATTTAAGCTAAAGTTTATCAAAGGGTCGGCTAACTACCGACCCTTTATTATTCTTCATCAGGTGGTATTATGGGATTGAAACGTCTTGACAAGTTAATAGCGCTCAACTGCAATGTTTCAAGAAAAGAGGCAAGAAAGCTTATAAAAGATGCAGCAGTAACGGTCAATTCAAGGGTTTGTCTTCGCGCGGAGGAGCTTGTTGATGGGGATGTTGATGATATTTCTGTAAAGGGATATAACTTTACAGCAAAAGAGCATGTTTACATCATGCTCAACAAGCCGAAGGGGGTTATCAGCGCAACAACCGACCCTGCAAAAAAGACGGTTATTGATATCATCCCCGACAGCATGAAAAGACGCAGTCTTTTCCCTGCAGGAAGGCTTGACAGAGATACCACGGGTCTTTTAATTATAACGGATGACGGCGCTTTTTCTCACCGCATAATGAGCCCTGCGCACCATGTTTTCAAGACCTATCAGGCGGTTTTATCCTATCCGATTGATGAAAATGACATTAAGAAATTAGAGGACGGAATAACCCTCGGTGACGGTACGGAATGTCTACCCGCAAAGGTGAAAGCCTTTACAACAAATGACGGTTTGCCTGCCGCCGAAATATGTATAAGAGAGGGTAAATACCATCAGGTTAAGAGGATGTTCCATGCGCTCGGAAATAACGTTGAGCAGCTCCGCAGGATTCAGATAGGCGCATTAAAGCTTGACACATCACTTGAAGATGGAGAATGCCGCGAGCTGACAGAAGAAGAGCTTGAACTGATATTTAAAGACGAATAATAAGATTTAAATAAAACACATTATCTCGCCTTTGACCGCATAGTTTGTCTGTATAGACTATGCCATGAAAGGTGAGATAATGTGTTTGTTGTTTTAAGGACTGTCAAACCCGCAAACGGTTTTTTCAAAAAGAAACGCCAAAAAAAGAATTTTGAACTTTGCGAGCCTGTTTCATTTTCAACCGAAAACGGTCTTCCGTTTTTTATTCTCGATGTCCTTGAAGATAAAAGCGGAATAAATTGGAGCTTAACAGAAGAAAAATGCGGAAGATATGTTTCACGGATTGTTGCTCCGAGAAGCATCACCCTGCCCGATAACCGCCGTTTAAAAAGATTTGTACCCGGCATTTCAAACGGAATATTCATTTTCAACACCGCTTTGGATATCATAAAGAAAGCAAAAATCGCCCCCGAAGCCGTCAGCATAACCGTCATCGACCGAAACGCGTCGATAAATGCCGAAATTCACAGACTGCTGCCGTTTGCTTCGGCGGTCAGAGTTGTTACTTCGCGACCTGATCGGTATTCCCCCGTGTGCGAAAGAATATATAATGAATTTGGTGCAAGTATAGTCATACGGCCCGCTTATGAGCCATGTGATAAAAAAGATATTGTCATCTGCTGCGACGGCGCAACATCGCAATCCATGCAGAATGCCGCAGTTTTTTCATTCAGACGGGGTATTTACGGAAAAATCCGCTTTTATTGTAGCGGTACGGAGCTTTCAGAAAAACACAGAGAGATTATCCCCGACAGCATTGACTCCGCAGATTTTGCCTCCGCGCTGACAGAACTTTGCGGAAGCACGGAATATAAATCCTCAACTTTCTCGCAGACGAAAATAAATTGCAATGTTTGCGGCGATGCATCTGCCGAAAAATGCCTTTGCTGTTACATTTACGGCAAAGGACAAAACCAATAAATGCTTGACATTATTATTTATATTATATATAATATAACGGAAAATGGAATTGTATAGTTAACTATCAATTAAAAGGAGATACATCGAAATGGAAAAACAGACAATCTTTACCCGTGAGGATTACGAAAAACTCAGCGCGCAGCTTAATAAGCTCAAGACCGAAGGCAGAGATGATATCGCAGAGAAAATCAAAGAAGCCCGCTCTCACGGTGACCTTTCCGAAAATGCCGAATATGATGAGGCAATGAACGAACAGGCTAAAATGGAAGCTGAAATAGCAAAGCTTGAATCTGACCTTCGCAACGCCAAAATTCTTGATGAAGAAGAGCTTACAACCGAATCAATCCACATCGGTTCAAAAGTTAAGCTTTACGATATGGATTTTGAAGAAGAGGTTGAATATAAAATTCTCGGCAAGAGCGATGTTGACAACGGAATCATCTCCGACCTTTCACCCTTAGGCTCGGCTATCATGGGCAAAAAAGTCGGTGATATCGCTGAAGTGCATACTCCCGGCGGTAAAATCATCAAGATGCAGATTCTTGCGATTTCAAAATAATTTCAAAAAGTTAAAATATGCGGCGATGGGAAACGGGAGCAAAGTGCTCCCCCTGTCGCTTTTTTAAAGAAAGGGAATCATAAATTATGGCTGAAGAAAAGATTATCAATGCCGCTCCCGAAGAGGAGCAGGTTCAGGACGTAAATGAACTCCGTCAGATTCGTGTTGAAAAACTTGAAGCACTCCAGGCAGCAGGCAAGGACCCGTTTCAGATAACAACCGCAGAGCAGTCAATCCACAATGCTGAAATCGTTGAACGCTTTGAAGAGCTTGAAAACACAGACGTATGCATCAGCGGACGTATGATGAGCCGCCGTGATATGGGCAAGGCAAACTTCATTGATATCAGAGACCGCAGCGGCAGAATGCAGGTTTACGTTAAGATTGACGAAATCGGCGAAGAAAATTTTGCTGAATTTAAGAAGTGGGACATCGGCGATATTGTTGAAGTTAAGGGCTTTGTTTTCAGAACAAGAAGAGGCGAAGTTTCCGTTCATGCAAAGGAAATCCGCCTTCTCACAAAGTCACTCCTTCCCCTGCCCGAAAAATTCCATGGTCTTACCAACACAGACACTCGTTACAGAAGACGTTATCTTGACCTCATCATGAATCCCGATGTTAAGGACACCTTTATCAAGCGTTCTCTCATTATAAGAGAAATCAGAAATTATCTTGATTCACAGGGCTTCATTGAGGTTGAAACTCCTATTCTTGTTTCAAACGCAGGTGGTGCCGCCGCAAGACCCTTTGAAACACACCACAACGCACTCAACGAAGATTTTAAGCTCCGCATTTCTCTTGAACTTTACCTCAAAAGACTTATCGTCGGCGGCATGGAAAAGGTTTATGAAATCGGCAGAGTTTTCAGAAACGAAGGTGTTGACACACGTCACAATCCCGAGTTTACTCTCATGGAGCTCTATCAGGCATTCACCGATTACAACGGCATGATGGATCTTACCGAAAATCTCTACCGCCATGTTGCACAGGCTGTTCTCGGTACAACAACAATCATCTTTAACGGTGTTGAAATGGATCTCGGCAAGCCTTTTGAGAGAATCACAATGGTTGATGCTGTTAAAAAGTATGCAGGCATTGACTGGAACGAGGTTGAAACTCTCGAGGATGCAAGAGCTCTTGCGGACAAGCATCACATCGAATATGAAAAGAGACACGGCAAGGGCGATATCCTTGCAATGTTCTTTGAAGAATACGCTGAAGAACATCTCATTCAGCCCACATTCGTTATGGACCACCCCATTGAGATTTCTCCTCTCACAAAGAAAAAGCCCGAAGATCCCAACTATGTTGAGCGTTTCGAGTTCTTCATGAACGGCTGGGAAATGGCAAATGCTTATTCGGAGCTTAACGACCCCATTGACCAGAGAGAAAGATTCAAGGCTCAGGAAGCACAGCTTGCACAAGGTGACGACGAAGCCAACACAACCGACGAGGACTTCCTCATGGCTCTCGAATACGGTATGCCCCCCACAGGCGGTATCGGATTCGGTATTGACAGAATGTGCATGCTCCTTACAGACTCACAGGCTATCAGAGACGTTCTTCTCTTCCCCACAATGAAGAGCATCGACTGATTATGAAAATATCCGTTGCACTTGCCGCATACAAAGGCGAGCAGTATATAGCCGGGCAGCTTGAATCCATCCTCGGGCAACTCGGTAAAGATGATGAGATTATTGTTTCCGACGATTATCCAGCAGGCGAAACCCGAGATATCGTTCTCAATCTCGCATCAGGCGACAACAGAATACGCTATATTGAAGGTACAGGCAAAGGAGTAGTTAAAAACTTTGAAAACGCTCTCATGCATTGCAGCGGAGATGTTATCTTTCTCTGCGATCAGGATGATGTGTGGATGCCCGATAAGGTTGAATGCGTTATGAAAGAAATCCGCAACGGTGCGCAGCTCGTTCTTCACGATGCATCGTCAACCGATGCCGACCTCAATATCACAGACGAATCGTATTTTTCTTCTCACGGCTCCAACACATCATTTCTCGGCAATATTGCAAGAAATTCATTTGTCGGATGCTGTATGGCGTTCACCCGCTCTGTTCTGGAAGAATCACTCCCTTTCCCCGAGGAGCTTCCGATGCATGACTGGTGGATAGCACTCGTTGCTCTGAAGAAAAACAGAAAAACCGTGTTGCTCAAAAAGCCGCTTATTCTTTGGCGCAGACACGGCGGTAATGTTACGGGCGGCAAAACCTCTTTTATGCAGAAAATTTCATGGAGGCTGAAAATCGTTTCGTCTTTGGCAAGGATTAAGTGACATTTTATGTCATTTGTATTTTCCAATATGTGCCTTGGAAAGGAAAAAATTAATGGATAAAAAAATAACCGGCTGCATAGTGACCTATAACAACATTGCAACCATCGACAATGCTCTGGGTTCACTTCTCAAATGCACCGAGGTTCCGTTCACTCTTTACGTTGTTGATAACGGCTCAACTGACGGAACGGTTGAACATATAGAAAAGAACTATCCCGAAGTCGTTCTTGTGAAGAGCGGCGGCAATATCGGCTTTGGCGCAGGTCATAATTATATTCTTGACAGACTCGATTCCGATTATCACGCAATTATAAATCCCGATATAATTGTCAGGGATGATGTTATCGCAAAGCTTGCGGAGTTTCTCAACAATAACGGTGACATCGGCATGGCATCACCCGAAATAAGATTCCCCGACGGCAGAATCCAGATTCTCGGAAAGCTCAATCCGAACCCCGTTTATCTTGTTGCAAGCAGATTAAGAGGAAATAAGCCCGGTAAAATACTTCGCAAATATGCGATGCTTGACCGTGACCTTTCCGTTCCTACCGATATTGAAAACGCAACGGGATGTTTTATGTTTATAAGAACAAAGCTTTTCAAAGAAATCGGCGGTTTTGATAAGCGCTATTTCATGTATTTTGAGGATGGTGACCTTACCCGTGAAGTAAATCAAAGGAGCCGTGTGGTGTATTACCCCGGCGCTACCGTTTACCATGAATGGGGCCGTGAATCCAAAAAGAATTTTAAGCTCAAGCTTATTCAAATCCAATCAATGATGAATTACTTCAAAAAATGGGGTTTGAAATAACAAGGAAATAACAGCTATGAAATATTTAAAGAATTTTTATAAATACAGATTTCTTCTCCTTGAAATTGTAAGAAAAAATATCAAACTGCAATACAGAAACTCCGTGCTCGGTATTTTCTGGACATTTCTCCAGCCGCTTTTGACAACGATAATTCTTGTTATTGTTTTCGGCGGAGTTTTCGGCGGAAAACGCGCAGGAGTGGTAAACTACCCGATTTATCTGCTCTGCGGACGCTTGATTTTTGAATTTTTCACTCAATCAACCAAAAGAGCAATGCGCTCAATCAGAAACAGCGCATCGGTTATCAAGAAGGTTTATGTTCCGAAGTATATCTATCCGCTTTCAAACATAATTGCAAACTTCGTGACATTCCTTATTTCTCTTACCGTGCTTGTTTGTTTCATGGTATATTTCTACTTCTTCTCAAACGAGCCGCCCCACATCACTCCCTATATTTTCCTTTCACCTATCCCCATTCTGATACTTCTTTTAGTCAGCGTCGGTGTCGGCCTTATTCTTTCGACACTTGAGGTTTTCTTCAAGGATGTTGAATATCTTTATGAGGTTTTCTGCACACTCCTTTTCTACCTCACCCCGATTTTCTATCAGGTTGAGCAGCTTAACATCCAAAGCGAGATTTTTAAAATGGCTCTCATGGCAAATCCGCTTTATTCGATCACACAGATGTTCCGAAGCTGTGTGCTTTACGGCGAAATGTTCAACATGAATCATCTCCTTTATTCGCTCGCATTCGGAATAGTTACTGTTGTAATCGGTCTTATCGCTTTCTACAAAAAGCAGGATAAATTCATCCTTCATATTTAAAGGAGTAAATCGAAATGGGAAAACCCGCAATTGTTGTTGAAAACATGAGCATGTTATTCAACCTCAACAAAGAAAAGGTTGATAACCTTAAAGAATATTTTATCAAGCTTGTCACAAGAAAGCTTCATTTCACAGAATTCTGGGCGCTTCAGGACATAAGCTTTACTGTTGAAAAAGGCGAAAGAGTCGGTGTTCTCGGTTTTAACGGTGCAGGCAAATCAACTCTGCTCAAGGTTATCGCAGGCGTACTCAAGCCCACAAAGGGCAGCGTTAAGGTGAACGGAGTTATCGCACCCATGCTTGAGCTCGGTGCAGGCTTTGACATGAACTATTCGGGCAAAGAGAACATCTATCTCTACGGCGCAACCATGGGCTATTCAAGAAAATTCATTGAAGAAAAATATGATGAAATCGTTGAATTTTCCGAGCTGAATGATTTTATTGATGTTCCCGTAAAAAACTATTCATCGGGAATGAGAGCAAGGCTCGGCTTTGCAATTGCAACCGCCGTCGAGCCTGAAATCCTTATTCTTGATGAGGTTTTATCCGTAGGCGACGCAAAATTCAGACAGAAGAGCGAAGCAAAGGTACGCTCAATGTTTGACAAGGGAACAACGGTTTTGTTTGTTTCTCACAGCACACAGCAGGTGCTTAACATATGCAACAAAGCGATTATCCTTGACCACGGAAAGCTGATTGCTCAAGGCGACGCCAAGGAAATCTGCGCTCAATATGACCGCATGGTTAAAGGCGGTAAATAATAAAGCTGAAAGGATTGAAAAGCATGGTTTTTGCAGCAGTATTTGCAGGCGGAATCGGCAGCCGAATGGGCAATTCCGACACACCCAAGCAATATCTCGAGCTTGGCAACAAGCCTGTTATTATCCATACGATAGAAAAATTCTTCATTAATGACAGAATTGACGAAATTCTTGTTCTCTGCCCCAAGGCATGGGTTGCACACACACAGGATTTGATTAAAAAGCATCTCCCCGAGGGTAAAAAAGTAACCGTCATTCAAGGCGGTGCATCAAGAAACGGTACTCTTGAAAATGCAATCGCATATATTGAAGAAAACTATGAAACAAACGAAGAAACAATTCTTGTTACCCATGATGCGGTAAGACCCTTCCTCACACACAGAATAATTGAAGAAAACGTTGACGCCGCTCTCAAATACGGCGCATGCGACACGGTTATCCCTGCAACGGACACAATCGTTGAAAGCTGCGACGGCAAGATGATAACCTCAATTCCCGAACGCAACAAGATGTTCCAGGGTCAGACTCCGCAGTCATTCCGTCTTAAGGAGCTTGAAAGAGTTCTTTCAAGCCTTACAGAGGATGAAAAAGCAATTCTCACCGATGCATGCAAAATCTTCTCAATCAAAAGCAAGGATGTTTACATGGTTGACGGTGAGGTTTTCAACATTAAAATCACCTATCCCTATGACATGAAAGTAGCCAATACGCTTTTGAAAGGCAAGGATTAAGATGATTAATACCGTTTACAGGCTCATTGCACCCGGCATGATTGACGTTGCCTGCACAGAGCCGGATATAAAAAATAATGTTATTCTCCGCCCGCTTTATCTTTCGATATGCAAGGCAGACCAGCGCTACTATCTCGGCAACAGAAGCCGTGAAGTGCTTAAAGCAAAGCTCCCCATGGCGCTCATTCACGAATGCTGTGCCAAGGTTGTTTTTGACCCGACAGGCAATTTCAGGAGCGGTGAAATTGTTGTTCCTGTTCCGAACATGCCTATGGAAGAAGACGACGTTATTGCGGAGAATTATCTCACTACAAGCCGTTTCTGCTCCAGCGGATATGACGGTTTTTTGAGAGATTATATTGATATGCCGCCGGACAGACTTGTAAGAGTCCCCGACGGAGTTGACCCGAGAATAGCATCCTTTGCAGAGCTTATCAGCGTTGCTGTTCATGCGGTGCGCAGATTTGAAAGATTTTCTCATTCAAGAAAAAATTCAATCGGCATCTGGGGCGACGGCAATGTCGGATTTATAACCGCACTCATTCTCAAAGCACTCTACCCCGAAACAAAGCTCTATATTTTCGGAACGGTTTATGAAAAGCTCGGCTATTTTTCATTTGCAGACGGAGCTTATCACGTTGACCATGTTCCCGAGGGGCTTAAGATTGACCATGCGTTTGAATGCGTCGGCGGCGAAGGTTCAAGATTTGCGCTTGCCCAGATTATCGACCTTATAAACCCAGAAGGCACAGTCGGTCTTATGGGAGTAAGCGAAAGATTTGTTGATATCAACACAAGAATGGTGCTCGAAAGAGGTCTTTGCCTTTTCGGTTCAAGCCGCAGCGGCGTTTCCGATTTCCAAAAGACAATGGATATTCTTGCCGAAAACCCGAAAATTTCTGCTTATCTTGAAAACCTTATCGGTACCGTTGCCGAAATAAAATCAATTGCTGATATCCACTCTGCTTTTGCGCAGGATATCAGCCGTAATTTCGGCAAAACCGTTTTGAAATGGGATAAATAATCATGAATTTCAAATATAAATTTTCAGTAATTGTTCCCTGCTATAACAGCGAAAAATTTCTTAAAGAAACTCTCGATAATCTCCTTGGGCAGACACTCAAGGAGATTCAAATTATTACCGTCAATGACGGCTCAACAGATTCCACCGCAGACATTATTGCTGAATATTCCGCAAACAACACCAACATTCTCTCACTTTATCAGGAGAATGCAGGTGTATCCGCCGCAAGGAACAACGGCATTGACCATGCCGAGGGAAAATACACAACCTTTCTCGACAGCGATGATTTATTCAGTGAGAATGCACTTGAAGCAATGTATAACGCGCTTGAAGAAACGGGCGCAGACCTCGGCATTTACAGACTCATGCGCTTCGGCTACGGCGGAACCGAATTTAATCCGATAGTAGATTCTCTCGCAAAAGATAAACACATTGATTGCTATGATAAGCGACTTCTTTGGAACTTTCTTTGCAACAAATGTTACAGAACGGAGCTTCTGCAAAAAAGCGGTATCCGCTTCCCTTCCCTGCGTTACAGCGAGGACGGCGCATTCTTTATGCAGTTCGTTTATAAAACACAGCCGAAAATTACGGGTATTTATGATGCCGTTCTGAAATACCGCAGACTTGCCCCCGAGCAGGGATATTCCGTCAGCCAAAGAATTGAGCTTGAGCTTGTTGAGCATTTTTCCCGCTCACATGAGCTGATTTATGATGCGGCAAATGCATCGTTCTACGATAAAAACTGCGATAATCCCGAGGACTATCTTCAGGAAATCCTGAACAAAAACTTCACCGCTCTTGTCAATGAGTTTTACCGTTCTCTCTGGAGAGGCGATGACGAAACCGTTGCATTCATCGGTAAAAAAGCTTCGGAAATCAGAGGAAAAATGACCTCCGAAACAAAGAAAAAATGCAGCAACGTTATCAAGGATATCGGCGAACCGATTTTCTCTAAATCTGAAATAGCTAAAAAACCATTTGTCAGCGTTATCGCAAAAAAACCGTCAAAGGATTTTATTCATACTCTTTATGCACAGACAATGCCTGTTTTTGAGCTCATAACAGCAGAAAATACAGACTTGCCGAAACATGAGAACATTACTTTTCTGACTTCAAGGAGTTTTAAAAAGTTTGCTAAAAAGACAGCAAAAGGAAAAATCACCATTATCCTCAAGGGCAATGAGCATCTCGATATGCGATTTTTGAAGGTGATTTCTCTTTTGAAGCGTTCTCCCAAATTCGGAATCCTGCCCGATTTTGTTATAAAATTCGGTGCACTTTTATTCCTTAAAATTAAGAAATAATGAGGTTTTGTTTTTGAAAAAACTTTTCTATGCGCTGTATGCTCTGTTTTTCAACATCAGCAGAAAATTATTCCCGATAAAGCAAAACAGAATAGCGTTTGTCGCCCCACATAACGGTGGTGATGCCGATTCCCTCGGCACACTGCGTACATATGCCGAAAAAAAAGGCGGATTTGATATTGTTACAATATCAACAACCGATTTGCACCTTGATTTTTCGGGAGTTGGTGCGCTCGTTTCTTCCGTTTTTAAAGCAATTGGATTTTTCACAGTAAAAGCAAAAGCACTTGCAACTTCAAAATATGTATTTCTTAACGATAATTTCATGCCGATGGCATCACTCAGATTCAGTCCCAAGGCGGTCATCACACAGCTTTGGCATGCAGAGGGTGCGTTCAAAAAATTCGGACTTTCCGCTCCGCTGACAGATGACGTGAGAGAGCGTGAAAAGAAATGCTCCGAAAAACTTACATACATTGTCTGTTCTTCAAGAAACGTTGCTCCGATTTATGCAGAAGCATTCGGAGTTGTTGAAAGCAAGATTCTGCCTCTCGGTTCGCCGAGAACAGATTCTCTTCTGCGCGAGCAAAACGTCCAGAAGCTGCGCGAGGATTTTGATAAAAGGCACCCAGAATGCAAGGGCAAAAAGCTTGTTCTCTATGCACCGACATTCCGTGATGACCCCGAAACGGACAAAAATCTTGTGAAAAAGATTGATGTTGAAGCGTTCAAACGTGAGCTTGGCTCGGAATATGCTCTTCTTATAAAGCTGCATCCGCAGATTCATTCAGGAAATTCCGTCAGCGGTACGGTTGACGTCACAAAAGGTCATAATATAACCGACCTCACGCTCATCAGCGATATGCTGATAACAGACTATTCCTCGGTCTGCATGGATTTCGCCCTGCTTTCAAAGCCCTGCATTTTCTTTGCATTTGATCTTGAGTCCTACGAAAAAGAACGCTCTTTCTATTTTGATTATGAAAGCTATGTACCGGGACCTGTTGTCAGAGATTTCAGCTCTGTTATTGAAGCAATAAAAAATCCCCGAAACAGCAAAGATAAACTCCGCTCTTTCAGAGATTTCAATTTTGATTATATTGACTGCAATAATACCGAAAGGATTTTTAACCGCATTATTTCAGCCAATCCTCAATAATTTTAACAACTCTTTCGGTTGAATGACCGTCGCATGCATTAAGCTGCCTGTTTCTGAATTTTTGAATTTGGTCAACGGGCGGTTTTTCTTTTGTACGTCGGACAGCCGAAAGTAAATCCTTTGAATCGGTTATCATTTCTCCCGGCAAATTCTCGGGAAATTTAAGATAAAAACCTCTTTCATATTCCCTATAATCGGGACAGTAAAATACATTCGGAACATTAAGAAGACATGCATCATAGATAACAGATGAATAATCTGTTATAACAACATCACTTGCGGCGGTCAGTTCAAGAGTCGATTCGTCCGTAAGATCATATATATTATTAAATGTATTATTGCAAAGCCTGTAATTCATCATCGGATGACGTCTGATAATAAATATTTCATCATCACAAAGCTCTGCGCTCAATGCATTCCAATCAATTCCAGGGTCATATTTATATTTTTCTCCGTCACGTTCACGGAAAGTAGGACAGTAAAGATATATTTTTTTGTTTTTAAATTCGGGGTATCTTTCATAAACTGCGATTCTCATCAAATCAGCATCGGTGAAAAGCCTGTCAGTTCTCGGGAGTCCGACAGCAAGGCAGATATCCTTACTCACACCGAATGCACCTGCATAAAACTTTCGGCATTCCTCGCCTGTCACCGCAACAGCAGAATACTGCGCATGAGTTGCCCTCTCCTGCTCTTTTGTAAGCTTTGACGGAGCATCAAGACCGAACATTTTGAACGCTCCGCAGGCGTGCCATATTTGAAAAACCTTTTGTTCTTTTCTGAATTTCGTATAACGGGAATATCGCAGATAATCATCAGTAACGATAACCTTGCTTGTCAGAATATAAAAGAGCGCTTTCAGACTAACAGCATGTGAATGAGGGAGCTTGTGCGCAAAAATCATTTTTTCGGCATTCACCGAATCATAGACAGCTCTTGCATTGTCAAGCAGTCTGCCATCAGCTCTTATTGTAAAAAATAAAACCCTGTTTTTCACGGGCATCATTTTACACATAAGGCACCAGACTTTATAAAACAAGCCTATAAGCTTCTGCCCTATTCTGTTTGAAAGCAGTTTTTTCAGCAGATTTTTCATTCTAAAAACTCCGATTAATAAGTGAAAATCCCGTCTGCGAAAGCAAACGGGATTATTGGCTGGGGAATAGGGATTCGAACCCCAACAAACAGAGTCAGAGTCTGTCGTGCTACCGTTACACTATTCCCCAATGTAACTCGCATCTGGGCTACGGATATATATTATACACACTTGATAAAAAAAGTCAACACTTTTTTAAAATTTTTTCGAAAAATTTTTACATTTATTTTTTTGTTGTAAAATCTCTCCGATTGTATTAAAATTATACAGAAAAGGATGTTTTCCTTTATGTCTTTTTGAGGTGATACTATGCATAATTGGAGTGCAAAATGGATAGGAGCTGACATGACGGTCAATGACCGCTTTGCTCCTGTATTCAAAAAAGAATTTGACGTTACAAAAGAAATAAAAAAAGCTGAAATTCTCATTTGCGGACTCGGTCTTTTCGAGCTGAAAGTCAACGGTATTCTTCCCGACGACAGCGTTCTTAATCCTGCTCATACACAATACAGCAAAACCGTTCTTTACCGTGCTTTTGACATTACAAATCTGCTTGAAAAACATAATATTATCACAGTCGAGCTCGGTAACAGCTTTTTTAATGAAACAACCGATGTCTGGGATTGGGATAAGGCATCCTGGCGTTCTGCGCCGAAACTCATTGCAGAGCTTTTAATTGAATATTCAGACGGAACAGACGAAAAAATTCTTACCGACAAATCATGGCTTGTAACTCTCGACGGTCCGACAACAGCAAACAGCATCTACCTCGGTGAAACATATGATGCAAGACATAAGAATTTTAAATGGCAAAATGCAATTGCCGTTTCTGCTCCCGATGGTGAGCTTAAACTGCAGGATATGCCGCCGATAAGACGTATCAATGAATTTAAGCCTGCTATGGTTTCGTGCCACGAATGCGGAAGCTATATAATCACCGCTCCCGAAATGATGACGGGCTGGGCAAAAATCAGAATTGATGCACCCAAAGATGCTGAAGTTTTTATCACCTACGGCGAAAAGCTGACCGCTGAAGGAAGAGTTCAGAAAATCGGAAAAGGCGAAGGGCATGGCTGCGAATGGTGGCCCAAAAGCTACATTCAGCATGACTGCTTTATCAGCAACGGCAAACCGTTTGAATTTGAGCCGAAATTCAGCTATAAGGGTTTCAAATACATTGAAATTGAAAATCTTGATAAGCTTGAAGCAGATGACATAATACTTTACAGAATCGCAAACGATGTTGAAATCATCGGCGATTTTGAGTGTTCAAATGAAATGCTTAATAAGCTTCATAAAATCATGGTCAACACCCTGCTCAACAATTTTCAGAGCAAACCCACCGACACCCCCGTATGGGAGAAAAACGGGTGGCTGGGAGATGCAAACTGTGCCCTGCCCGTAATGATGTATAATTTCGACATGAGCCGATATCTTGAATGCTTTATCGACATTATGGACGACTGTTTCAATGAGTACGGCAGCGTTCCCGTAATTGTTCCCTCTGCCGATTGGAGCACGGACAACTCTCCCGTATGGAACACAATTTTTGTTTTCGGTGCAGAAGCATTGCTCGATTATTGCGGAGAAACTGATTATGTAAAAAGACTTTATCCCGACCTTAAAGCCTTTGCTCAAAAAGATATTGAACAGCTTAAAGAGCTTGGTTGGGTATGGGGCACAAGAGGCCTTTCGGATTGGGTTGCACCCTCCGGAGGAGAAGATATGGAGGTTCTTCCCGACCCCTCTGAAGGCGCTGAAATCTGCTGCACGGCATTCATCTATGCAATGCTCAAATCAATGATTCGCATTTGTGAAAAGCTCGGCATTGATGAGGATATTGCAGAATTTGAAGAAGCTGCAAATCAGATTTGTTCTGCTTTCAACGATAAGTTCTATAACGCAGAGCTCGGGATTTATGAAACAACAATTTGGAAAGAAATAGGTATCAGAACAAAATACAGACAGACCTCAAATCTCCTTCCGCTTTATTTCGGCATAGTGCCCGAGGAACACAAGCAGACGGTAATCAAAAATCTTGCAAACGATTTCATCAGCCGCGATTATCACCTTGACACAGGCTGCACGGGAACAAGATTTGTTCTGCCTGTACTCTTTGACAACGGTTATACAGACATCGCCTATAAAGTTCTCACGCAAAAAACCTATCCGAGCTGGGGTCACTGGCTTGAAAACGGCACGGATTCTGCTTGGGAAAGCTGGGAGAGAACAACACGTTCCAAAAATCACTATTTCCTTGCAACATATGATGAGATTTTCTTTACTCACCTTGCAGGAATAAAAAATGTTTGTAACGGTTGGCGCAACTTCACCGTCTCACCGGAGCTTGAATGTGGACTTGATTTTATTAAGGCAGCGATAAAAACTCCGCTCGGCAAGGCTGAATGCTCATGGAAAAAGACCGAAAACGGCTTCACCGTTGAAGTAACCGTTCCCGAAGGCGCAGAAGCACAAATACGCCTCTCGGATAAGCTTGAGGTTATCCAAAAAAGCGGGAAGCAGGTTTATATTATTTAAAAATTGCAAAGGGCGGTTCAAAACCGCCCTTTAACTATTTATACCGCCATTATAAAATTCAGCATCAGCGTACCGATAACACCCGGCAAGCCGAGAACGACATATGATAAAACCGTATACCAATTAACGGCTATGGTAACACCTGTTATCATTCCTGTGAGATTAACGGCAAAAAGCGCAGCTATCCCTTGCATGGCGGAAAGGGCAAAGCTCGTTGCTCCCTTTTCGCTCTTCACTACCCACCATGCAACGCAGACAACACTGATAACCGCCGCCGCAATAAACCCGAAATTCATCAGATTACCTCCCGCGAGAAAACAGAGATTTCGGCGCATTCAATTCCCTTTTCCTTTGCTTGCTTGATAAGATAGCGGTAAAGTGCCTTCAGCGACTGAATTTCATAGATTATCGAATCAAGCAAATCCTCATTATTCTCGTTTTCAAAGCGGCTGTATGCGCTCTCAAGGCGCTGTGAGGTGTCACGAATCTGGAGCAGAATACTGTCATAAACAGGTGTGACGGGCTTTCTTATCTTCTCATAGTAAAAAATCTTTGCTGAATTAAAATATTTTTCCATATTTTTTATCCTCCGATAAATATTCTATGGAAATTGTTGGACAAATATGATAGAATAATACAGATAATTGCATTTCGGAGGATTTATTATGAAATTATATCCCATAAAGCTGCTTCCCTATGTTTCGGAAACAATATGGGGCGGCAAAAAGCTGATTGAAGAATACGGTGTAAAAACCGAAAAGAATAATGCTGCCGAAGGCTGGATGCTCTCCTGCCATGAGGCAGGTGCAAGCACCGTTGCAAACGGCGACTTTGCGGGAATGGCTCTTCCTGAAGTCGTTAAAGCAAATCCTGCGCTTTGCGGCGATAACGCCAAAAATTTTGAGGATTTCCCCATTCTCATCAAATTCATTGATGCCATGGATAATCTTTCAGTACAGGTTCATCCCACAAAGGAATACTGCGAGCTGACCGGCAAGGGGCAGAGCAAAACAGAGTGCTGGTATATCATCGACTGCGAAGAGGATGCAGGTCTTATTCTCGGCTTTAAGGATAAGATTTCTCCCGAAGAGTTTAAGGCTGCAATCGCAAATAACACTCTGACAGACTATGTTGAAACCGTCAAGGTAAAGAAGGGCGATTTCTTCTTTATTGATTCGGGCACTCTTCACGCAATCTGCAAGGGTATTCTTCTTGCAGAGGTGCAGGAAAGCTCAAACACAACTTACAGAATTTATGACTATAACAGAGTCGGTGCAGACGGCAAGCCCCGCGAGCTTCACGTTGAGGACGGCGCCGCTGTTACAAAGCTTGAAAAATATTCACAGCCCGATTTTTCAAATTCCGATCTTGATACCGATGAACGCAGACTTCTTGCAGACTGCCCTCTTTTCAAGGTATGGAAGCTTGACATAAAAGATCCACACATCAACTCTGCAAATGAAGAATCATTTGTTTCTCTGCTTATCATGAGCGGAGAAGGATCTCTTGAATGCTGCGGAGAAACGCTCCCTCTCGTTAAGGGTGACAGCATTTTTATCCCTGCAAATGCAGGCGAATACAAGCTCATGGGCGAGCTTGAAATAATCGAAACAAGGATTTAACATGGCAGCGGTCAGTATACAGAATTTAAAAGTTGATTTCGGCGGCAAGGTGCTGTTTGAAAATGTTTCGTTTGACGTCAATCCCGGTGATTTTGTTGGACTCATCGGCGCAAACGGAACAGGTAAAACCACGCTTTTCAAGGTCATAACGGGTGAAATCGAGCCCACAGAGGGCGGCGCTTTCATCGGCAGAAACGTTAAGGTCGGCTATCTTGAACAGCATGCCTGCCACGGCTCGGTAAGAACTGTTTATGATGAGGCGTTGAGCATCTTTGAGCCTTTGATGCAGATGGAGGCGGAGCTTGAAGATATAGCTGCCGCAATCGACAATCACGAAGGCAACAGAGATGAACTCATTGAAAGACAGCAAACCCTCAATGAACAGTTTCAGGAGCAGGAAGGGCTTACCTTCAGAAGCCGCACCCGCTCTGCTCTTATCGGTCTCGGCTTTAACGAAAACGATTTCTATCTTTCTTGCGATAAATTAAGCGGCGGTCAGAGGTCAAAATTGAGTATGTGCAAGCTGCTTTTGAGTGGCTCGGATTTACTCTTGCTTGACGAACCGACAAACCATCTTGACATTGCAGGCACAGAATGGCTCGAAAACTATTTAAGCACCTTCAAAGGCACTGTAATCGTTATCTCCCATGATCGCTATTTTCTTGACAGAATAACCAATAAAACCGTTGAGCTTTCCCACGGCAAATGCCACAGCTCAAAGGGCAATTATACAGAATATCTCAAGCTTAAGGAAGAGCGTCTTGAAAGCGAACGCAGAGCTTATGAAAATCAGCTTGCTGAAATCAAGCGCATTGAGGGCATAATTGAGCAGCAGCGCTCCTTTGCAAGAGAACGCAACTTCATAACTGCCGAAAGCAAGCGCAAAATGCTCGAAAAGAAAAAGGCGGAGCTTGTTGTACCCGACCCTCCGCTTTCAAAAATGAGAATGAAATTCACTCCCGCATGCGAAACGGGCAACGATGTTCTGAATGTCAGCGGTCTTTCAAAATCATTTGGTTTCAAAAGACTTTTCGCCAATGCGGATATGGAAGTATTCAAGGATGAGCGCGTTTTTGTGCTCGGCACAAACGGATGCGGCAAAACAACACTTCTGCGTATTCTCACCCGTCAACAATCTGCCGATGAAGGCAGCTTTAATTTCGGTGCAAACGTCAAAATCGGATATTTTGACCAGAGTCTCGAAAGCTTAAGGGGCGGAAAAACCGTTATTGATGAGATATGGGACGAGCACAGACTGTTTACCGAAACAACCGTGCGTAGCTATCTTGCACTATTTCTCTTCAGAGGCGACGATGTGTTCAAGAATGTTGATAACTTAAGCGGCGGTGAAAAGGCTAAACTCTGCCTTTTAAAGCTCATGCTTTCGGGCGCAAACGTTCTTCTTCTCGACGAGCCGACAAACCATCTTGACATTCCGTCAAGAGAGATTCTCGAAGCTGCTCTTGAGGATTTTGACGGTACAATTATCGCCGTTTCCCACGACAGATATTTTATAAATAAGCTTTCAACAAAGATTTACAGAATGACAGCCGATGGCTTTGAAAAGTTCGACGGCGATTATAACGCCTATGCAGGCATAGCTCTGGCACAGGCAAAGGAAAAGCCCAAAAAGGCGGAAAACAAGGTCAATTTATATAAGCTTCGCAAAGAACGTGACAGCGAAATGAATCGCCTTAAAGGCAAAATCAAGCGTACTGAAGAAGAAATCGACAGACTTGACAGCGAAATTGCCGAAATCAACGGCATTCTTTCGTCACCCGAAACTTCTGCCGATTACGAAAGAATAATTGAGCTCACAAACAAGCTTGAAGAGCTTACCGAAAAACAGCTTGAGGTTATGGATGAATGGGAACAGATGAATTCAAGGCTTGCAGAGCTTGAAAATATGGAGGTTTGACCGTGACACACGAACAGATTTTTAAAAATGCAAAATGGATTGAATGCACAGGCAGCGATGCTCCTCTTTTCAGAAAATCTTTTAATGCAAAGAAAGGCGAAAAGGCTGAAATCATCATCTGCGGGCTCGGATTTTTCAAGCTTTTCATCAACGGCAAAAAGGTAAGCGAAGATTTGCTTGTCCCCAATGCCACGTGTTACAGCGAAAGAGACCTTCATAAGCTCACATTCCCTCTTGACGATGAACTTTCATACAGAATTTACTGCATGAAATACGATGTCACCGATTATCTCTGCGACGGCGAAAACACTCTTGCTGTCATGGTCGGCAACGGATATTACAATCAGATTATCCGCATGGCAGAGGGTGATGTTGCTTTCGGTACACCCAAGCTCTGCTACATTCTTGAAAAAGAAAGCGGAAACGTTATAAGCGACGAATCAACCCTTTCTCACAAGGGTTTTATCACATTCAACAATCTTTATCATGGTGAAAAGCATGATTATTCGCTTTATCCGCAGGGCTTTGAGTTTGGCAGATTCGGCGGCGAAGGCTTTACCCAAAGCACCGTTATTCCCGCACCCGAAAGCGAATTTTACATTCAGTTCTCCCCTGCCGATAAAGCGGTAAGAACCCTAAAGCCTGTTCTTCTCAAGGATGAAGGCGAAACAAAGCTCTATGATGTTGGCGAAAACACCGTTGGCTATGCTGTATTTAAATGCAGTGAAAAAGACAAGAAAATAAAGGTTAATTATGCCGAGGAAATCTATGATGAAAGACCCTATCACGGCATGAAGTTTGAGGACGGCTATCAGGAAGAGGAATTTATAACCGATGGCACGGACCGTGAGTATATCCCTCATTTCACATGGCACGGCTTCAGATATTTCAGAGTCAATGCAGATATTGAGCCCGTGAGAGTTGATGTTGTTCACTCCGACTGCCCCGTTACCTCTTCGTTTGAAAGCGACAATAAAAATCTTAACTGGCTTTATAATGCATATATCAGAACACAGCTTGCAAACATGCACAGCGGTATCCCTTCCGACTGCCCTCACAGAGAGCGTCTGGGCTATACAGGCGACGGTCAACTTTGCGCAGAAACCGCAATGATGCTGCTCGACTGTCGCGAGTTTTACCGCAAATGGCTCTATGATGTTGCTGACTGTCAGTGCAAAAACAGCGGACATATTCAGCATACCGCTCCTCTCATGGGAGGAGGAGGCGGTCCCTCCGGCTGGGGCGGCGCAATTGTTGAAGTACCTTATAAATTCTATAAAACGTACGGTGACAAAGAACTGCTTGATGAGTTCTTCCCTAAGATGCTTCATTTCCTTGACTATCTTGAAAGCAGAAGCGAAAACGGCCTTGTCTGGCGTGAAGAAAAAGACGGCTGGTGCCTCGGCGACTGGTGTACTCCCGACCCGATTGTTATTCCCGAAACTTATGTTAATACTGCTCTTTATATACAGTTCATGCAGCAGGTTGTTGAGTCTGCGGAAATTCTCGGCAGAAAGAGCGAGGCTGCACACATTCCCGAGCGCATTGAAAGGGTCAAGCATGCGCTTGATGTTGCATATTACAGCCCGTGGAGCCACAACTACTGCGGCGATGTTCAGGGCGCATCATCTCTTGCATTCAGAACGGGAATGGGAAACCAACGAGGCAAAGAGGTCATGATTGAGAAATATAAAAAGCTCGGCATGTATGACACGGGAATTATCGCCACGGAAGCACTTACCGGCTATCTTTTCGAAATCGGCGAGTCACAGCTTGCTTTTGACCTGCTGACAAGCGATAGGGATGTTTCTTTTGCATATATGGCAAATAACGGCGCAACAACGCTCTGGGAAAACTGGGACGGCAGAGATTCGAGAAACCACCCGATGTTCGGTGCAGTTACAAAATATATTTTCATGTATCTTCTCGGTATCCGTCAGTCTGAAGGCAGCGCTGCTTATAAAGATGTCATCATCTCACCCTGCTTTGTTGATGGAATGAACGAAGCGAAGGGTCACATTACAACCGAAAACGGTGAAATCAGAGTTGAATATAAAAAGAACGGCAACGAGGCAAAGGTTAAGGTTTCTGCCGATGAAAGAATAAATGCAGCGTTTGAGTTTAACGGAGAAAAAAATCCGTTCAGCGGTGAAAGAGAATTTACAGTTAAGATTGGAGAATAATTTATGGTTACAATCAAGAAATATGAACCGAAATATTTCGACGATGTGCGTCAGGTATGCATAAATACTGGACCTCTTGAAGCAAGAACAGACCCCAACACCCGCGATTTCATTCTCTTCACATTCTGCGATTATTACTGTGAGCAGGAGCCGGAAAATGCTTTTGTTCTCGTTGATGAAAACGATGTTGCTCAGGGCTATGTTTTCGGTGCAACAAATTTTTGGACATACATAAAAAAAATCAAGCCCTATCTTGCAAAAGTAAAAAAGCTCGGTAAGGAATATTACAGAGATGCTCTCGGAGAAATCATAGGTCACGGTATATATTCTCTTAAATATCCTTCACATCTTCACATTGATATCAACGCTCCGTTCAGAGGCAACGGTAACGGCTCACGCATGATTTCAACCCTCACGGAGCATATGAAGAACAATATGGGTGTTAAGTCGATAATGCTCATTGTCGGCACAAGCAATGTAAGGGGCATTAATTTTTATAAAAAGAACGGATTTAAAGTTATCTGTGCCCTTAAAAACACAGGAACTGTTATGGCAAAGGAGCTTTAATCTATGCGCTACGGAGTTATAGGAACGGGCTGGATTGCAAAATCATTTATTGACGGTGCAAGAATGCTGTGCGACGCAGAATTTTCCGCCGTTTATTCAAGAACCGCCGAAAGTGGAAATAAATTTGCATCGGAAAATAAGATTGCAAACGTCTTTACGGATATCGAAAAGTTTGCAAAGAGTGATTTTGATGCCGTTTATATTGCAAGCCCCAACCGCCTGCATTTTGAGCAGTCAAAGCTGATGCTGCAAAACGGCAAGCACGTCATCTGCGAAAAACCGATAACCGTTGAACCCGAAGAGCTTGCAGAATTACAGGCCCTTGCAAAGCAAAACGGACTCATCTACATTGAAGCAATAATGTATATGTTCAACCCTGCAAGGGATTTGCTCAAAAATGCAATCAAGAAAATCGGCAGAATAACAAGCGTTCATTTTGATTTTTCACAGCTTTCGTCAAAATACCCCGCCTATCTTGCGGGCAGTCTGCCCAACATTTTCAATCCCGCTCTCGCAACGGGCTGCCTTATGGATTTGGGTGTTTACTGCGTCTATCCCGCCCTCGATTTGTTCGGTCTGCCCCAAAAAATAACCGCCTGCGCACACTTTATGGAAAGCGGCGCTGACGGCAGCGGAAATGCGGCGTTTCTTTACCCCGACAAGCTGGTTAATCTCACCTATTCAAAGCTTGGCCAGGACAGACTCGGTTCGCAGATTTTCGGCGATGAGGGAACAATCGTTATTGAGTCAATCTCAAAGCTTATCAACATGAAGCTGATTGATAATAAAGGCGAAATTACTGAAATCATCGGCGATGTTGCAAAAGAGATAATCATGGGCTATGAGGCAGAAGCTTTTGAGAAATTCATCAAAAATCCCGATGACCCGTATTATCAAACTGTCTGCGAAAGAGCCTTACAGGTCAGCAAAGCAATGAAAGAAATAAGAAATTTAAGCGGAATAAAGTTTAAATAAAACAAAATCGACTGCGGCAACAAAAGCTGCAGTCGGTAATTTTTTTGTTATGCATTAACTGTTTCTTTAGCTTCTGCGTTTTCTT
The DNA here is from genome assembly GCA_017409265.1 of Clostridia bacterium. Classification (GTDB taxonomy): domain Bacteria; phylum Bacillota; class Clostridia; order Oscillospirales; family Acutalibacteraceae; genus CAG-177. The sequence goes on from JAFQSY010000004.1 coordinate 58,252, forward strand.
CCTTTTCCTCTTCGGGAGGAATTTCAACGGGCTGAATCGAAACGATAAGATTGGTTATTGAAGATGCGAGATAAATCGCGGCGCTGACGAAAATTCCCCAGCTCGGTCCGCACTGAATTGCATCTGCAAGGGTGCTTGCCTGAATCATTCCCGAAAAATCGTGAAAGCAGAATGCACTTGCAAGCATAAAGAGGCTCGCAAAAAGGTTTGTCATGAAAAGTCCTTTGCTGTTGAACTTTTTGAAGTTGAGCAGCAGGAAAACAAGGCTCACAAGCAATGAAAGCGCTGCAAGAAGAACAAATATAATCGAAAGCATGAATCGGAGCGATGCATCGCCGATTATTTCAGATGAAGGGGCTTTGAAAATTCCTCCGATATCAAAATTGAGGAGATTCAGAACCATTGTTACCGCATTGATTGTAATTTTTTCATCGCAGAATGGAATTGAAACCGCCATTGTGCCGAAAGGAAGAAGAAGAGAAAACAACGGAAGTACGCTGATGGGGATTCTGGCAATTCGAAGCTTTGTTCCCACAAATGAATATTTGAACTTTCTCATTGTTACGTGAAGCTTTGCAAAAGCTGCTTCTGCCTCGATTGAATCCTGCTCAAGTCTGTTTTCCCAATCGTAGTTTGCAATGTTGACTCCGCAATCGGGGCATTCTGCCTTGATATTCCATATATGAAGTTTACGGTTACACTTAGGACATCTTGCCATAAGATTCACACCTTTTCTTACATTAATATTTTTATTCTATACTCAAACAGATTTTATGTCAACAATTATTTTTGACCGTAATAGGCGTTTGCTCCGTGCTTTCTGAAATAATGCTTCTTCTGAATGTGCTCGTTTGCAGGCTGCGCATCAAGAGTTTTACTCAGATATGACATCTTTGCAACCTCTTCAAGAATCGCGGAGTTCTTTGCAGCATCCGCTCCGTTTTTGCCCCATGTGAAAGGACCGTGAGAACGTACAAGCACCGCCGGAACTGCGTTATAATCTATTCCTCTTGTTTCAAAGCATTCGGCAATAACCCTGCCCGTGTTAAGCTCATACTCGCCTTCAATTTCCTCTTTTGTGAGGTCTCTCGTACAGGGAACGGAACCGAAAGCAAAGTCTGCATGAGTTGTGCCGTAGCAGGGAATATCACTCGCTGCTTGTGCAAAAGAAACGGCAAAGGTTGAATGGGTATGTGCAACACCGCCGATTTCCGGGAATCTGCGGTAAAGCTCAAGATGAGTAGGGGTATCAGATGAAGGATTAAGCTCACCCTCAACCTTTTCACCGTCAAGATTCATAACAACCATATCTTCAGGCTTCATGGTTTCATAACTGACACCCGAAGGCTTTATTACAACAAGACCTGTTTCCTTGTCTATTTCGGAAACATTACCCCATGTAAAAAGCACAAGCTTATATTCAACAAGCTTAAGGTTGGCTTCATATACTTTTTGTTTGAGATTTTCGAGCATTTGTTTTTCTCCTTTAAACAAACAGAGATGTGATTACGGTTGAATAAACGTGTGACGGATTTTTCAGAAAATTACGCTTGATTTTATCTGCCTGCTCAATATCTGCGGCATAGACTGTCAGCTCCATAAGAGTTTCTTCCTTATGAACAACCTTAAATGTGACGTAATATCCATTTCCCGCCTTTCTGACTTCAACGGAATTTTCGCCCTCTCTCTTTTCGAGAAGCCGAAGATTGAGCGCATCTGCGAGCGCCGTTTCCTTAACGGATTTGGGTAGCTCCTGCGAAAGCTCATTTACGGAAAGCGCACCCTTTGGAGTAAGATAAACAAATCCGTCAGAGGCTGAAAGATTTCCGTTATCGAGAAGCTCATCAAGTGCCTGACTGATTTCAAAATAGTTTGCAAGCCCGTGAAGCTGAAGAGCCTCTATAATCAAGCTGTCTTTAACCGGCTCGCCGATTTTGCTGACAACATAGGTAATCAGAATTTTAATCTGCGTTCTGTTGCGAAGTCCGCCGGGCTCAACACCCTCTGCAAAAGCATTAAATTCATTATCCATTGACATTTGCATTCTCCCTGCGCTGTGTAAGCTCTTTCTGAATTTCTTCTTTTTTCTTGCCTGAATAATCATTGAAGAACATCGGTATTGCGGCAAGTGCAAGGCTGACGGCAGGTATGATTGTTACCATTATAAACATACCGTCAAGAGTTTCCGTGCTCTGCTGCTGAACAATTTCCTTGAGCTGACCGAGTTCGTTATATTCTCTTAAAGGCTGAACATAGTTGAAGATTTCAAGCACCTGTGTGGTAATGAAGTTTGAAATACCTGCAGTAAGATTACTGATGAAGGTCTGACACGCAAAACACGCACCCTCCGCACGTCTGCCCGTTTTCCACTCGAGGTAATCAACGCTGTCCGCAATCATGGCATAGGTGATAACATTGAAAATACCGAGGGGCAGACCTGCAAACACAAGCATTGCAAGGAATGCATAGAAATTTGAGTAGCCGACAAAATACATTATCAGGTGTACTGCCGCACCGAAAAAGGCCGATGCTATATAAATTGACTTGAGCGACAGTTTTTTACGCAGTACGGGCATAAGCACCATCGCAACCATCATACCTGCACCGATAGCAACGGTCATAACGGTCTGAACAGGGAATTTCTCTTTATATGGTGTAAAGAGATAGTTTGCAAGATATGCACCCGAGGTCTGTGCCATAAGCATTGCTGAACCGAGTATGCTTGAAATAATAACAAGGATAAGAGGTTTGTTTTTTGTGTATGCAAGGAAATATTCCTTGACTGTGATTTTCTCTTTTTTATCCTCGAGTCTTTCTTTTGTTCCGAAGAACGCAAGCCATGAAAGAGTTGTGCCTGCGGAAGCAATAAGCACAGCGCTGATGAGGTAGCCTTTTGAAAGACCGAGCTTATCTGTAAATGCTCCTACAAGAAGAGTCGGAACAATTCCGCCGATTGTGCAAAAAATTCTTGCAGTCGAAAGAAGCTTGTTTCGTTCTTTTTCAAGAGGAGAAACAACCGCACTCATGCCCCAGAAAGGAACATCCTGAATTGTAAAGCAAGCTGCCCAGAGAATATATGTAGCAGCGGAATAAATAAATCTGAATGTGTAGTTATCATCAGCGGGTACAACGGGCACCCAGAAAAGAAGAATTGTTGAAACAAGAATCAGCGGAGGTGAAATCAGAAGAAAAGGGCGAAGCTTTCCAAACTTTGTCTTTGTTTTGTCAACGATAATACCCATAACCGGGTCATTGAAGGCATCAAAAATACGGGTGATAAGAATAATCATACCTGCATCGCTGAACTTAAGGTGCATTGCATCGGTATAGAAAATCAGCAAGAAGGTTGACATGAGATTATAAATCATGCTTCTGCCGAAGCCTGCGGTTGAGAAACTCAAAAGCTCGCTGTTTTTAAGGTATTTCTTTTCCATTATTTGTTTCTCCTTCTGCCTTTGATATCTTTACGCTTGTTTCTGTTGGGATACATGGGCTGACCGTATCTGCCTCTGTTAAGAAGCTCGGGAGTGAGGAAGCGCTCTTTGGTTGCATATGCACCGCATAGATTTGACCAGCCTTCACAGTACGCACGGTAATACGAAACGCCCTTTTCCTTGCGCAATTTGACAAAACAAGGAAGATTGCACCATATTACCGACGGAAGCGCAATAACAATCATAAACAGAGGTCCGAGAATAAGTGACTGAACTGTATGTCCGTATTCATGGATTTTTGTATCGTGGAGAGCATCGCCCTCACGGTTTTTGTTAATAAAAATAAACATTCCGAGCGATACTCCGCCGAAATTCTTTTTGTCGATATAGGTTATCAGCGCATGATGATACCATTCGCTCTCGGCACCCTTTGATTTGTAAATCGCAAGCATGATTAACCCCATGATATTCTGCACAATTGCATAGGTAAATTGCCAGAGATAAAACAGAATTGCCCTTAAAATTTTCACATAATCACCCACTATAATTACAATTAAATTTATGATACCATAATTTTAATATTTTTGCAAGATAATATATTATAATCTTTATAAATGTTGACAATAAAGAAATCGTGTGCTATACTTTTTCAGTATATAATCGATTCGTGCGGTCTTTTTTTGCCGCACAAAATCAAGGTAATAATCAAGATTCTCAAATAAATCGGAGGAATGCAAAATGTACGAAAAGGTTTCGTCGAATTTTGATTTCGTGACCAGAGAAAAAGCTGTTCTTGATTTCTGGAAAGAAAATCAGATTTTCGAAAAGAGCATTGAAGAGCGTAAGGGCTGTCCGACATACACTTTCTATGACGGTCCCCCCACCGCTAACGGCAAACCCCATATCGGCCATGTTCTTACCCGCGTTATCAAGGATATGATTCCCAGATACAGAACAATGAAGGGCTACATGGTTCCCAGAAAAGCAGGTTGGGATACTCACGGTCTCCCCGTTGAGCTTGAAATCGAAAAAGAGCTCGGCATCAACGGCAAGGAACAGATTGAAAACTACGGTCTTGAACCCTTCATCGGCAGATGTAAGGAAAGCGTTTGGAAGTATAAAGGAATGTGGGAGGATTTTTCCGGCACAGTCGGCTTCTGGGCTGATATGGATAATCCCTATGTTACCTACCACAACAGCTACATTGAGTCCATCTGGTGGTCACTCAAGGAAATCTGGAACAAGGGTCTTCTTTACAAGGGCTTCAAAATTGTTCCCTACTGCCCCAGATGCGGAACACCCCTTTCTTCACACGAAGTTGCACAGGGTTATAAGGCCGTCAAAGAGCGTTCGGCAGTTGTAAGATTCAAGGTTATTGGCGAAGATGCCTATTTCCTTGCATGGACAACAACCCCCTGGACTCTCCCCTCAAACTGCGCTCTCTGCGTTAATCCCGAAGAAACATACTGCAAGGTCAAAGCAGCAGACGGCTACACATATTATATGGCAAAGGCTCTGCTTGACAATGTTCTCGGTTCACTCGGCGACAAGGAAAACGGCATCGAGGCTTATGAGATTCTTGAAACCTATGTAGGCACAGACCTTGAATATAAAGAATATGAGCCACTCTTTGCATGCGCAGGCGAGGTTGCAAAGAAACAAAACAAAAAGGCTCATTTCGTGACTGTTGATAATTACGTTACCATGTCAGACGGTACAGGTATCGTTCATATCGCTCCTGCATTCGGTGAGGACGACGCAAAAGTCGGCAGAGCTTACGACCTTCCTTTCGTTCAGTTTGTTGACGGCAAGGGAAACATGACTGAAGAAACCCCCTATGCAGGCATGTTTGTTAAGGATGCAGACCCCAAAATTCTTGTTGACCTTGACAGCGAAGGTAAGCTCTTCTCCGCTCCGAAGTTTGAGCACGACTATCCCTTCTGCTGGAGATGCGACACTCCGCTCATCTATTACGCAAGAGAATCCTGGTTCATCAAGATGACAGCCGTTAAGGATAATCTTGTTAAGAACAACAACACCGTAAACTGGATTCCCGAAAGCATCGGTAAGGGCAGATTCGGTGACTGGCTTGAAAACATTCAGGACTGGGGCATCAGCCGTAACCGTTATTGGGGTACACCCCTCAACATCTGGGAATGCGAATGCGGCCACAGACATTCAATCGGTTCAATTGAAGAACTTAAATCAATGAGCAGCAATTGCCCCGATAACATTGAGCTCCACCGTCCGTTCATTGACGATGTTACAATCAAGTGCGAAAAGTGCGGCAGCGAAATGAAGAGAGTTCCCGAGGTTATCGACTGCTGGTACGATTCAGGCGCAATGCCCTTCGCACAGCATCACTATCCGTTTGAGAATAAAGACCTCTTTGAGCAACAATTCCCCGCAGAGTTTATCTCCGAGGCTGTTGACCAGACAAGAGGCTGGTTCTATTCTCTTATGGCTATCTCAACTCTTCTCTTTGATAAATCCCCATATAAGAATGTTATTGTTCTCGGTCTTGTTCAGGATGAAAACGGTCAGAAGATGTCCAAATCCAAAGGCAATGCGGTTGACCCGTTCGATGCTCTCGCAAAGCACGGCGCAGATGCTATCCGTTGGTATTTCTATACAAACTCCGCACCCTGGCTTCCCAACAGATTCCATGACAACGCTGTTGTTGAAGGCAAGAGAAAGTTCATGGGTACTCTTTGGAACACCTATGCATTCTACGTTCTTTATGCTAATATAGATAAGTTCAACCCCGCAGAGCATGAGCTTGAATATGACAAACTTTCCATCATGGATAAGTGGCTTCTTTCAAAGCTCAATACTCTGATTGATACGGTTGACAATTATCTTGATAACTATGCTATCCCTGAAGCTGCAAAAGCTCTTCAGAGCTTTGTTGACGATATGAGTAACTGGTATGTCCGCCGCGGCAGAGAGCGTTTCTGGGCACAGGGACTTGAGCAGGATAAGATTAATGCTTACATGACTCTCTACACCGCTCTTGTAACAGTTATCAAGCTCGCAGCTCCCATGATTCCCTTCATGGCAGAGGATATTTACCGCAACCTTGTATGCAACGTTGACAAAAACGCTCCCATCAGCATCCATCTTTGCGATTATCCCGTATCGGATACAAAGCTTGTCAACAAGGAGCTTGAGGCATCAATGGACGAGGTTCTCAACATTGTTGTCCTCGGTCGTGCGGCAAGAAACACCGCTAACATCAAGAACAGACAACCTCTCGGCAAGATTTTCGTAACTGCTGCAAAAGCACTTGATAAAGAATGCTGCGAAATCGTTGAAGACGAGCTCAACGTTAAGGAGCTTGAATTTGTTACCGATTCATCGGGCTATGTTTCACACAGCTTCAAGCCGCAACTCAAGACTCTCGGACCCAAGTACGGCAAGCTTCTCGGCGCAATCAGAGAAAAGCTCGCTTCTCTTGACGGCTCGGCAGCAAAGGCAGAGCTTGACGAAAAGGGTTCAATCAGCTTCACCGCAGGCGATACCGAAATCTCGCTCGCAGTTGAAGATCTTCTTATTGAAACCGTTCAGAAGGAAGGCTTCCAGGCAGAAAGCGGCAACGGCGTTACCGTTGTTCTTGATACAAATCTAACAGACGAACTCATTGAAGAGGGTTTTGTAAGAGAGCTTATTTCGAAGATTCAGACCATGCGTAAGGACGCAGGCTTTGAGGTTATGGACACAATCAAAATTTACGTCAGCGGCAACGAAAAGATTGAAGCAATCTTCGCATCAAACGAAGGCACAATCAAGCACGATGTTCTTGCAACAGATATCATCGCTTCCGCAGGCGGTTCATATACCAAGGAATGGGATATCAACGGCGAAAAAGTAACTCTCGGCGTTGAGAAGAACTAAAAGATAAAATCATAACCCCCGTAAATTTTGGTGAACACCAAAATTTACGGGGGTTATATTCGTTTTAGAATATCATTTTAAAAAGTACAGAAAGAACTGTTGAAAGCATCTTTGCAATGCTGTTGAAGAAGCTATAGATACTGTCCATAACATTCTGAACATTGCTCTCAACGGTAATGGTACCGTAGCCTTCGATTGTGCCGTTGTTGTCATCAACACCGTCATCATCAACAATGAATGCGTGAACGAGGGGTGAAACAGCCGCAAGAAGAAAATATTCCATCGGAGTTACGCCGCCGAAAATCTGCGTACCGAGCTTTGTAAGGTCGGTAATGATTGAATCCGTGCCGAGGTCTGCAAGAATTGAATTTGCAGCTTCAAGGAAAACTTCATCGGTAACGGTTGCAAGGTCATCCTTGAGAAGAAGAGCAACAAGGCGAAGGAAAATGGTGATTTCGGTTGATTCAAAGTGGAAATCCTCCGAGCCTTCGTAGTGAGCCGCAACAAGCTCTGTTGCAACTTGCCAGCCCGTTTCATATTCGCTGTCGGGAATGTCAAGATTATATTCCTTGGCAAGCTCCTGAATACCGCCTTCGCCGTAGAGAGGCTGTTCAAGAATCTTGCGAAGTCCGCCGACTGCTGTGTTTACGAGGTCATAGAATATTTCGCCCTCTGCAATGCCAATCTGCTCCATCTTGAGCGAACGGGTAAGGCGCCACTGAACGCCAGCCTTGAGGAAGCCCTTTGCATAATCGTTAAGACCTGATTCCATAAGGTCAAGCTGTTCCTGCGAATAGCCCTTGACTGTTGCGGAAAGTGCCTCTGTATCAAGCGTATCAACTGTCTGTGCTTCGTATTTGATTTCCTTTTCAGTGATTTCAAAGGTTCTGTACTGAAGAGGATACATTGTAAGCGATGTTGTTGCAAAATCGTAGATAACATTGCCTGCAGGTGAAGTATATGAGGTTGCATCGCTGCAATGCTCATGGCCTGTAAACACAAGCTTTATGCCCCAATCGGCAAAGAGAGTTGCTGTTGTATAGTGGAATCTGACGATGAAATCGTGGCTGAGAAGTCTCTGAAGAGGAAGATGGTCGAGAAGATTGTGGTGCATCATAAGAATGGGATATCTTCCGTCCTTCTTTGCCTGCTGTGCCTGCTGACGCACCCAATCCAGCTTTTCCGCCGTCATACCGTCCTCTGTCGACTTGTCGTAGTCGCAGCTGTCAAGAGAAATAAGTCTGTATTTATCGCCGAGGTTTGCGGTATATGAGCAGTTTTCTTCAACCGTTGTGAGAGCCTGGTCATAGCCGAAATCATGATAGATTTCCTTGAATTTTTCGTATGTTGTTTCGCAGTTAAGACCTGCATCATGGTTGCCGACGGTAACATAAATCTGCTTGCCGGTCTTTTCTTCAAAAGCCTTGAACTTTGCGGCAACATCAAGATGCTCCTGAATGATTGATTTTCCGTTATCGGCAATATCACCGGGAATCAGGACAAAATCAACATCGTCATTTTCAGCGCACTGATTGAGAAATTCATCAATGATAAAGCCGCTTTCATTTTCCATTGCAGCTCTGCGGTTTGCATACCAATAAATTTCATCATCAATCTCGCCGCTTGCGGTAAGCTCTTCTTCCGGAACATTGTAGTGAAGGTCAGAAGCAACCGCAAACTTCAAATCGGGCTCGTTATCGGCGGCAAAGCCAACCGAAACGCAGGATAATACCATTAAAAAAGAAAGCAAAGTACTGATAATCTTTTTCATTTTTCTCTCTCCTTTAGATTTTCATAACTCCGAGTGCATCAAGAACAGATGAAATGAGAATCAAAACGATGCAGACGGGTGCAATATACTTGATAACTACTGTGAAGAGTGTTTTTGCTTTGAAAGGACCTGTGAGCTCAATCTCTTCAATGAGTGCTTTGGGCTTGAGAACATAGCCGACAAAAATGCAGGTAAGAAGAGCAACAATCGGCATAAGAACGCTGTTGCTGATAAAGTCGGATAAATCAAGGAAGGTCATACCTGCAACGCTGAAACCGCCCCACACGCCGAATCCGAGCGATGAGGGAAGTCCGAGAAGAATGCTGAAAACAAGAACAATGATACATGTTTTGTTTCTGCTCCAGCCGATTTTATCCTTAACGATTGAAACAACGGTTTCCATAAGAGAAATCGAGGATGTGAGTGCTGCAAAAAGAACAAGAAGGAAGAATGCCGCACCGATAAATGCGCCGCCCTTCATGCTCTCGAAAACCTTGGGAAGAGTAATAAACATAAGTCCGGGACCCTTGCCGAGAGCTGCCTCGTCTCCGCCCGAGAAAGCAAAAACAGCAGGAACAATCATAAGACCTGCAAAGAATGCGATACCCGTGTCAAAGATTTCAATCTGTCTTACCGATGATTCGAGATTAACATCCTTTTTCATGTATGAGCCGTAGGTTATCATAATACCCATGGCAAGTGACATCGAATAGAAAAGCTGACCCATTGCTGCAAGAACGGTTGTTGCCGAGAATTTGCTGAAATCGGGTTTAATATAATAGATAAGACCGTCGATTGCACCCGGCATAAACAAAACATAGACTGCAATGAAAACCGTCAGAATAACAAGAACGGGCATCATAAACTTGCTGACTTTTTCGATACCCTTTTCAACACCAAGAAGAACGATGAGTGCAGTCAAGCCAATAAAGAGAAGGAACCAGCCTATTGGTTCAAATGGCTTTGCAATAAAGCTTTCAAAATAGCCGTCAGCCGCCGCTTCGGAAACACCACCTGTTAAAAATACAGTTAAATATTTAGATACCCAACCGCCGATAACCGAATAATACGGAAGAATTATTACAGGCACTATTGATGCAAGAACACCGATAAACGAATATTTTTTATTAAGTGTTTTGAATGCACCGATTGCGCTCTGACCTGTTTTTCTGCCTAACGCAATTTCAGCGCACATAAGAGCAAAGCCGAAGGTAACGGCAAGAGCAATATAAACAAGAAGGAAAATTCCTCCGCCGTATTTTGCCGCAAGATAAGGGAAACGCCAGATATTACCGAGACCGACCGCCGAACCTGCCGCCGCAAGCACGAAGCCGATTTTACCGGTAAAACTGCTTCTTTTTTCAGACATACAATAACCATCCTCTCTACTAATAATAAAATAATCAATTTATTATCTCATAATTATTAAAATATTACAAGCAAAATATACAATTTTCCAAAAAAAATTGTCGCCGCTATTGATATAAATGCCGTATCGTGATAGAATCTCAAAAAGGGGGCAATAAAATGAAACTTGAATATATGCTCGGTGCAGCCGATGAAAAACCGCTTGAAAATCTCGTCAACAACGGCGGATATACCGCAATATTCAGAAGAATCGGTGTTGTGGGCGACAGCCTTTCTTCGGGCGAATTTGAAAGCAAGGATAAAGACGGAAACAAGGGCTACCACGACTATTTCGAATATTCATGGGGACAGAACCTTGCACGCATATCGGGAAGCGAGTGCATTAATTTTTCGAGAGGCGGAATGACCGCCAAGGAATATTGCGAAAGCTTTGGGGATTCAATGCGTTTCTGGGATTCACGGCTTGCCTGCCAATGCTATATTATCGCTCTTGGCGTAAACGACATACATAATATGGGGCAGGAAATCGGCTCAATTGACGATATAAAAGAAGATTACACCCAAAACGGAGAATCTTTTATAGGATATTATGCGCAAATTATTCAGAGACTGAAAAAAATTCAACCGAAAGCAAAATTCTTTCTTATGACAATGCCGAAGGAAGAAAGCCGCCGCATTCAGGAAAAAACCGTCGCACACAGAAAAGCAATTTACGAAATCGCAGAATATTTTGATAATACATACGTTCTTGACATCTATGAATACGGGCCTGTCTACGACGATGAATTTAAAAAGAGATTTTACATGGGCGGTCACATGAATCCCATGGGCTATGTTTTCACGGCTCATATGGTCGCATCATATATCGACTATATAATCCGCCATAACATTAATGATTTCAAAGAGGTCGGATTTATAGGAACAGACCTGAACTATACAGAATAACCCCACACAAAAACGTCCTTTAAGGGCGTTTTTTTGTGGGGTTTTAATCTTTGTTATGATGCTTTTCTTACCGTTGAATTTCCGCCAAAGGTTACAACATAGTCACCGGGCTTCAAATCAGTTCTGACAGGATAATCGGTTGAAACAATATTAGCTCCGCTTGCAAGAGCCTGTTCGCGGCGTTCATCGGTTACACTCGTAAACTTATCCGAGCGTGTTCGAACCATTATCTTCTTTTCAGAGATAACTTCTTCTTTAATCTCAAGCAAAGATTCAGGGTCATTACAAAGGATAATTGATGCGCAGTCACGGTCAATATCCTCTTCACGCAGCATGGGGAACATTGCCTGACTCTTGACCGAATGGTCAATTTCTATATATTCCTCGGTTATATCACAGTCATGAAGAAGAATAAGAACCTTTCCGAGCATATCCTTAACTCTGCACCAATCATCAGCGGCACGCATCTCGCCGAAAGAAGAATAACCGCGCTGCATATCGGCAGGAGTAAACAATTTTTCTCCAAGATTCTCCCGAATCACCGCATCTAACGCCTTTGCATAATCAATATTAAAATATTTCATATCCTTAAGGGGAAGAAATGAACTCTTGGGCTCAATTATTACGGTTATGGGAAGATGGTCAGGATTGTTGTCCGACCACATGGCAATTTCCTTTAAAGCCAGAGAAAAATCATAGCAAGAGGTTGCCATTTCAAAATACGGGCTGTGCATGCAGGTAAAAGATATTTCACCGTCACGGTCAAATGTTTCAATATCCAGTTCAAAGCTGCGCAGACCGCAGTTGAGCTGTTGAGTAAGAGTTTCGCTCCAAAAATCGACTTTTTTTTCGGAAACAAGACCGAATGTAATCTGTGAAAGACTTTTATACATCTTTTTTGTTGCACCGATTGATGGTGTTTGATAGCTGTTATGAGTTGCCATAAAATTCAGCTCGTTGAATTTTATCCCTGCTTCAAGCTCCGCTTCAAGATCACCTGCAAATATCGTTTTTTCATCAATGGGCGCAACCGCTCCGCTTGAATATGCACTTTCAAGTGAAGCTATACGGTTAATCTGCTCATCAATATCGGCATCAAGTCTTTCAAGACTTGACGGAAACACCGAAGCAAAAGCAATTACTGTTGAAATAAGCGCGGGCAAAAATCTGAAAATATAACCGAAGCTTTTGTTAATCATTTTTATCTCTCCCTTTTAATATTCAAAGATTCTCAGCATAAACAAGCGCTTCATCAATATTCGGCTGAAAATTTTCTTTACCGAGTTCATCAAAAAATCCCGCTTTCTTCATAACGGCAAGCGGCTGTTCGTTCGTATGTGAAAGAATAAGGTTAATGTTATTTTTTTTGCAGTCATTATAAATTTCATAGAGTGAGCGCATAGCCGTTGCATCAAGTGAGGGAACGTTTCTCATTCTTAAGATAACAGTTTTAACACCGTCTTTTATGGGAACTGATGCAAATATTTCGCTTGACGCAAAAAACATCGGTCCTTCAAATTCAACAACCTCTGTATGCTCGGGAATCGCTTTGAGCCTTTCGCTGTCCTGCGAAATGTCGTCCCCCTGCTCTGTCCATGTTCTTATCCTTGCAACATCAGCCATTCTCTTCATAAAGAGAACAACCGCAATCAGCATACCTACCTCAATTGCAACAACAAGGTCAAAAACAACCGTCAGAACAAAAGTTACAACAAGAACAAGTATATCGCTCTTCGGAGCGGTTTTACAGATTTTGACAAACTGACGCCATTCACACATGTTATAAGCAACCATAAAGAGAATTGCTGCAATAACGGGCATGGGAATCCACGCTGCATAAGGCATAAGCACAACAAGAACAAGAAGAAGCACAAGTGCATGGATAATGCCTGCAACAGGAGTGCGTCCGCCGTTTTTAACGTTTGCGGCAGTTCTTGCAATAGCACCCGTTGCGGGAATACCGCCGAAAAGACCCGAGCAGATGTTACCGACGCCCTGTGCAATAAGCTCTGTGTTTGAATTATGCTTATCGTTAATCATTCCGTCGGAAACAACGCAGGAAAGAAGAGATTCAATGCCTGCAAGAATTGCAATTGTGAACGCACTCGGAATGAGCTGTTTTATAGTGTTGAAATCAAATCCGGGAATCGAGAATGACGGAAGGTCACGCGAAATCGTGTAAAGGTCACCGACGGTATTGACGTCCATTTTTAACACCTTTACCATAACAACACCAACCACAACCGCAATAAGCGAGCCCGGAATTTTCTTGCTGATCTTCGGCCATACAATAAGAATTGCCATCGCAGCAAGACCGACAACAAGTGCCTGCCAATTAAAGGTTGTTATTGATTTTGCAACAGCCTCAAGCTTCTCAACCGTTTCAACCGCATGAGTTCCTTCCTCGAAGGTCAAGCCAAGAAAATCCTTTATCTGACCTATAACAATTGTAAGCGCAATGCCCGAGGTAAAGCCCGTTGTTATTGTGTGAGGAATATATTTTATCAGCGACCCGAAACGGAAAATACCCATAATAATAAGGATAAGACCCGCCATTATAGTTGCAATAACAAGCCCGCCCGTTCCGAATTGTGCAACAATGCCTGCAACAATTGTTGCAAAAGCAGCTGTCGGACCTGAGATGTTGACATTGCTGCCGCCGATAAAAGCGATAACAAAGCCTGCAACAATTGCGGTGTAAAGACCCTTTTCGGGAGATACACCGGATGCAATTGCAAGGGCAATCGAAAGCGGGAGAGCGATAATTGCAACGATCACGCCCGCAATCAGGTCATTTGCAAATTTTTTGCCGTTGTAGGCTTTAAGCGACGAAAAAAGCTTCGGTTGAAATATGTTCATAGCAAACTCCGTAAAACAAAAATAATCCGGCACAAGACAATGCTCATGCCGAATTAAATTATACTCTTTTTTCCTTTGATTACAAGAAATTTCACCAAGTTTTTACGATATTTGCGCATTTTCGGAAAATGTTACAACAGCGATGGTTTTTCAACGCTTTTGGGTTGGCAGTTTTTCATCGAGAAAGCAGGATCATCCCTACTTAACATTCCGTAAATTAACTTAAAAAAGAGATATGAAACATTCATATCCTTCAAGTATACCGTGACTAATCCCGCCGAAAACATCAACAATCCACTCCGGATAAATCCCCGTCAACCGTTCTATTTCCCACGCGATATACCAAGGGCTGTTAAGAATAAGAGCAAGGATTGATAATGTCATCATATTTTTTACCTCTCTTTCATTCTGATTAAAAAGATTTGCTGTTTATCCGAAGAATGACATTCCCAAAAGCATAGCAAGAAGATTGAACATGTAAATATACCATGCACCCCATCCGATTATTTCTTGGAAAAATTCTTCCGTTTTTTCTTTGAAGGTCATATCTTCGGGTACATAGGAAAAGATATCTTCCCTGTCTGAACAAATAACCGTTCCGTCGGAACTTACAAGCTCTGCAATTACGGAATATTCGCCGTGTGTAACGGAAGCTACATCTACTTCTATCGGATTACCCGAAGGAGAGTTTTTGACAAAATTTATCTCGCAGGCATCGCCCTCCGTTCTCCATACAAGCTTTGCATCCGTATGTTCACCTGCATAATATCTGATGTAAAGCTCTGCCGTTCCGCCGTTTTCGATTCTGTCTTTATATTCGCTTGAAGTTTTAAATTTTATGCTGCAGTATGGCTTAGGCTCTTCACCGTTATAATACATATCATCGCTTGCGTTGTCGCTTATGCCCCAGCCATAGCTTGGATTTCTGTATTTAATTTCAATAACTTCGGTGTGTTCCTCATTAACACGAAGACGGCTCCATGATCTTTGTTCAACTTTTCTCCACTCGGCTTGGGTACCGGCATAACAGCATGCCAAAGCCGTTTTGTCCGCATTACCGGCAGTAAATGCGCCGTCATAATAATATTCAAGGCTTTTTGGCAGATTAACTCTGTGGTACTGCCTTGGAGAGTGGCGGAATGCATCGTCACCGATACCTGTAACACCTTCTTCAACCGTTATCACTCTGATATCATTAAAATGTTCATACCAAGGCGGAACAAGTGGAGAAGAATTTGCCAATCCTTTTTCAGTTACATGATAAAATGCCATTTCTCCCTTGCCGCTGATAACGAGTTCACCGTCATCATAGAGTGTCCAAGTGAGATTTTCACCCTGCGCACCGCAGATACCCGAGTCAACAATACCCTTTGTTTCCTGCGCAAACGCAGCCATCGGTACAGCCGTAAGAATCATAACGAAACACAGAAATACCGATAAAACTTTTCTTTTCATAATTAGTCCCCCTAAAAATAATTCTTGGTAAATTTTTTCTGCATTTACCAATTAAATTCTAAAAAATTAAATATTAATATTCAAGGAGATAAAGTCTTAAGATTTTTCTAATATTTCATTAAGAAAGCAAAAAATAAAACGGGTGCAAAAGCACCCGTCAATCAAATCTGTTCCAAAATATACTGCTTAACCTCTTCAAGCTTGCTTTTTTTCCATTCGCCCGTCTCCGCCTTCTCTGCAAGCGGACAAAGAATGAAGAAATCCAGCGTTTCACCCGGCACTCTTCCCGTCCGCAACGGCTCTGCAAAATGCTCTGCCCATTCCTCCTCGGTTGCATCCTTGAAGCGCACAGGGTTAAGGTAAGTCATCTGACGCTTTGTGGCGGCGATATGCATTTTCGCCGAAAGCGGAGAAAGCAAATTAAACTCTTTCTCCTGCACATCAACAAAGATTCTCGGCAGTTCCGCTTTTACGATATGTTCTGGTCCGCGAAGAATCTCAAGGCCCATCGGCTCCCATGAAAATGCGGTTTCGGTAAAATTGATTTTCACAAGCAAACCGAACTCGGTGTTAAACTGCGAACGCTGATAATCTGTGTCAAAAATAAAGTTGCCGAGCGAATAGAAAATTATTTTATCCCCTACTGTTTCATAATTCATAGGCACATGCGGATGATGCCCAATAACAATATCCGCACCCATTTCAAGATATTTGCGGTAACGCTCTCTTGTGTAAGGTGAAGGCAGCGGAGTAAACTCTTCGCCTGCGTGTGCAACAACTATACACCATCGGCATGTTTTTTTGATTTCGTTTATGGTGTTCTGAATTTCGTCAAGGTCGCTCCAGCTGTAACAGCCCGCCTTGTTTTCATCGGCTTTTCTGCATGCACGCTGATAACCGACACCGAACATGCCTATTCCTCCCGCTTCGTCAAGAATAACGGGACGTCTTGCTTCATGTATGTTCATTCCTGCACCGATGGTTTTCGCGCCGTTCTCTTCTGCAATTTCAAGAGTACTTTTTATGCCGAACTCGCCTGCATCCATGATATGATTGTTGCAGATATTCCAGATATCGGCATTCATTTTATTGAGAACCTTAACCGCTTCGGGGTCGATAGTATGAAGCAGCTGCGCAGCACCGTCTTTGGTTGTGTTCTGCTCAACGGGCGCAACGGGTCCCTCCACATTCGCAACAACATGGTCGGCGCTGTGAAGAAAATCAAGTATTTCATTTGAAATAAGCTCGTCATCGTTCCATTGACCGTACATATACCTGTCAAAACCGATATCGCCCGTGAAAACTAAAGTTGATTTGTCTTTCATGTTCTTCCTTTCGGATACAGATTTTGTGTAAAAAGAATATGAATAAAAAATAATACAAACAGCGCTCGAGCTTTCTGCGTTCATTATTATTTATTCAATATTATCTCTTATCTTAGCCTCGCAAGAGGCACTGTTTGGTACGATTGTTAATAACGGATTCAATAAAATAAATACTTATCGGCAGTAACACACATATTCCACACTTGTACTTTTGCTGAAAATAACAACATAAATACAAGGAGATTGTTATGTCACATTTTATTGAAGATTTTTATTACGGAAATATTGAACCCCAAGAAAGTATAACAGAACTGAAAGCGGAAATCAAGAAGAAGTTAGATGCACTGTCGCAAACCGAAGAACAGCTGACATCAAAACTAACCAATGAAGAAAAAGAGTTGTTTATGAAGTATGCAAATCAATCCAGTGAATTTCTTTGCGTTAGCAATACCGACAGCTTTATAGCAGGCTTCAGACTCGGCGCTAAATTTACATACGACACATTTGCTATAGATTGAAAGGAAGGTATATTTATGAATAAATCATCATTTGAACAGAACGGCGGCACATACAGAATGGTTGGTGATTACAGAATACCCAATATTACATTACCTGCCGAAGCAAGAAAGCCACTCGGTGCGTGGGGATTAAAACGCAAAGACTATCTTATGCATCACAAACGAGTACAGTTCAATATTTTGCTTATGAATGGCACATTGTGGACTCACCTTGCAGAGATTGATGAACAAGCATCTGCTATGTTCTCTCGGCTGGCAGAACAGATGAAGGTTAATGAGGGCATAACGGAACAACTCAAATCAGATGCACAAATGGAGTGGCTTGCCCGTATGAATAATATTGAAGCACGGGCAAGAGAAATTGTTAGTCACGAGTTGATTTATTGTTGAGGGTATAATATAAACCAACTGATAAAAGCATACTACAAACCATTAAGAATTACATTTTACCGTTTAAGCTTTCCTGAACACATATTGCTTCGAACAAACAAAATCCATTAGACAAAAGCTAATTTTGTACGGCTCAGACCGATAAGAATCAGCTAAAAACAAATCACTAAATAAACTCAAGGTTTCAACAAGTAAGCCGCACGGATATGATAATTCGTGCGGCTTGAATTGATTTATCTGTGGGGTGCAAGGGGCGACCCCTTAATTGCGGATTTGTATGCACAAATCCATTGCTCGCTAAGACCAATACTTTATAAAAACAATCTGTACAACAACATCAGCTTTGTCAAAGCTCGGCTCCGTTTGTTTCAATGATTTTTTTATACTCCCAAGCAGAGTCTTTGATTATTCTTTTTTGAGTTTTATAGTCCACATACACAAGACCGAAGCGAGGCTCATATCCCTCGGCCCATTCAAAATTATCCATAACGGACCAATGCTGATAGCCCAGCACGGGAATGCCCTCAGAAATTGCCTGACTCAGCTGACCGAGATAACGTCGGATAAAATCTGTTCGCTGCGGATCATGAACCTTGCCGTCTTTATCAATTATATCATTTGCGGCAAGACCGTTTTCGGTAATCATTATCGGCAAACCGTAGCGTTCATACATGAACTTGACATTCCAATACATACAGCGTTCATCTATTACCCAGCCAAGAGAATTTTTCTGTGTACCTTCGGGCGGTATTTCTTTACCGTTTCCCCATCCGGCATAGTTAAACGATGTGTATATGTTGAGCCCCATAAAATCAAGAGGCTGACATATTGCCTCCATATTCTTTGCATCGGAATGATAAATTCCGTAAGCCCGGACAGGCTTCCCGAGTATCATAGGATCCATCCACCAACGGTTACTCATCAAACCGTTAGAGGTTTCGGTTGTCATTCGCCTTGCTTTTTCAATTTCATCGGGAGAATCATTCGGCGGAACAAATGCCCCCGAAGAAAATGCAACGCCAACTTTAGGCTTTTTCTTTGAATATCTGCGGATTGTTTTTACCGCTTCTGCGTGAGCAAGCATACAGTTTTTTGAAAGCCGTGAAAGTGCGAAATAATTACGCTTGAACGGTGCATGAACACCCTGCATATATCCGTTCATAATAAAGCAGCCCGGTTCATTCATAGTCATCCACCAGCTGACTCTGTCGGAAAGGGCATCAACAAGAATCTTGGTGTAATCTCGGAACAGAGGAATAATTTTTTCACTCATCCATCCGCCTTTTTCAAATACCCATATTGGCATATCCCAATGGTAAACCGTAACCATAGGCTCTATTCCTGCAGAAACAAGTTCATCAACGAGGTCGGAATAAAATTTTATGCCTGCTTCATTTATTTTACCTTCTTCGGGAATTACTCTTGACCAACTGATGGAAAAGCGGTAGCTTTTAAGTCCGATTTTCTTCATCAGAGCAATATCCTCACGAAATCTGTGATAGTGGTCGCAGGCATCGTGACAGTTTTCACTGTTTTTTATCTGTGTCGGATTTGCAGCATCCCAGATGCTCGGAGTTCTGCCATCTGCATTCCATCCGCCCTCAATTTGTGCGGATGCGGATGCTGCTCCCCAAAGAAAATTTCGGGGAAATACTGTATCGCTCATAATTCTTATCCTTTCAATCGAAAATCCTTGCAGGCTTCACTCTTGAAAACCAGTTCAAGAACCCGTCCCGCAGACAAATTCAATGCAGCTTTGTTGAGTCTGCCGTTTTTCAATTCTTCTTCAAGTTTTTTTGCAACGGCTTTTGTGCCGGGCATAATCAGGTCATTACCCGCATTTATTGCCTGAGGATATGAGCATTGCTCAGTTGCATTCCAATCGCTCATTACCAGACCGTCAAAGCCCCATTCATTCCTGAGAACACGAGTGCAGAAATCATAACTGTTGCAAACATATTTTCCGTTGACACGGTTATAAGATGACATAACAGTCCAAGGTTTCCCCTCTGTAACAGCAATACGAAATGCACGAAGATAAATTTCCCTCAATGCTCTTTGAGAAACATTGGCAGAGACATTCATTCGATTGTCTTCTTGATTATTGCAACAGAAATGCTTTTGAGCAACACCCACTCCGCCGGCACTCTGAACGCCTCGGGTGATGGCTGCCGCTATCTTGCCCGAAACAACAGGGTCCTCAGAATAATACTCAAAATTTCTGCCGCAAAGAGGATTCCTGTGAATATTCAGTCCCGGTGCAAGCCAGACAGAAACGCCGATTTCAAGCATTTCTCTGCCTACTGCGGCACCGATTTTTTCTATCAGCTGTGTATTCCAGGTCTGAGCCTGCACGGTTTCGCTTGGCCAGGCGGTCATATAGCGATAAACGGTTTTGTATCTGCCCGGAGCTTTTTTCAGAATCGGGCTGATTTTTCTGAGCCAACCCCAATTCCAATCTTTTGGCAACCCGTCGGGATAACGAGGAATTGCATTAGCTGTCAGAGAAGCCGATTGATTTACATTCAGACCTGCAGGCCCGTCTGCCATTGCAATATTGGGAATACCCTTTTTCAACAGCTTTGTACAGGTGCGTCCTGCCGCCCCCATAACATTGTTATAGCAGCGTATATCATAGCCGCCACCGGTTACAAGGCGGATTTTATCCCGTTCCGAGAGGCTGTCAAGCAAAGACTGTATCGGAGAAGAAAATGTTTTGATAATTTGTTCAGGAATATCTTTTCCGATAGGTTTTACTGTTTCCAAAACCTTTTCTTTTAAATCAAATTTTCCGATTTCGGTATTGTTCAGAAAGACGGTGTATTCTCCCGATTCTAAAATAAATGCTGATTTATCTTCACAAAAAGAAGCAATATCCGCCAAATTGAATTTGACAGTGATTTTTTGAGTTTCGGCGGGTGAAAGTGTTTTTGTTTTTGCGAAAGCAACAAGACTTTTCTTCTCACAACCGTTTTCGCTTTCAGGTTTTGAAATAAAAACCATTAAAGTTTCTTTGCCGTTATATGCTCCCGTATTCGTGACGGATACAACCGCTTCGCATTCGCTGATATTTTCGGTTTTATATGAAAATTCCGTATAACTGAGTCCGTGTCCAAACGGATATCGGGGTTTTATATTATGCTTGTCAAACCATCTGTAGCCAACATAAATATCTTCGTAATATTCTTCATTTTCCAAATCACCGTTTCGGTGGCCGAAGGTTTCGGCGCTCGGATAATCTTCGTATTCTTTTGCCCAAGTGTCAGTAAGTCTTCCGCTCGGAGTAATCTTGCCTGTTATCACATCCGCAAGCGCATTGCCGCCTTCTGCACCGCCTTGACCTGACAAGATCACTGCATCGGGTTTGATTTCATCAAAAACAGACAAATCCATAACGCTGCCGCAATTAAGAACAACAATAAGGTTTTTATAGTGTTTGCGCAGCGTGCGAAGGCTGTTTTCTTCAATATCGGAAAGAAGAAAGTCACCTTTTTCTACTCTGCGGTCATGACCTTCTCCCGCCTGTCTTGAAATAACATAAACTGCGTTATCGGTTTCTTTCGTCAGTTCATCCTCAAGAATCGGAGTGCAGGAAGGATAAGGCTTCGGATGTTCTCCTATATAAATGAACATCTGCATAGTCTGAATGGGATTATATTTTTTAATCTGATTTTCAAGCTCCGCTTTCCAGGTGGCAATTTCATCCTCATATTTCTTCTGAAAGCGGTCCATCCATAAAGTATCGGGATATGTGAATCCCGCATTTTTCAAACCATCTTCAACGGTAACGCTGTAACGCTCCTGAACATCACCGCTGCCCGACCCGCCTTTAACTGTCATTCGGCTTCCCGGACCGTAAAGTGCAATTTTTTGAGGATTCAAAGGAAGAACTCCGTTATTTTCGAGCAACACAATACCCTCTGCCGCAGCTTCTCTTGCCAAAGCACGGTTGTTTCGTTCTCTTTGAGATTCATTCGGTGAATCGGCACCGAGTAATTGAAATTTCATAAGGACCGCTCCTTTGTAATCTTTTCAGAATGTATGTGAATTCCGCTTGTGAGCCTGATTTTTTTGCCGCTCGGCATAATCAACTCACATTCGGTTGATACAGGAACCTCTGCTGATATTGTAAATTCGTCGTTTTCAATATGCCAGCTAACGGCAATCATACCGTAAGGTGTCTGAACACCGCCTTTTGCCCAACCGATTCCGCCACCCGACACGGGTTTGACACAGAAATTACGATATCCGCCGCTTGTTGCCTCGATTCCGAGGATGCGGCGATAGAAAAAGTCTCCCACGGCACCGTATGCAT
>JAFQSY010000045.1 GCA_017409265.1 Clostridia bacterium
ACCTCCGACGGGCAGCAGGGATATTATTTCTATTCAATTGAAAACGGCACAAGGTTCAAATCATATACCAGCCAGTCTGTTGATATGGCATATTGCGAGCATCCCGTAATTGAAAACATAAAACTCAATGAGCTCGATAAAAGCGAATGGATTTACGGCATTCTGCAGCCTTTTTACAGAATAATAGCATTCTTCGGAAAGTTATATATGGATAATCAATAAATAACAGTAAACAAGGTGATTCAATGAGCAAATATTACAAATCCCAAAGCATAAAAATTGAATCAACGGGAAAGAAGATCGAACTGCTGATTTTTCAGCCGACTCTGAATGCCAAGCACAAAGAAAAGACTCCTGCAATTTTATGGATTCACGGCGGCGGTTACATAACGGGTATGGCAAAAATGATTTATATGTCACGAGCCATTGACCTTGTCAAAAAGTACGGTGCGGTTGTTGTAACTCCCGAATACAGACTTTCAAACGAAGCGCCATATCCTGCCGCATTGGAAGATTGCTATGCCGCTTTGAAATATCTCAAAGAACATTGTGATGAACTCGGAGCAAACAGCAGTCAGATTATGGTCGGCGGTGAAAGTGCAGGCGGCGGACTTGCCGCAGCACTTTGTATGTATGCCCGTGACAAGGGAGAAGTTAATATTGCGTTTCAGATGCCGCTTTATCCGATGCTTGATAACCTCGATACCGAATCGTCAAGAGATAATCACGCACCCGTATGGAACACAAAGCTCAATCATTTCGGTTGGAAGAAATATCTCGGCGATTTATACGGAAAAGACGTTCCGCCGTATGCGGCTGCCGCCCGTCAGACCGACTATTCAAATCTTCCGCCCGCTTACACGTTTGTCGGTGATATCGAACCGTTTTATTGCGAAACGCTGACTTACATTGACAATCTGAAAAGTGCAGGGATTGAAGCGAAGGTTGACGTTTATCCGAACTGTTTTCACGCATTCGATATGCTCACACCGTTCAGAAAAGTCAGCAAAGAAGCGATAGCAAAATTTGAAAAGGAATATCTGAATGCCTGCGAAAAATATTATGCAGAGCAGAATGATTATTCAAAAACATAACTGAATTGAAATCACAAAAATCACCGTTGCAGTAAATTGTACCGCAGCGGTGATTACTGTTTTTAGCATAAATTTCATAATATTGAACATATTTCTTGTGTATTGATTATTGACAGAATGAGAAACTGTCAATATAATTAAATTGTGCACAATTTAATTTAAAACAATCTATATTGGAGGTCTGTTATGAACATTTATGATTTCAAGGTCAAAGCACAGGATGGCAGCGATGTTTCGCTTGCAGATTACAAGGGCAAAGTTTTGCTCATAGTCAACACGGCAACGGGTTGCGGATTTACTCCGCAGTATGACGGCTTGCAGGATTTATATGAAAAATATCAGCCGCAAGGATTTGAAATCCTTGATTTCCCTTGCAATCAGTTTGCAAATCAGGCACCCGGCGATGACGGGGAAATCCATTCTTTCTGCACGGGTCGCTACGGTATCACTTTTCCGCAGTTTTCAAAGATTGACGTAAACGGCAAAAACGAGTCACCGCTTTTCAGATATTTAAAATCACAAAAAAGCGGTATTATGGGCAGAAACATCAAATGGAATTTCACAAAGTTTCTTGTTGATAAAAACGGCAATGTCATTGACCGTTTTGCACCGACTGTAACTCCCGATAAAATTGAAAGCAGAATCAAGGAGTGTCTGTAATGCGCTTTGAATATAAAACCGAAAACACCTGCGCCCAAATCATCAGCTTTGATATTGACGGTAATGTTATCACAAATATCGAGTTTTACGGTGGCTGCAACGGTAATCTGAAAGCAATTTCGAAACTGCTTGAAGGCTCGACGGTTGAAGAAATCGAAGCAAAACTGCTGGGTAATACCTGTGGCAGAAGACCGACCTCATGCACCGATCAACTTGCAAAAGCCGTTCGTGAGGCGTACAATAAAATCAGCTTGAAACATGATGCCGATTTTGCTAAAATGATAGCAAAACAATAAAATTTCATTGGTGATATAATGAAACAATCAAAATATGACGCATTAAAACTTGAAAATCAGCTTTGTTTTCCTCTTTATGCTTGTTCCCGTGAAATTGTAAAGAGATACAAGCCGTTTCTCGATGAAATCGGTCTTACCTACACTCAGTATATAGCTATGATGGTGATGTGGGAAAGGAAGAGCGTAAACGTAAAGGAACTTGGCGAGTGCCTTTATCTTGATTCAGGCACACTGACGCCGCTTCTCAAAAAGCTTGAATCCAAAGGCTATGTCACCCGTATGCGTTCCGATAAGGACGAACGTAACCTCGTGGTTGCAATAACTGAAGATGGCGAAAAGCTTAAAGATAAAGCGGTTGAAATTCCTTATCAGATTGCAGGCTGTACGAATCTTACACCTGAAGAAGGTGTACAGCTGTACGGAATCCTTTATAAAATTCTCGGAAAGACTCCGTGATTTTGCAAATATAATTTTTGTTTTGGGGAAGAGCTTATGAATAATGTTAAAGAATCAATCCGTCAGAGAAGAAGCGTCCGTACTTATGACGGTCGGGAACTCAGTCAAAAAGATATTGACAGTCTTTGTGCATTTATGGAAACGACAGAAAATCCGTTTGAGATTCCCGTGGAGTTCAGATTAATGAGTGCCAAAGAAAACGGACTCAACTGTCCTGTTGTTGTCGGAACGGATTTATACGTGGGCGGAAAAATCAAGTGCGTGCCGAATGCAAACGTTGCTTTCGGATATTCTTTTGAAATGCTTGTGCTGTATGCACAGTCGCTCGAAATCGGAACCGTCTGGCTCGGCGGCACAATGAATCGCCCTGCGTATGAAAAGGTAATGGAGCTTGAAGTGGATGAGATGATGCCGTGCGCAAGCGCACTGGGCTATCCTTCGGGAAAGATGTCATTGCGTGAAGGCATGATGCGAAAGGCTATCAAGGCTGATGAACGTTTACCGTTTGAAGAACTGTTCTTTAACGGCAATTTAAACTCTCCTCTGACAAAGGAAAGGGCAGGCGATTTGGCTGAGCCTCTGGAAATGGTAAGGCTTTCTCCTTCAGCAGTCAACAAGCAGCCGTGGAGATTGGTTGTTTCGGATAACACGGTTCATTTTTATCTCAAACGCAGCAAAAACTTCTCGGGCGGTTCGGCTCTTGATATGCAGAAGGTTGACATGGGGATTGCACTTTGCCATTTTGCTCTCACAGCCATAGAGAATAGTCTGAACCCGATCTTCGTGCAGGAAGATCCAAAACTCACATCCTCACCCGAGCTTGAGTATATAGCGTCCTATAAACTTGTTTAAGTTGTAAAATTTATTATTCTGAATTATGTTTATGCCCGAAATCACGGAAGAGTGGTTTCGGGCATACTTTAATGCTTAAGCAAAAGACAACCCCCGGTACAGCCGGGGGCGAAAAAGACTTCAGTAAAGCCAAAACGGGCGAGCTCAAAGCAAGCCCAAAAGGAATGGAAGAAAATTAAACCTCCGAGTATAATAGTAGTGGTTTGGCAGCCGCATTACTAAAATATAAGGAGGTTTAATTTTATGAAAAAAGAAAGCGAGATAAGAAGTTCATCACACACAAAGTACAGATGTCAGTACCACATAGTATTTGCACCGAAATACAGAAGAAAAGTAATCTACGGAGAACTGAAAAAAGATATCGGACAAATATTGAGAAAATTATGTGAG
>JAFQSY010000046.1 GCA_017409265.1 Clostridia bacterium
CTTTACAAGACAAAATCGCAATAATTTGCGATTTTATCTTGTAATTGTAGTATTAATACGCTTTGTGCGCTTTCACCGGCCATGAAGCCGAATCTTTGTACATTTCACGCGTTGACGTTACTGATTGACTCCTGGTACAATTATTCTGCAGAGGAAATATATCTTCTGTAATAAAAACACAAGGAGTTGTTTCATTTGAAAAATCATCTTCAAGAAATTATTGCCGAAAACATTTCAAAGAAATATGGATTTGAGAAAGAAAAAATCCTGTGTTTCTTTGACAAAAATCCGTATGTCAACTGCATTTTCCCCTATGCCGTAATGACGGCAATTCAAAAAAGTCTTGGGGCATCATCTTTGAGCGATATTCTCACCGAGTATGAACGCAGTTATTATTTACTCGATGATGAACTTGAACCCGTGGCACTTCGCAAGAATGAGTTTGTTATCAGGGACAGCAGCTTTGCTAATCACGGAATTGAAGAGGGTTATATAATCAAATATGATCCCGATGAAGTTTATTTCGGTGATTATCAGGCGATTGAACTGGACGGAGTTATTATTCCGGCTTTTGTTACAAACGAAAGAGAAGGAAAGTGTGAACTGTATTTTGAGGATGACGCATATCAATCTGTAGCGGTTTTTACAGATAAAATCAGATTTCTCGGCAAGCTTGTCGGATATCGTAATCCCGATGAATTCTATTTTCGTGATTTTATTGAGGATGAATACGAAGATGATTACGACGAAACCGAGTATTAAACACCAAGCCCGCAGGTTTTTGCCTGCGGGCTTGTGTTTTGTGTAGTTGTTATTCTGAGCTAAAACAAGCTATCGATTTTGTAAAAAACATAGAAATTGATATTTCTACAAAAATTTTTGCGTATCATTTTGCCAAAACCGTTATATATAGTTTATATCAAATCGTTATTTATGATATCGTCATATGTTTCCCTTTTGACTATAATCTTCTTTTCCTCACCTCTTATTGCAACAATAGGCGGGCGAGGATTTCTGTTATAATTGCTCGCCATAGAATAGTTATAAGCACCCGTTGCAAGAACAGCAAGCGTATCTCCCACTTTGATTTCGGGCATAAGTATGTTTTCCTGAATCAAATCTCCCGATTCACAGCACTTACCTGCAACCGTAACGGGAGCCACCGGCTTTGCCGCAGCATTGTTTGCCAAAACAACGGAATATTTTGACCCATAAAGAATGTATCGCGGGTTATCTCCCATTCCGCCGTCAACCGACACATAAGTTCTCACATTCTCGATTTCTTTTATACTGCCGACTGTATACAATGTTATTCCGGCAGGAGCAACAATGGAGCGACCGGGTTCAAAGACCAGAAACGGGAGTTCAACATTCTTTTCCATTGCAAGTGATTTTACGGTTTCCGCGACTTTACCGATATATTCCGAAGGAGTAAGTGGGTCATCGTCAGATGTATATTCTATACCAAACCCGCCGCCGAGATTAAGAATATTAACCTTCAGCGAAAGCTTATCTTGTAATTCAACAATAAAATTCATCATTACGCTTGCGGCTTCACAGAAGGGTTCAACATCAAATATCTGCGAGCCGATATGACAATGAACTCCGTCAACTTTAATGTTGCTGAGAGTAGTTGCATATTCATAAATTTTGAAAGCTTCTCCGTTTTCAAGAGCTACACCGAATTTTGAATCAATCTGCCCCGTTTTTATAAAATCATGGGTATGGGCATCAATACCGGGCTTTATTCTGAACAGTATCTTTTGAACGAAATTTTTCTCTCTTGCAATTTCATTAATCAGTTCAAGCTCTTCCTTATTATCGACAACAAAATGTCCGACACCGAAGCTAATTGCAAGCTCGATTTCATCATGGGTTTTGTTGTTACCGTGAAAAAACACTTTTTCCATAGGGAATCCCGCTTTGAAGAGAGTATAAATTTCTCCTCCCGAAACAGCATCAGCCCCCAGCCCTTCATCGGCAGCAAGTTTTGAAGTATACATTGTGCATAAAGCCTTGCTTGCAAAAAGGATAAGTCCGTTTCCGTCATAATGATATTCAAGAGCAGTTTTATATTCACGGCAATTTCTTCTCATTAAATCCTCATCAAGAACATAAAGCGGTGTTCCGAATTCTTTCGCAAGCTCAACGGTATCATAACATCCTACTGTTAAATGGTTATTTGCGTTAACAGACAAATTATCTGAATTAAACATTTCGGCAATCCTTCTCTTTCATTTCTTAAATGTAATTATCCCTTTTCTCTTATGCTCGCTTAGCTTATGCATATGCTCAATTATTTTTCGTTTATCCTCTGCAATATTTTCACCTGAGAGAAAAGAGTCAAGTTCTGCATAGGTTACTCCCATTTCTTCTTCATCTGTCTGACCGTCAAACAGTGCTGCTGAAGGAGCTTTTTCTATTATGCGTTTGGGCGCATCAAGAAAACGGAGAAAATCATATATTTCGGTAACAGTCAGGTCTGCAATGGGGTTAAAATCGTGAGCACCGTCACCCCATTTTGTGAAATATCCGACATAGGCTTCACTCTTGTTTCCCGTTCCTGCAACAAGCCTGTTTTCAGCAGCTGCGACAGAATACAATGTCAGCATACGGATTCGGGGTGCCATATTCGCAAGAGCTGATTCATTTAATTCCGTTACATCCGTAATACTCGCAATTTCCGCTTCCTTCACGGGAGTCAAGTCAACCGTTCTGGTTTCGATTTCGTATTTCTCTGCAATGGTTTCGGCATCGACGGTATCTTCATCATAATTTCTTTTTGAGGTGCACGGCATAATAATGCCTACCGTGTTATCACAGGCAGCTTTACAAAGAATACCGACCAAGGCAGAATCTTTGCCACCGCTGTTTCCGTAAACAATTCCCTTTGCGCCGCTTTGAGACAAAACGGATTTTATGAATTCAACTCTGTTTTCAAATTCTTTTTTATAATCACGCATTTCCAATTACTTCTTTCCGAGCAGCTTCACCAGACGGCGGGCTGCTTCTTTTGTATCTTCGGGGCTTCCGAAGGTTGAAAATCTGAAATACCCTTCGCCGCAGGCACCAAAGCCTTCACCCGGAGTACCGACAACCTGAACCTCATTGAGAAGATAATCAAAGAACTCCCAACTGCCCATACCGTTCGGGCACTTAAGCCAGATATACGGCGCATTTTTGCCGCCCGTATACCAAATACCAAGCTCGTCAAGAGCTTCTGTCAGCACCTTTGCATTGTTCTTATATATTTGAATATTGTTGTGGATTTGCTCCTGTCCTTCGGGAGTGAATACTGCTGCTCCGCCTTTTTGAATAATGTAGGATACACCGTTTGTTTTGGTTGTACGGTTTCTTACCCACATCCCATTAAGGCTCATACCATTTCTTATAAGACGTTTCGGAATAACTGTATAACCAAGCCTTGTTCCCGTAAAACCTGCCGTTTTTGAAAGTGAGCATATTTCTATTGCACAGGTTTCAGCACCGTCAAGTTCAAAGATACTGTGAGGCAGTGATTCGTCCTCAATAAAAGCTTCGTAGGCCGCATCAAAAAGAATTACCGAGCCTTTTTCATTCGCAAAATCAACCCATGCCTGAAGCTGATTTCGGCTGAACACCGCTCCGGTAGGATTATTGGGAGAGCAGATATAAATAATGTCGGCAACTGTGCTTTCATCGGGTTCGGGAAGAAATCCGTTTTCTTCACCTGATGCAAGATGAATTATGTTTCTGCCTGCCATAATATTTGCATCAACATAGGCAGGATATGCAGGCTCAATCACAAGAGCCGAGCTGTCCTTGTCAAAAAGATCAAGGATATCACCAAGCTCGTCGCTTGCTCCGCTTGAAACAAACACCTCATCAGCAGAAACATTTACTCCGTTTACGGCATAATAATCTGCAATCGCTTTACGCAGAAACGGTGCACCGCATTCAGGCATATAGCCATGAAAATTTTCTTTTACCGCCTGATCGTCAACAGCTTCGTGTAAAGCATTTATAACCGCATCGCAAAGCGGGAGAGAAACATCGCCGATACCCATTCGGTAAAGATGCTTATCGGGATTTGCTTCAAGATATGCCTTCGTTTTTTGAGCTATGTTATAGAAAAGATAAGAATCCTTCAAGTTGGCATAATTTGTATTCGGTGTCATCACATATCAACCTCACATTCACAAACTGTTTTTGCAGGACCTGTCATCATAACGGTTTTATCGGGCAGCATTTTTACACTAAGATCACCGCCGTCAAGCTTAACGGTCACCAACTCATTTTCACGGCAATATCCCATTGCAACTGCCGCCGCAACACTTGCGCAGGAGCCTGTGCCGCAAGCCATTGTTATGCCGCTGCCACGCTCCCACACTCTCATTCTCAATGTCAGGCTGTCAATCACCTGAACGAATTCAACATTAACTCCGTCGGGGAAAAATTCGTGATGTTCAAGAGCTGCACCGAGAGTTGTGAGCGGTGCATTTTCCGCATCCTTAACAAAAATAACGGCATGCGGATTTCCCATGGATACCGGAAGAAGTGTAACTTCCCGATTAAGTGCTTCAAGAGTAACAGACTTGTTTACTTTGCACTTACCCATATCAACGGTTGCATATACTGCCTTACCTCCAACCGTTTTTAAATCCAGCGTTTTGATGCCGGAAAGAGTTTCAACAGTCAGGTGAGTTTTGTCGGTATACCCTTTATCAAAAACGTATTTACCGACACAGCGTATACCGTTGCCGCACATTTTTGCTTCGCTGCCGTCAGCATTGAAAATACGCATTTTAAAATCCGCACAATCTGACGGAGTAATAAGAATAATACCGTCAGAACCGATTCCGAAATGACGCTCCGAAAGTTTTATTGACACATCGGCAGGTTTTTCTATTTCTCCGTAATGATACAGATAATCGTTGCCTAAGCCGTGCATTTTGGTAAAACGCATAATAATTCCTCCTTAAGAGTCTATTGTTGATATGCTGAATGTTGTTTCTTCAAGAACATCGAGAAGGACCTTAACCGTATCAAGAGAAGTAAGCATTGTGATGT
The DNA here is from genome assembly GCA_017409265.1 of Clostridia bacterium. Lineage (GTDB taxonomy): Bacteria > Bacillota > Clostridia > Oscillospirales > Acutalibacteraceae > CAG-177. The sequence continues at coordinate 5,050 of JAFQSY010000046.1, forward strand.
TGTTTTGGCTCGCACAGCGTCGGATTGCCACACCGTCCTCATAGTGAACACCCGAAAGCACGGCACGGGTGTTTATAACATAGCTGACATATCCCGCCTTAATGGAGTCAAGAATTTCTGTGCTGCCCTCACTCGGCTTGCCTCTTGTGCGTGTTCTTATTCCGTTTGATTTAAGAAATTCCGCCGTCATGCTCGTTGCCTCAATATTAAAGCCCATATCGTAAAATCTTCTTACAAGAGGCAAAGCTTCTTCCTTATCTTCATCGGCAAGTGTTACAATAACCGTTCCGTAATTCTGAAGCTTCATTCCCGATGCGGTCATTGCTTTATACATCGCACGGTGGAGCTTTTTATCGTAGCCGATTGCTTCACCTGTTGATTTCATTTCGGGCGAAAGATAAGCATCCATGCCGTTAAGCTTTGAGAATGAAAAAGCAGGAACTTTAACATAAAAACATTCTTTTTCTTTTGGATAAATTTCCGTAATTCTCTGCTCTTCAAGGCTTTTACCGAGAATTGCATAGGTTGCAATATCCGCAAGACTGAAACCCGTTGCTTTTGAAAGAAACGGAACTGTTCTTGACGAACGCGGGTTAACTTCGATGATATAAACATTCTCGTTTTCATCAACAATAAACTGAATGTTGAAAAGGCCGATAATTCCGATGCCTAATCCAAGTTTTTCAGTATATTCAAGAATAGTGTCTTTAACCCTTTGAGAAATGCTGAAAGAGGGATAAACACTTATTGAGTCACCGGAATGAATGCCTGTTCTTTCAACAAGCTCCATTATTCCCGGAACAAAAACTTTTTTTCCGTCGCAGACAGCATCAATCTCAACCTCTTTGCCTCTGATATATCTATCAACAAGCACGGGCTTATCCTCATCAATCTCAACGGCGGTTTTCAAGTAATGGCGCAGATGCTCTTCCTTCGCCACAATCTGCATAGCTCTGCCACCAAGAACAAAGCTGGGTCTTACAAGCACGGGATAGCCGATTTCTTCAGCCGCTCGTATGCCCGCTTCGATGTTTGTGACTGCCCGACCCTTGGGCTGAGGAATCTCAAGCTCCGAAAGCAATTTTTCAAATGCATCTCTGTTTTCCGCTTTTTCAATGGCCTCGCAGTTTGTTCCGATAATATTCACGCCTCTGTCACGGAGAGGTTGAGCAAGGTTGATTGCTGTCTGACCGCCGAGAGTTGCGATAATGCCCATCGGCTTTTCAAGCTCGATGACATTCATAACATCTTCAACGCAAAGCGGTTCAAAATAGAGCTTATCGGAGCAGGTGTAATCGGTTGAAACGGTTTCAGGGTTGTTGTTAATGATTATTGCTTCATAGCCGGCCGCTTTTATGGTTTTGACTGCGTGAACGGTTGAATAATCAAACTCAACACCCTGACCTATTCGGATAGGTCCCGAGCCGAGAACAATAACCTTTTTATTGTCGGATACGACCGACTCATTTTCTTCCTCGTAGGTTGAATAAAAATAAGGAACATAGCTGTCAAATTCCGAAGCACAGGTATCAATCATCTTATAGACAGGAATTATCCCTGCATATTTTCTGATTTTAAATATTTCAGTTTCGCTCAAATTCCACAGTTTTGCAATTTCTCTGTCAGAAAAGCCCGTTTTCTTTGCAACACGTAAAACATCCGTGTTTAAAGGGTTGGTTTTGATTTCAGTTTCTTTATCAATAATGTTTTTTAACTTATTGATAAAGAGAACATCAATTCCTGATGCCTGTGCAATTTTTTCTTCGCTGCAGCCGATACGCAAAAGCTCGGCAATGGCATAGATTCTGTCATCCGTTCCGACTTTAATATATTCGGTAAGCTCATCTTCGCTCATTCCGTCAAACCTTTTGTTTTCAAGGTGATACAAACCGATTTCAAGCGAGCGTATTGCTTTTAACAAGCTTTCCTCTATTGTTCTGCCTATGCTCATAACTTCACCCGTTGCCTTCATCTGAGTACCGAGAGAATTGTTGGCATCTGCAAACTTATCAAACGGAAAACGGGGCATTTTTGTTACAACATAGTCAAGAGTCGGTTCAAATGACGCCGGTGTGTTTGCAATTCTTATTTCATCAAGCGTCATTCCTATTCCGATTTTGGCAGACACCCTTGCAATCGGATATCCGCTTGCCTTTGAAGCAAGAGCTGATGAGCGTGAAACTCTGGGGTTGACCTCAATCAAATAATATTGAAACGATTTGGGGTCAAGTGCAAACTGAACATTACAGCCTCCCTCAATTTCAAGTGCACGGATTATTTTGAGAGCACTGTCGCGCAGCATATGATATTCTTTGTTTGTAAGTGTTTGTGACGGACATACAACGATTGAGTCTCCTGTGTGAATTCCGACGGGGTCAATATTTTCCATATTACAGATGGTTATTGCCGTGTCGTTGCTGTCACGCATAACTTCATATTCGATTTCTTTATAGCCTTTGATGCTCTTTTCAATCAGCACCTGACTGACAGGAGAAAGAGAAAGAGCATGTTTCATAAGAGGAACAAATTCATCCTCATTATCGGCAAATCCGCCACCTGTACCGCCCAAAGTGAATGCAGGACGAAGAACAACCGGATAACCGATTTCTTCTGCGACCTTCAGGCCTTCTTCAACCGAATTTGCAATATCTGACGGAAGCACGGGTTCACCCAGACTTTCGCAGAGTTTTTTGAACATTTCACGGTCTTCAGCTCTTTCAATGCTTTCGCTCTTTGTACCAAGAAGCTCAACACGGCACTCGGCAAGAACTCCTTTTTTTTCAAGCTGCATTGCAATGTTAAGACCTGTCTGACCGCCTATTCCGGGCAGAACGGCATCGGGTCTTTCGTAGCGGATAATTTTAGCAACATACTCAAGTGTCAGCGGCTCCATATAGACCTTGTCCGCAACTGTTGTGTCGGTCATAATGGTTGCGGGATTGGAATTGCAAAGAATAACCTCATAGCCTTCTTCTTTAAGTGCAAGGCAAGCCTGAGTGCCTGCATAGTCAAATTCTGCCGCCTGCCCGATAACAATAGGTCCTGAACCGATTACAAGAACCTTTTTAATATCCGTTCTTTTAGGCATTGCTCTTTTCCTCCTCCATCATCCTTATGAAGCGGTCAAACAGATATGCACTGTCCTGCGGACCGGGTGCACTCTCGGGATGATATTGCACACTGAATATTTTATCTTTATCGCATTTCACTCCTTCAACCGTGCTATCAAGCAAATTGATATGGGTAACTTCAAGCTCCGTTGACTTAACACTTTCGTAGTCAACCGCATAGGAATGATTCTGCGAGGTGATTTCAATTTTATTAGTTTCAAGATTACGAACGGGATGATTCCCGCCCCTGTGACCGAATTTGAGCTTATAGGTTTTTGCACCGTAGGCAAGAGAAATAATCTGATGACCCAAACAAATTCCGAAAATCGGATATCTGCCCTTAAGAGCTTTGATAGTTTCTGCTACAGGTTGAACATCAGTCGGGTCGCCGGGCCCGTTTGAAATAAACACACCGTCGGGGCAAAGCTTTTCAATTTCATCAGAAGAAGTATTCCAAGGTACAATTGTTACCTTGCAATTTCTTTTGTTGAGTGAACGTACGATGTTCATTTTCATTCCGCAGTCAATGGCAACAACATGATATTTTTCGTTTTTGCATGGTGAAACCCATATTTTATCACAGCTAACGGTTGAAACCGCATTAGTCGGGATATCCGCTTTTTTCAGTATGTCCATACAATATTCATGGGAAACATTGGCATCTGTTATTATTACCTTACAGCTTCCGTTATCTCTGATAGAACGGGTAAGCTTACGGGTATCAATGCTGTAAATGCCCGGTATTCCGTGCTTTTTCATAACTTCGGAAAGAGTTGCCGTGCTTCTGAAATTTGAAGGCAAATCGTTGTATTCACGAACAATGAGTGCACCTATAGTCGGTGTTTTTGTTTCAAAGTCATCATCTGCCATTCCGTAATTTCCGATAAGCGGATAAGTCATAACAACCGCCTGATACGTATAAGAAGGATCGGAAATTATTTCCTGATAACCGACCATTGAAGTGTTAAAAACAATTTCGCATACCTTGTCGGATGTATCGCCGAAAGCATAGCCGTAGTGTTCACTTCCGTCCTCTAAAACAATTTTTCTGTTATATTGTGTAACCATACCGTTACCTCTCTTTTTTAGCCTCTGAAAGCTTTTGTTCAAATCTGTTTTTGCATATATCGGTCGGAATTTCTGTCGGATAATCACCGTTAAAACAGGCAGAGCAATAATCACAGTTGCCCGTCAGTAAAGAAAGCTGAGAAACGGGCAGATATCCCAAGGTATCAGCACCTATTATTTTCGCAATATCTTCAACTGAATGATTGCAGGCAATCAGATTCTCTCTTGTATCAATATCCGTGCCGTAATAACACGGATTCAGAAACGGCGGTGAAGAAATACGCATATGAATTTCTTCAGCTCCGGCTTCACGCAGAAGAGTTACTATTCTGCCGCAGGTTGTACCTCTTACAATTGAATCGTCAATAAGAACAACCTTTTTACCTTTAACGCTTTCTTCAACTGCACTGAGCTTTATTTTTACCTGATCAAGCCTCGTGCTTTGACCGGGCGAAATAAAGGTCCTTCCGATATATTTGTTTTTTATAAGACCTATTCCGTAAGGAATGCCGGACTGACGGCTGAATCCGAGTGCCGCATCAAGACCCGAATCAGGAACACCTACCACAATATCGGCATCCGCAGGATGCTCCCTCGCAAGTATTTTGCCTGCTTCGATTCTTGATAAATGAACGGAAACACCGTCAATCTCGGAATCGGGACGTGCAAAATAAATATATTCAAAAATGCAGAGTTTTTTCTTTTTAGAATCACAGTGTTCCTTTCGGCTGACAATTCCGTTTTTGCTAAAAACTATTATTTCGCCGGGTTCAACATCACGGATAAATTCCGCACCCACAGCCTTTAACGCACAGCTTTCAGATGCTATAACATACATTCCGTCTTGTGTTTTGCCGTAGCAAAGTGGTCTGAAGCCGTAAGGGTCTCGGGCACAAATAAGCTTTTGCGGCGACATCAGAACAAGCGAATAGGCTCCTTCAAGAATATTCATTGCCGAGCTTAAAGCATCTTCTATCGAGGGCAGTTTCAGGCGCTCTCTTGTTACGATATATGCAATGGTTTCGGTATCACTTGTTGTGTGAAAAATAGCTCCGGATAATTCGAGTTCATTGCGGAGTTTTGCGGCATTGCTCAGATTTCCGTTATGAGCAAGTGCCATTCTGCCTTTCTGATGATTAACTTCAATGGGCTGGCAGTTGGTGCGGTTTGTACCGCCCGTTGTGCCGTATCGGACATGCCCCACAGCCATTGTGCCTTTCGGAAATCTTGACAGAACTTCGGAATGAAAAACCTCGCTGACAAGTCCCAAATCCTTGTGAGAACTGAAAAGTCCGTCATCATTAACAACTATTCCGCAGCTTTCCTGTCCTCTGTGCTGCAGGGCATATAAGCCGTAATATACAACACCCGCTACATCGGCAGGCTCGGGTGAAATCACGCCGAAAACTCCGCATTCTTCATGTATGCTCATTCTTTTCCTCCGTTTGAACGCTTAAGTGCCGCACCTACAAATCCCTTGAACAGCGGATGCGGCTTGTTGGGTCTGCTTTTGAATTCGGGATGATACTGAACGCCTACATAGAACGGTCTTTCTGTCAGCTCAACGGTTTCAACAAGCCTTTCGTCCGGAGAAAGTCCGCTTAAAGTAAGTCCGTGTTGTGTAAGCAAATCACGGTAATGGTTGTTGAATTCATAGCGATGTCTGTGGCGTTCGCTGATATGATTTGTTTCATAGCAACGCTCCATTGTTGTGTCGGGTTTTATTTTGCAAGGATAAGCGCCCAAACGAAGCGTACCGCCCTTGTCAATATCATCACTCTGACCGGGCATAAAGTTGATTACCTTATGCCTGCACAGTTCATCGAACTCACCCGAATCAGCATCTGAAATGCCGCATACATTCCGTGCGTATTCGATAACGGCGATTTGCATACCCAAACAAATTCCGAAATAGGGGAGGTGGTTTTCTCTTGCGTATTTTGCTGCAAGAATCATACCTTCGATACCACGGCTTCCGAAACCGCCGGGAACAATAATACCGTCGAGCTCCGAAAGAAATTCCGAACAATTTTCAGCGGTCAGCTTTTCGGAATCAATCCAACTGATTTTTATATGGGTGTTATGGTAATATCCTGCGTGCTGAAGAGCTTCCGCAACCGAAAGATATGCATCGTGAAGCTCAACATATTTGCCGACAAGACCAATGTTTACGGTATAAGGTATCGCCTTGATGCGCTCCACCATCTGCGTCCATTCCGCAAGGTCAGGCTCGGGAGCATTTATGCCGAGCTCACGGCAGACAACGGATGAAAAATCAGATTTTTCGAGCATTAAAGGGGCTTCGTAAAGGTTTGGAAGAGTGATGTTTTCAATAACACAATCGGGTTTGACATTACAAAAAAGAGATATCTTTTTAAATATGGATTCTTCCAACGGCTCATCGCAGCGAAGGACAACAATGTTCGGGTTGATGCCCATGCCCTGAAGCTCCTTAACGGAATGCTGCGTAGGCTTTGATTTGTGTTCATCGGAACCGCGAAGAAACGGAACAAGGGTCACATGGATAAAAAGGCTGTTTTCTCTGCCGACCTCAAGCGAAATCTGACGTACCGCTTCAATAAAAGGCTGTGATTCAATATCGCCGATTGTTCCGCCGATTTCAGTTATAACAACATCTGCATTTGTCTTTTTGCCTACGCTGTAAACAAACTCTTTGATTTCATTTGTAATATGAGGAATCACTTGAACGGTTGAGCCGAGATATTCTCCTCTGCGTTCCTTATTCAAAACGTTCCAATAAACCTTGCCTGTAGTCAGGTTTGAATATTTATTCAGATTTTCGTCTATAAATCTCTCGTAGTGCCCCAAATCAAGGTCGGTTTCCGCACCGTCTTCGGTAACATAAACCTCGCCGTGCTGATAAGGACTCATCGTTCCGGGATCAACATTTATATACGGGTCAAGCTTCTGTGCAGCAACCTTTAAGCCTCTTGCTTTGAGAAGTCTTCCGAGCGAAGCGGCGGTTATTCCCTTACCAAGACCCGAAACAACGCCTCCGGTTACAAAGATATATTTGGTCATATTATCACTCCCATTCAACTGTGGCAGGAGGCTTCGAGGTGATATCATAAACAACTCTTGATATGCCTTTAACCTCGTTTGTTATTCTGTTGCTTGATTTTTCAAGAACCTCATACGGCAGCCTTGCCCACTCGGCAGTCATAAAATCATCGGTTGTAACCGCACGCAAAGCAACGGTATAGCCATAGGTTCTCGCATCACCCATAATACCGACGGTTTTTGAATCGGTCAGTACTGCAAAATACTGGCTTACCGATTTTTCGAGACCTGCTTTTGATATTTCGTCACGGAATATCGCATCCGCTTCGCGGAGAATATCAAGCTTTTCTTTTGTAATTTCTCCGATTACTCTGACTGCAAGACCCGGACCCGGAAACGGCTGACGCCATACGAGCTCATAAGGTATGCCGAGCGTTGTTCCTGCCTCACGCACCTCATCCTTAAAAAGGTCA
>JAFQSY010000047.1 GCA_017409265.1 Clostridia bacterium
AGCCCTGGGGAACGGGGAGACCGATCTTTGTCATTTCTGCAAGGTTTGCGCCTTTGCCGCCGAGGGTGTTACGCATTGTTGCGTCGCCTTCGGAGAACAAATAAACATACTTGTACATTGGAATCTACCTCCATATAAAATTATAAACATTATTAATGGGTGCACTCCACCGTTGACGGAATGAACCATTTATGATTATAACAGATAAAAATTTAAATTTCCATATGTTTTTAAGAAAATATATGATAATTTTCCAAAATGTTTTTAGTAACTATATACATATCGGCGATTATTATTCGGTTTTACTTGAAAAAAGCATAAATTTAAGATATAATAACGAAAAATTCCTTTGGATTCAAGGCGACTGTTATTATGGAACTTATTACTCTGGCGCTTTTCTGCCTTGCGCTGCTGATTTGCATTGTTTTTGATGCATCGGTGCTTTATGCGCTTGCGGCAGGGCTTATCATTTTCTGCGCCTATGCTAAAATAAAAAAGCATTCTTTCAAAGCAATAATCAAAATGATTTTTGACGGAATCAAAACCTCAAAAAACATTCTGATTGTCTTTCTCATCGTCGGAATGCTTACCGCCTCGTGGCGTGCAAGCGGAACGATTGCATTCATCATCTGCTCTGCCGTAAAGCTTATCAGTCCAAGCATTTTTGTGCTGATGACCTTTCTTCTCTGCTGCGGCGTTTCGTTCCTTATGGGAACATCGTTCGGCTCGGCGGCAACGATAGGTGTTATCTGCATGACGATGGCGCATTCGATGAACATCAACCCCGTTATTGCAGGCGGCGCAATGCTTTCTGGCGTTCTTTTCGGCGACCGCTGCTCCCCTGTTTCGACGAGCGCGCTGCTTGTATCAGAGCTTACCAAAACCGATATTTTCACCAACATCAAAAATATGTTCCGCACGGCAGCAATCCCGTTTGTGCTGACCTGCGTTATGTATGTAGTTCTCGGATTTTCCGCAGGTGACGGCGGAGAAATTCCCGATTTAAATTCAATGTTTGCAAAAGAGTTCAATCTTCATTGGCTTTCGGTTATCCCTGCCGCAGTCATTCTTATTCTCTCTCTGATGAAAGTTAAGGTTAAGTTTGCAATGCTTGCAAGCATTGCTTCGGCGCTTATAGTCGGCATAACCGTTCAGAATCTGGAAATTATTGAATTTTTCAAAATAATGATTTTGGGATTCGAAGCAGAAACACAGGAAATCAAGCATATGATTGACGGCGGAGGCTTTGTTTCGATGTTGAATGCGGCGGCGATAGTCTGCCTTTCCTCGGCATATTCGGGAATCTTTGCCGCAACGGGGCTTTTAGATTCTCTCAAAGAAAAGACAGATGCATTAAGCAAAAAAATAACGCCTTTCGGCGCTGCAATGGTAACATCAATTTTCACTTCGCTCATCTCATGCAACCAGACTCTCGCAATCATTCTTGCACATCAGCTTTGCGAGGGCAACGAAAAAGATGCCGATACGGCGGCAATCCATCTCGAAAACTCGGCGGTTGTTATATCTCCGCTTGTTCCGTGGTCGATAGCAGGCGCTGTTCCCCTCGCATCGGCAGGTGCACCCGTCACCTCGCTTGTTGCTGCAGGATTTCTTTATATTTTACCGATTTATTCGTTTATAACAGCACTATTCAAAAGCAGAAAGGACAAAAAACATGAACAGAATCACAAGTTTTACAGTTGACCATGACCTCCTGACCGAGGGTATTTACATTTCACGCATTGACGGCGACATAACAACCTATGACATGAGAACAAGAGTGCCAAATTCAGGAGATTTTATGGACACGACAACCGCCCATACGGTTGAGCATATGTTTGCAACCTTCGTGAGAAATTCCGAGATAAAAGACGATGTTATTTACTTCGGACCCATGGGCTGCAGAACGGGATTTTATCTGCTTGTGCGCAACGCAGATAACGCAAAAATTCTTGAAATCACAAAGAAAATTCTTGCGGATATCATTGCCTATGACGGCGAGGTTTTCGGCAATACAAGAAAAGAATGCGGCAATTATCTTGATCTTGACCTTGAAAAGGCAAAGGAAGAGTGCCGCAGATATCTCAAAGCTCTTGAAGCGGAGCAGACATTTGAATACCGAAAATAAAATCACGGTCGGATTTCAGAGCTGAAGTCCGACCGTAATATTGTTTATTATGCTATTTTTTCTGTTTCCTGATGTTCAGGCTCAAAAGCTGCCTCGCCCTTGTGTCTGTAAGGCACGAATTTGATGAAAAGATAAGCAAGCAGTGCACCGACGGAATTGAGAACAATGTCTGCCATGGTATCCATGATAGGCCAGCGCTCGGGAACGATGGGGTCAAAGAGCGTCAATTCCTTCGGTGTGCCGAGTGCAAGCTCAAGCGACCAATGCTGTGCATCACCTGGGTATCCGCCCATCATGCCTGCAATCTGGTCAAAGCCAAACTCAAAAAGCTCCCAGCAGGTTGACGCAAGGAATGAAAATCCGACGGATGCAAGAAGAATGAGGGTCATTGGTGCCGTTGCTTTTCTTGCCTTTAGAATAGCACATACTATTTCATACCCGAAGAATACGCATGCTCCGCCGCCGACAAAGTGGAGAATAACATCCCACCATCTGAAATCATAATAGAGATTGAGGAACTTGCCGCCGAATGAGCCGCACCATATCATAACCATGAGCACCGACTGAAATCCCGATGCAACATGGCGGAAAACGCTCTTTTTGGGGAATGCCATAAAGATTTCCCAGACAAAGGTACAAAGAAAGTTTGCACCGACCTGAAGAGGGTCTGTGATATCAAAGGCTTCACCCTCTGCAGGGAAGAATCCTTTGACAAAGGCAAAAAGAAGCGATGCGCGGAGTATCCACCAGAAAATAAATCTGTATGTGGGGCAATTATCTTTTAAGCTCTGAATATATTCTTTCATTTTCTTTCTCCGTTCGTATGTTTGTTGTTTCAGTATAACAATAAATTATTTCGGTGTCAACAACAGTTTGATTTTATCGGAGATATGTGATATTATCTAAATATCAATTTACAAAAGGAGCACACCATGACACAGCGTCTTTACTATGAAAATCAATATACAAAAAATTTTACCGCAACAGTCGTTTCCTGCACAGAGGGCAAAAGAGGCTTTGAGATTATCCTTGACAAAACGGCCTTCTTCCCCGAGGGCGGCGGTCAGCCCGGCGACACGGGATTTATCGGCAATTCGGAAGTCATCGATACCGTTGAAAGCGGAGATGATATAATTCACATTTGCACCAAAGCTGTTTCGGGCGAGGTTGACTGCAGGCTCGACTTTGAGAAAAGATTCACCAATATGCAACAGCATACGGGCGAACACATTTTCTCGGGTATCATTCACTCAATCTGCGGTTGCGACAATGTCGGCTTTCACATGGGGGAACACAGCATAACCGTCGATTTCAACTGCGCCGTGACACAGGAACAGCTTGACGAAGCAGAAACACTTTCAAATGAAGCAATTTACAAAAATATTCCCGTTGAGGCGGTATACCCTGCCGACGACGAGCTGTGCAACTACGATTACAGAAGCAAAAAAGAGATTAAAGGTCAGGTGCGCCTGACACGCATTGAGGGCGTTGACCTGTGCGCCTGCTGCGGAACTCATGTTGCATTCACGGGCGAGATCGGTATTATAAAAGTCATTTCAATGGCAAACTATAAATCGGGTGTACGAATCACACTTCAGATTGGCAGAAAGGCTCTTGCCGATTACCGCGAAAAGAACATAAGCGTTCACGAAATTTCTGCTCTTCTCAAAGCAAAAACGGAAGAAATAACCCCTGCGGTTGAAAGAGTTCTTAATCAGCTTCAGAAATCAAGATATAAATATTCGCTTCTCAAAAAAGAGATTTTTGCCGTCAAGGCAAATGATACATCGGGCGAAAAATTCATCGCATTTGATGACGGCGGAGAGGCCGAGGATGCTCGGATTTTCAGCGATATGCTTGCCGAAAAGGTCGGTGTTGCAGCTGTTTTCTCGGGAAATGATGAGAACGGATATAAATACGCAATCACAAGCCGGACAACCGATGTGAGAAATATCGGCAAAGAGCTTAATGCCGCATGCAGCGGCAGAGGCGGCGGAAAGCCTGACATGGTTCAGGGCTCGGTTGCGGCAAAGCGTGAGGAAATTGAAAATTTCTGGAACAATATCAACCTTTAATATTTTAAAAGTTGACAGAACCGTAAAAAAGTGCTATCATGTGCTATGAAGTGTGTGGAAACACAAATTATATTTATTGAAAGGAATAATCCGAAATGAAAAAGTTTACAGCAATCGTTCTTGCTCTTGTTTTTGCTTTCGCAGCAGCAACAACAGCATTCGCAGCAGCATCAGTTTATGAGTGCCCCGCTTGCCATGAGCTCATCGAAGGCGAAGCTAACTTCAACAACCATCTTGATAAGACCTGCTCTGTAGTAGGTTCAGAAGGCAAAGCTAAGGTTTGCCCCAACGAAGGCTGCGGCGCAGAATTCAAAATCCAGAAGGAATATGAGAAGCATCTCGAAGTTTGCTACTACAAACCCGAACCCACAATCGCTGACAAGGTTTCAGATTTCATCAGCGGTATCGACTTCAAAGAAGTTTTCGGCAAGGTTACAGACTTCCTCGGCGGTATTGACTTTGCAGGTCTTGCAGAGAAGCTTATCGGCGTTATTGAAGATCTCATCGGCGAAATCAAATAAGAAAATTTTCAAGAGCAGTCCTCACGGGCTGCTCTTTTTTCTTGCAAAAACAACTTTTCCAATCTCACCCGTTATCAGCGGCACAAGTGAAAGTCCGATAACAATTGCCCACTGGGGTGCGTTCAGCGAAATTACGCCGAAAACATCGGCAAGCGGAGGAATGATAACTACCGATGCCTGAACAAGCGAACACCCTGCAACCGCAAGATTCATCATACGGTTGCTGAAAATCCCCGCTTTATAAAGCGGCAAAGACGAACGCATGTTGATTGCATGAACAATCTCGCAGAAGCTCAAGGTGCAGAACGCCATTGTTCTTCCGAGAGCAACTCCGCTCTGCGCGCCGAACATCAGGCTGCCCATAAGATAGGCAAGAATTGTCAGCGTGCCGACAAGCATACCTTCAAGTGAAATATCAATCCACAGACCGTCGGAGAAAAAGCCCTTTTGGGGTGAAACCGGCGGCCTTTTCATTATGTCTTTTTCGATTTTCTCCGTTCCGAGCGCCATCGCAGGAAGAGAATCCGTAACAAGATTAACCCACAGAAGCTGAATCGGAATCAGCGGTGCTTCAAGCCCGAGAAGCGATGCCGCAAAAACGGCAAGAATTTCACCGATATTTGTGCCGAGCAGGAAATGCACGGCTTTTTTTATGTTGTCGAATATCCCCCTGCCCTGCTCCACCGCCTTGACTATCGTTGCAAAATTATCATCTGTCAGAATCATATCCGCCGCATTCTTTGCAACGTCTGTTCCTCCCTTGCCCATAGCGCAGCCGATATCTGCCGCTTTGAGCGCAGGCGCATCGTTAACGCCGTCGCCCGTCATGGCAACAATCTCACCTCTCGCACGGAAAGCCTTGACGATTCTGACCTTGTGCTCGGGGCTGACCCTTGCAAAAACCCTGCATTTACCGATGATTTGCGCAAGCTTTTCGTCGTCAACTGTATCAAGCTCACCTCCTGTCATGGCGGTAAATCCGTCCTCGAGGATTCCGAGCTTTTCCGCAACGGCGCAGGCTGTAACAATATGGTCACCCGTAATCATGACAGGTGTTATTCCCGCTTTTTTGCAGGTTGCAACAGCCCTTGCCGCCTCGGGTCTCGGAGGGTCGGTCATTCCGATAAGTCCGGAAAAAACCAGCCGTTTTTCTTCGTTATCCGAACCGCCCGATGAGCTTCTGTAAGCAACAGCAATAACCCGAAGCGCAGATTTTGCCATCTGCTCATTCTGCTGAATTATTCTTCTGCGCTGACTTGGGTTAAGTGCAGAAACCGAGTCGCCGATAACAGCATAATCACACAGCGGAAGAACAACATCGGGCGCACCCTTGACGATAAGCCGTGTGCCGTCGGGAAAACGGTTGACTGTTGACATCATTTTTCTTTCGCTCGAAAACGGATTCTCGCAAATTCTCGGATAATCCTTATCAAACGAAAACACTTTTTCGCCTGCCTCATATGCCGCCGAAAGAATTGCTGTTTCTGTCGGGTCACCGCTGAAAGAAACAGTCCTTCCCTTTTTTGAAGCCCTTGAATTATTGCACAGCGAACCCATAAGCAAAATTCTTTTTGCTTCGGTGCTTTCCGGAGAAATTTCGCCCGATGCATTTCTGACTTGGGTAACACTCATTTTATTCTGCGTAAGAGTTCCCGTTTTATCGGAACAGATAACCGTTGCCGCGCCGAGAGTTTCAACCGCAGGCAGATGACGGATTATTGCATTGCTTTTCGCCATCCGCTGAACGCCCATTGAAAGAACAATCGTCACAATTGCGGGCAGCCCCTCGGGAATCGCTGCCACAGCAAGACTGACCGACAGCATAAATGACGGCAAAATTCCGCTCCTGCGAATAACGCCGAGCAGGAAAACGAAGGCACAGATAACGAGCGCACCTATACCCAGCGCCTTACCGATTCTGCCGAGCCTTTGCTGAAGCGGAGTCTGCGGCGATTCCTCGTTTGCAAGCAGATGCGCAATTCTGCCGACCTGCGTATTCATTCCCGTTTCGGTAACAATCGCCGTGCAGTTGCCTGCAATAACGGTTGTTGACGAAAAAATCATATTTTTTCTGTCTGCAATCGGACAGTCCTCGGAATGCACGGAATCATGGCTTTTTTCGCACGGCTCGGATTCGCCCGTCAGCGCACTTTCCTGCACCTTAAGACCGTTTGACGAAACAAGCCTTGCATCGGCAGGTATCATATCTCCGCTCTCAAGCGAAATCAAATCCCCGGGTACAAGCTGTGCTGCAGGAATCTTTTTCATTTTTCCCGAACGCGTAACGCAGGCTGTCGGCGCAGACATTTTCTTGAGTGCTTCAATCGCCTTTTCCGCCCTCTGCTCCTGAAAAACACCGATTGCTGCATTCAGAATAACTATCATTAAAATAACAATCGGCTCAACAAAATCTCCGCTGCCTTCGATAAGACTTGTCAGAAATGAAATAATACATGCAATAAACAGAATTATTACGCAGAAATCCGAAAACTGCGCAAGAAATCTGCGCAGCAAGGATGCTTTTTTCTTGCCTTCAAGTCTGTTTTCGCCGTATTTTTCAAGAAGCTTTTTTGCCGTATTTTCATTGATGCCCTTTTCCGAATCGCTGTTGAACTGCCGTGCTGTCTGCAGGGCAGAAAAAGAATGCCAATTCAATTTTATCCCTCCTGCGGCTGAATGCCATGCAAATTCTTTGGCTGACAGTCATATATATTCACAGAGAGATAAAAAAATCCCCGAGCAACAAAAGTTGCCCGGAGATTCGGCTTTATTTTTTATCCTTTGAGCTTTTCAAGGCAGCTTGCACATATGAATTTTCCCTCAAATTCAATAAGCTCGGATTCTGCCTTGCAGAAAACACAGTTATTTACAGCCTTTTTGACTATAATCTGCTTACCGTCCGAAAACAGCTCAACCTTGCTGCCATATTCAACAAGACCCAATTCTTTTCTTATCTGCATAGGAATAACAACTCTGCCGACACTGTCAATCTCACGAATAAAACCTGCAAACATAATATTTCCCTCCATTATTTTTCTTGTCTTCATTATACCATTTTTTGACAATTTGTCAACAAGTTTTGACAAAAACAGGGAGGAACAGACAATGATAAACTACATTTGGGCATCAATGATAATCTTTTCGGTCATTTCGGCGTTTTTTTCGGGCACGGCATCTGAACTTTCGACGGCAATCATTTCAAGTGCAAGCGATGCGGTTTCGCTCTGCATAAGGCTTGGGGGAACAATCTGCCTTTGGGGCGGGCTTATGGAAATCGCAGAGCAAGCGGGGCTGACAGGTGCAGTTTGCAAGCTTTTGTCGCCATTTCTCAAAATAATCTTTCCGAAAATGGATATGAAAGGACAGACGGCAAGAGCAATTTCAATGAACGTTACGGCAAACCTGCTCGGGCTCGGCAATGCGGCAACTCCATTAGGACTTGAAGCGATGCGAAGGCTGCAGGACGAAAATCCGTCAAAAGAAAAAGCAAGCCGAGACATGATAAAATTCGTTGTTCTCAATTCCGCCGCTTTTCATCTTATTCCCACAACGGTTGCGGCAATGCGACAGGATTACGGCAGCAAAAACCCCTTTGATATCATGCCTGCATCATGGATTTCCTCTGCTTGCGCTCTGACAGTAGGACTCACAGCCGCCATTATCTTTATAAAACTTTCGGAGGGCGTGAAATGGAAAAAATAACGTCTTATATCCTTCCCGCAATAACCGCCGCAATAATTATTTTCGGACTTTTTAAAGGAATCAAGGTTTTTGACTGCTTTGTTGCAGGAGCATCGAAAGGTCTTAAATCTGCAGTAAAGCTCCTGCCGCCGCTGATGGGGCTTGTTCTCGGTGTAACGATGCTCCGTCAGTCGGGAGCTCTTGAGGTCATAACAAAAATGCTCATGCCCGTTGCAAAATTCACGGGGATTCCTGCCGATGTTTTGCCCCTGACCGTGTTAAGCCCGATATCGGGCAGCGGCTCGCTGACGATGTTTGAACAGATTCTCAAAAACTTCGGTCCCGACTCACTTGAAGGCAGGATTGCATCAATAATCATGGGGTCAACGGAAACAACCTTTTACGCCGTGACGGTATATTACGGCTCTGTCGGAATTAAAAAAAGCGGATGCACCGTGCCTGCCGCCCTGCTTGCTGATATGACAAGCTTTGTCGTTTCCGCAATGACGGCTGCAATTTTTTAAATTTATGTTGAAATTCTGCCTGATAGATGTTATAGTGTCTATGTGTGCGGTAAAAATGCACATTTAAAATAACAATAAGGCGGATATTTATATGATAGGAATTATTGACGTCGGCGGCGGTATGCGCGGTATTTATACGAGCGGACTTTTCGATTATCTTATGGATAAAGGAATTTCGTTCAAATACTATATCGGTGTTTCCTCCGGCAGCGCCAACCTGATAACCTATGCGGCAGGTCAGCGCGGAAGAACGTACAAATTTTATACCGAATACGCATTTGAGAAAGACTATATGGGAGTAGGAGCCTACATAAAACACGGAATGCTCATGGATCTCAACTATATTTTTTCAAGTCTTTCCAATTCCGACGGCAAATCTCCGCTGGATTATGATGCAATAATGAATTCCGA
Organism: Clostridia bacterium; assembly: GCA_017409265.1. Classification (GTDB taxonomy): domain Bacteria; phylum Bacillota; class Clostridia; order Oscillospirales; family Acutalibacteraceae; genus CAG-177. The sequence goes on from JAFQSY010000047.1 coordinate 9,341, forward strand.
TTTTGAATTTACGGCAGTTTCAACCCACATGAAAACCCTTACGCCGAAATATTTCACAAAGAAAGACATAAAGCCCAACGATTTTTCAATTCTGAAAGCTGCAGCGGCAATGCCCGTTGCCTGCAGAAATCCCGTTAAGGTTGACGGCGAGCTTTATTTTGACGGCGGTCTTTCAGACCCGATTCCTTATCAGAAGGCTTTTGATGACGGCTGTGATAAGGTTGTAGTCTGCCTGACAAAGCCCGAGCATGAAAGAAAAACTATTTTACCTTGGTATATAGTAAAGCCCCTGCTCATCAAGTATCCCAAGGTTGCAGATTCCGTGCTTGACCTTCACACAAAGTATAACGCAGGCGTTGAAGGCGCTCTCAAACTTCAGGAAGAGGGCAAGGTTCTCGTTGTTGCGCCCAACGAATGCTTCGGAATCAACACGATAACAAGAGAGCTTGAAGGGCTCAACAAGCTTTATGAGCTCGGATATAAAGACGGCAGAAAAATCGAGGAATTTCTCATCAAAAACGAGCAATTTGTGTGATTTTAAGAATTTCTTAATAAAATCTTAATGTTTTTCCCTGTTTATTCTTAAGAATTTATCGGTTATACTATAAACAGATAAAAACAAACAGGGGGACAAATTAAATGCTTATTTTCAAATTTCTTACAGTAGTTATCATTTCTCTTTCAATCGCAGCAGGCGTGCTTTCAAGCAACGCTTATGCAGAAACAGAGGAAGCAAGCTGCTAAAAAACATTCACTCTCGATACGGCTTCGGCAGAAAAATCTGTCGGAGCCGTATTTTTTAATGACACACAGATTACACAGGTGTATAATAGAATACAGCTGAAGGAGGCGGTTGAAATGTATAAAATTCTGTTTGCCGACGATGAAATAAAAATCAGAGAAACGGTCAGGGACTATATGACCGCAAAGGGACTTGACGTAACCCTTGCCGAAAACGGCAAAGCAGCCGTTGCAGCCGCAGAAAACGAAAATTTTGACCTGATAATTCTTGATGTTATGATGCCTGTCAAAAACGGAATTGAGGCATGCAGGGAAATCCGCAGCTTTTGCAATGCACCGATTATCTTTCTCTCCGCACTCGGTGAAGAGCATGACCTTCTCAAAGGCTATTCAAGCGGTGCGGATGACTACATCGTAAAACCCTTTCCTCTTTCTGTGCTTTGTGAAAAAAGCCTTGCTACGATAAAAAGAAGCAAGGGTCTTGACCGCGAAAACAAACTGACCGTTTCGGGCATCACCCTTGACAAAAACTCAATGAAAATTCTCGCAGGCGGGAAAGAAATCACCCTTGCAAGCAAGGATTTTCAGCTTCTCGAATACCTGATGATTAACAAAAACACTGTTTTGAGCCGAAGCCTTATTTTAAGCAGAATCTGGGGCTATGATTTTGACGGCGACGACAGAGTTGTTGACACTCACATCAAAATCATCCGCAAGGCACTCGGCGAAAATGCCGCCTGCATAAAAACCGTTATCGGTGCAGGCTACTGCTTTGAAGAGAGGTGACAACATGAAAAAGAAAAAGCTTATGGCGCTTATCTCTCTCGGGCTTGTTCTTGCATATCTGGCAGGTGCGCTGATTATATTCATGGCAACAAGCTCCATTCTCGGCGCTAAATTCAATCAGCAATCAGAAAGAATACGGCTTTATAATCCGATGAACAGCTATGTTAACCACGAAATGGATATCAAGGAATATTCGGAAAGATATATGTATCAGAACAGCGGGAATTATCTGTTCCCGTACGCAGCGGCAATTTTTGACAAAGAGGGAAACATTGTTGCACGCTCGGGAAGCTGGCTTAAATGCTTTGATTCCGAAGGTGCTGAATTATTCCATTGTTTTCTTGACCCGTATATGACAAGCGAAATCAAAAGAACCGTGGCGGAAAGCCAAAAAGAAATCGGCTATCTTTTCTCTTATAAGTTTGAATATAACATTGAAAACGGCAAGGTTGTTCCCGTAAAGCTTGTCGTTTGCGATTATAACACCGAAAACAGATTCGCTCCCGAAAATCTTATCACTCTCACCTTTTCCGACGAAAAGGCGCAATACAGCATAACGGATAACGAAGAAAGCGGCAAATACACTAACATTTATACCACATTTATTGACACCGATGAAAGCCATTTTGAACATAAGATATATACCGGGCTTTATGAAACCATTGAGAGCGAAGAGATGAAAGAAAAAATCATCAGGCTTTGCTCCCAAGAACACTACGGCGGAGGAGGTTCAAGCTCATCGGCCGATTTGGATTGGTTCGACGTGATTGAAGTTGACGGCGAAACCTACTGCATTTTACAGCTTTCAAAACGCAGCGAATTTCTCGGCACGCTTCTTTCAGACCAATTCCGTGAATATCTTATCCTGGAGCTGTTTGTTTTTTTGATTCTCGGAGCAGTTGTTATGATTGCCGCAAACATTATTTATAACAAAAACAAGCTTCTTGAAAATTCAAGAATCGCCTTCACGGGTGCGGCGGCGCATGAGCTGAAAACCCCGCTCGCGGTTATCTCAAACCAATGCGAATGCATTTTAGAGGATATTGCACCCGAAAAGAACAAGGAATATGTAAGCTCAATTTACGATGAGGCAAAGAGAATGAACAAGCTTGTTGTTACTCTTTTGCAGTACAACAGAGTTTCCGTGCTCGATAAAATCAGCAAAGAAAAAACGGATTTGGGCGAACTTGCAATGGCAGAATCCGAAAAATACAGCTCTCTTTTCAGCGAAAAAAACATGACTGTTGAAACCGAAACGGATAATTCGCAGATAAGCTGTAACTCAGAGCTTCTTTCGCTTGTAATCGATAATTTTCTCTCGAATGCCGCAAAATACTCTCCCAAAGGCGGCATGGTCAGGATTAGCGTCAAAAAAGGTACTCTTACGGTCTTTAACTCGGGCGGACGTGTCAGCCCTGCGGATTCAAGACACATATGGGACGAGTTTTACCGCGAAGACAAGGCAAGAACGAGCGACGGCAACTCAACGGGAATGGGTCTTGCAATGAGCAGAAAAATCCTTGAATTGCACGGCTTTAAATACGGCTTTAACAATGTTGAAAGCGGAGTGGAATTTTATTTCAGCGCAAAATAAAGAAAGCTCACCCGAAAATCTCGGGTGAGCTTATTTTTATCCTTGATAAACTCTTTTGACTGTTAAACTTTCGCCTGCGCCTATTTCGCCGAGTCCGATAAATTTGTTTTCGGGGTCGTAAATTCTGAAATATCCGAGCATTCGGGGATATTTCAGCCTCTGCAAATCGAGTTCGCCTCCGTTTGAAAAGCGCTTTGCCTGTGCGGCGGTAACTTTTATTATCGGGTACTCCTCAAGTGCCTTGTCAACGGGAATGATGATTTCATTCAGTGTGCCGTTTTCCGCCGCTTCGGACAGCTGCTCAAGAGTAACGGCGTTTTCAATTGAAAAACCGTTTGCCTTTGTGCGGCGCAAATCGGTCATGACCGCTCCGCAGCCGAGTTCTTCACCCAAATCGGAAATCAGCGTGCGGATATATGTGCCCGATGAGCATTCAACGGCAACTGTGTATTCTCCGTTTTCTTCATCTTCCGAAAGCATTTCAATTGAAAAAACTGTTACCTGCCTTGCCTTGCGCTCAACCTCAATTCCCTTTCGGGCAAGGTCATAAAGGCGCTGCCCGTCAACCGATACTGCAGAATACATCGGCGGAAGCTGGCTGATTTCACCGATAAAATCATTCAGTTTGTCTTTCACCTGCTCTGCGGTGGAATCAACTGCTCTGGTTTCAAGAATTTTGCCCGTGATATCAAGAGTATCGGTAACCGTGCCGAGTCTGAAAGAGGCGATGTATGCCTTGTTATGGCTTGGCAGAAGCTCGCAAAATCTGGTCGCTCCGCCGAGCATTATTGTTAAAACACCCGTTGCCATCGGGTCAAGAGTGCCCGTATGCCCGCATTTTTTCTCAGAGCATATTCTGCGCACCCTCGCAACGGCACCGAATGAGGTTATCTCCTTCGGCTTGTCGAGAAGAATTATTCCTGTCATAACAGTTCCTTTCATATTAAAAACGGGCAACTCTTGAAGTTGCCCGAATTTTTTAATCAATAACAAAGGCGTCGATTTCTGCCTGAATTTCTTTGAGAAGCGAATTGATTGCCTGCTGCTTTGTGCCGTAAAGAGTGCAGCCCGCAGCGCCCATATGACCGCCGCCGCTGAGTCTTTTGCAGATAGCGGATGCATCAATATCACCGTGCGTGCGCACGGATGCCTTGAAATTGCCGTCTTTGAGTTCTCTCATCGTTACACCGACAAGCACACCCTCAATCTGGCGGGGCAGATTTGAAAGCCTGTCAACCTCGCTCTCATCGGAGCCGCTTCGCTTATACATATCCTGCGTTACGCAGATAACCGCACAGCGGTCAGAGAAATAAAATCTCATGCTGTCAAGCGCAAGCCTTTCAAGAGCGGCAAAGGTTTTGGTCTTTGTTTCAAAAAAGGTCTGGATAATGTTATAGGTATCCGCACCGAGCTTTGCAAGCTCAGCCGCAATCTCAAAGGTTCTTGCAGTTGTGTTTGAAAAACGCATACAGCCCGTATCGGTTGTGACACCTGTAAACAGGCATGATGCCGTCTGCGGAGTAATTTCTGCATCTATCTCCTTGAGCAGAAGATATATCATTTCGGCGGTTGATGCCGAATCGGGCTCAAGACAGACATTATCGGCATACATCATGTTTGAGCCGTGATGGTCAATGCAAAGACCGATTCTGCCCTGATATTTACCCTCGGATTCCTTGCCGAGGAGCTTTATATCCGCAACATCTATTGCCGCAATAAGCTCCGGCTCAAACTCGTCATTCACAAGGTTTTCAAACATGAAGTTGAAATCCTTGGGAATGGGGTCAGAGCATTCAACCCTTATTTTTTTGCCCTTTGCCGAAAGCGCATGTGCAAGCGCAGTTGCGCTGCCGAGAGTATCGCCGTCGGGATGTGCGTGGCTCAAAAGAAGGATTTTATCGGAATTTAAAAGTATTTCCGCAGCTTCGCGCAGGTCAATTCTCATGATCGACGCTCCTTATAATTAATCATTACTCTCCGAAGTGAAGTCCCCGATCATTCTTGCGATGCCCATGCCCTTTTCGATGGAATCATCGGCAACAAACTTAAGCTCGGGAGTTTTGCGCAGACGAAGTCTTTTACCGACCTCTCTGCGGATATAGCCCGTTGCGCTGGTCAGACCCTTGACCGCAAGCTTTGCGGTTTCAATGCCCTCCATTGCGCTGACGTAAACCTTCGCAAAAGAGGCATCGGAGCTGACCTCAACGTTGACAACGGTGAGCATTCCCTGTATTCTCGGGTCCTTGAGCTCACGCATGATTGCAGCTATTTCTCTTCTTATATCTTCGGACACTCTGTCAATTCTGTATCCTGCCATTAATCTCTGTACTCCTCTGTAATGAAGGCTTCAAATACGTCGCCTTCCTTGATATCGTTGAACTTGTTAAGACCGATACCGCAGTCAAAGCCCGAGGCAACTTCCTTAACGTCATCCTTGAATCGGCGGAGAGAAGCCATTTCATCCTCGGCGATAACAATGCCGTCACGGACAACTCTGATTTTTGCGTCTCTGGTAATTTTACCGCTTATAACATGGCAGCCTGCAATGTTGCCGACTGACGAAATCTTAACAACCTGACGTACCTCTGCCTTACCGATATCAACATCTCTGAACTTGGGAGCAAGCATACCCTTGATAGCTGCCTCAACCTCTTCGATGCATTCATAAATAACTCTGTAAGTTCTTACTTCAACACCGTCACGCTCGGCAACCTCTGCCGCAACATTATCAGGTCTTACGTTGAAGCCAACAATAATTGCGTTTGATGCGTTTGCAAGCATAACATCGCTTTCAACGATTGCGCCAACACCGCTGTGAATAACCTTAACACGGACTTCATCGTTTGAAAGCTTGATAAGATTCTGCTTGACAGCCTCTGCCGAGCCCTGAACGTCAGCCTTGATGATAATATTGAGGTCTTTGAGCTGACCTTCCTGAATTGAAGCGAAGAGGTTGTCAAGAGTAACCTTCTGGAACTCCTTGAACTGCTCTTCCTTAGCCTTGTTCTTTCTCTGCTCAACAAGCTCTCTTGCAAGACGTTCATCGTTAACGGCATCAAAACCGTCACCTGCCTGGGGAACTTCTGCAAGACCCATGATTTCAACTGGAACGGAGGGACCTGCCTCATTAACCTTTCTGCCCTTGTCGTCAATCATAACTCTCACACGACCGACGGAAGTACCTGCAACGATGATATCGCCCGATTTGAGAGTACCGTTCTGAACAAGAAGAGTTGAAACGGGACCTCTGCCCTTATCGAGCTTTGCTTCGATAACAACGCCCTTCGCCGAGCGGTTGGGGTTAGCTTTAAGCTCCTGCATTTCAGCAACAAGAAGAACAGATTCGAGAAGCGAATCAATACCCATTCTTGTATGTGCGGAAACGGGAACGCAGATTGTTTCGCCGCCCCACTCTTCGGGAACAAGCTCATGCTCTGTGAGCTGCTGAAGAACTCTGTCGGGGTTTGCAGCGGGTTTATCCATCTTGTTGATGGCAACGATAATCTGAACGCCTGCAGCCTTCGCGTGGTTGATAGCTTCGATGGTCTGGGGCATGATACCGTCATCGGCTGCAACAACAAGGATTGCGATATCCGTTGCCATTGCACCTCTTAAACGCATTGATGTGAACGCTGCGTGACCGGGGGTGTCAAGGAAAGTGATTTTCTGACCGTTGAGGTCAACTCTGTAAGCACCGATATGCTGTGTGATACCGCCTGCTTCGGTTGCGGTAACTGATGTGTTTCTGATTGCGTCAAGAAGCGAGGTTTTACCGTGGTCAACGTGACCCATAACAACAACAACGGGGTCTCTTGCGATAAGCTCGCTCTCATCATCAACATGGTCGTCGATGATTCTGTCCTCAATGGTGATAACAACCTCTTTTTCAACCTTTGCACCGAGTTCTTCGGCAACAATTGCTGCGGTTTCATAATCAAGGACTTCGTTTACGGTTGCCATCTGACCGAGGGTGAAGAGCTTTTTGATAACCTCTGCGGCTGTCATCTTGAGCATTGCGGCAAGCTCGCCGACGGTAATTTCCTCGGGAAGCTTGAGCTGAAGCTGGGGCTTCTTTGCTCTTTCGGCAGCAATTCTCTTGAGTCTTTCTGCCTCTGTTTCACGTCTTGAGGAGCGCATGCCGCCCTGCTTTCTGTACTGCTGGCTCTTCTGCTTGAGCTTCTGCTTCTTAACAGCGCCCTCATGCTGCTTTGTTTTATTTTCGGGAGCGATATTTTCATATCTCTCGTTGTACTTTTCAAGGTCAACGTTATCGGCACGGGTGTCGATAGTCCGCATTTCGCCCTTTGTTCTGGACTGCATGGGCTTATTCTCTTTAGCCTCTGCTTCAGGCTTAGGCTGCTTTTTGGGCATGGGAGGAAGCTTGCCGGGCTTTGACTGCTGTGCAGTCTGCTTCTGCTCGGGTTTTGCTTCAGGCTTTTTCTCCGCAGGCTTCTTTTCGGGCTTTTTATCCTGCTTCTGCTCGGGCTTCTTCTCTTCGGGCTCCGCCTTCTTTTCGGGCTTTGCTTTCTTTTCGGGCTTTGCCTCTTCTTCCTTCTTTTCGGCGGGAGCTTCGGGAGCGGGCTCTTCTTTTTCCTTCTTCTCCTTTGATTTCTTTTCTGTAGGCATATATTCAAAATATTCGTTGAGATCCTCTACCTCGTTTTCTTTGGTAAAGGTTTCAAATATAAGGTCAAGCTCATCTTCCTCGAGAGCTGTCATATGCTTTTTCTGACCGTCGAAATGCTTTGTGAGCAAATCAACAACTATGTTGCTCTTGATATCAAAATCTTTTGCAACTTCATGTACTCTGTATTTATTAATCATAGATTAACCTCCCCTGTTGTAGTAACTGCTGATTAAATCGGGTTGCGATTAATCAACGGTTACTCTTGTTCAGAAGCCCAAGCATTGTTTTTGCAAAGCCTTCGTCATTGACTGTGAGCACTGCGGACTTAAGCCCCGTTGCTCTGCCTATTTCATCTATTGTTGAGAACAGCGTTCCGACGGGAATATCGCGCCCATCAAATGCTGCCTCACGCTCAATCTCTTTTCTCAGCCGCTGAGATGAGTCGCTGCTCAGCAGGCAAAGCTTTGCGCTTTTGCTTCTGATTGAACCAACCGCCGCATCGTGACCGCAGCTGAGCTTTCCTGCTCTGCGGCACATGCCGAGAAGAGAGAGAAGCTTCGGATTATCCGTCATTTTTGAGCTCTTCCTCCATTCTCTCGTAGACTCCGTCGGGAATCTCGCATGAAAATGCCTTCTCGAGCCTTTTTGCCTTTCTTGCCTTAGCAAGGCAGGCTGCATCACGGCATACATATGCGCCTCTGCCGGGCTTTTTGCCCGTTAAGTCAAGCGATATTTCGCCTTCGGGGCTTCTGACAACCCTTACCAGCTCTTTTTTGGGCTTCATTTCATTGCAGCCCGTGCATTTTCTCATTGGAATCCGACGTGTTTGCATAGGTCAGTACCTCTTATAGATTATTCGTCAAAATTGATAACAGGCTCTTCTGTTTCGGGATTGATATCGATTTTCCAGCCTGTGAGCTTTGCGGCAAGTCGGGCATTCTGACCCTTGTTGCCGATAGCGAGTGAAAGCTGATTGTTGGGAACAACAACCTTGCAGGCACGTTCCTCTTCGCTTTCAACGGTTACGGAGATAACATCTGCGGGAGCAAGCGACGCAGCAACAAACTCAACGGGATTTTCGCTGTAACGTACGATATCGAGCTTTTCACCGCCGAGAAGGTCAACAATCTTATTGACTCTTGCGCCTCTCTGACCGATACATGCACCAACGGGATCAACATTTTCGTCTGCGCTGTAAACGGCAATCTTGCTTCTTGAGCCTGCCTCACGGGAAACGGACTTGATTTCAACAGTTCCGTCAAAGATTTCGGGAACTTCGCTCTCAAGCAGACGTCTTACAAGACCGGGATGAGTTCTTGAAATTGTTGCCTTGGGTCCCTTTGTTGCATCTCTGATTTCTGCAATATAAACCTTGATAATGTCGCCTTCGGTGAAGTTATCGGTTGGAAGCTGCTCGCTGCGGAGAAGCTTTTCGGTAAGCTTGCCGATTTCAACGATTGCATCAAGAGTAACAGGATCAACCTTCGATATTTTTGCGGTAACAATTTCCTGATGCTTGCTCTGGAACTCTTCTTTAATCTGGCCGTGCTCTGCCTCTCTGATTGCCTGGCGGAGAATATGCTTGCCCTTTTCGGCAGCAATACGGCTGACTTCCTTTGTTTCAAGCTCAATTTCAACGATATCGCCTGCAATGGCATTCTTCTTGAATCTCTGTGCCTGCTCAACCGTCATATCCTCATCGGGGTCGAGGATTTCGGTAACAACATTCTTACGGACAAAAACTCTGATTTTTGCATTTTCGCGGTCAATCTCACAGAAAACGATATCCTTATTATTATAATCTCTCTTAACTGCGGTTACGATTGCTCTCTGAATACCTTCGAGCAGACCCTCTTCCGAAATTTTCTTTTCCTTGCTGAGGAGTCTGACTGCCTCAAAAAATTCGCTGTTATTCATTTTTCCAAATCCTTCCTTTCAATTAAAAGCTGAAGTCATCAAGCTTGATATAGCTTGTTTCTTTTTTCTCAAAGCACATTGCGTTGCCGTCTTCAAGACGGAGAGTGATAAGCTTTCCGTCAAAATCCTCAAGCACACCCGAAAATTCGCGCACACCCTCAATGGCTCTTATCATTTTAACCTTTATCTTTTCACCCTTGCAGGCTTCAAAGTGAGTATCTCTTGTTAAATCTCTTTCAACACCGGGCGAGGAAACCTCAAGACAGTAGCTCTGCTCAATGGGGTCTGCCTCATCGAGAGGCTTATCAATTGCACGGCTCATATTTTCGCAGTCCGTTATGCCGACTCCGCCATCCTTATCAATTATTATGCGCAAAAACCAGTCAGCGCCTTCCTTGACAAAGCGGATATCCCAGATTTCAAGCCCGAGCTGCTCTGCAATGGGCTCTGCGATTTCCCAGACAGCGGCTACGGTGTTGCCGCCCTTTCCTTTAGCCATGGGTCAAATCTCCTTTTTTCTTTTTGTGAAATTTGTTTTTTGCACAAACAAAAGAGCGGGTCGCCCCACTCTCTTGTTTCATAATCCTACTGTCAACAGTTTAACACATATTTTTGAAAATATCAAGTCTTTTTTTAAATTTATTATATTATTGAAATTTAAGAAATGTTGTGGTATACTAATAGCGCCAAACAAAAAATTATAGATTTGAACACAAGCGGTATGTGTATTTTTATTCTTAATCGGGTAAAAATACAGATGCTCTATTTCTGCATATACTGTTTGTGTGATGTAGTTTTTGTTTGGCGACAGTTGGAGCTATGTGTTTTTCGTGCGCAGCCCCGGCTGCGCATTTTTATTTTCGGAGGGATTTTAATGAAAAACTTGTTTAAAAGAACAATTTCTGCTTTGATTGCAACGGCAATGATTTTCAGCTCAATTCCTATCACCGGTTTAATCACAAACGAATTATCGGGTATAGGTGTTTCACAATTAAAGGCAAGTGCATCTTCAGCGCCGATATCGGTTGCTGTATCCACTTCACCAGAAAATATCAAATTTGATTTTGACAGCAACGTAGACCCCTACATAAACGGTGTAAAGACAGAAGTATTTTCATTAGATGTATCTCTTGAAACCGATTCTGCAATAGGTGAAGACGAAGTGTTTTTTGTTGATACAGTAATCACATTGCCTGATTCGTTATCTTTTGAAGACGGAGAGCAGGTAAAAACCGACTCCGGCACTGGCTTTACATCTGACGGAAAAAAATGGACAATACCGTTTGACATTTATGTATCAAATCCTTTAGGTTTAATTAATTCTGAAATTATTATTGAAGTTTATTTTGAATCTAATCTTATAGGAAATACTACTGTGCCTATTTTAAGTGCATCAACAAAAAGTGTACTTGCATATTTTATGCACACCGACGGATTATATTTAAACTATAAGACCACCAAGAATGCAGATGAAAACGGAAATGTTCTTGGTTTTTCATATGAAAGAACAGACGAAAACGGTGATATGTATTACAGCAGAAATGTATATACATTAACTTTGAATGTTGACGGCACAGAGAGTTCTTATATGTGCTATTATGGCTCACAGATAGACGTTTTATATGAAACTCCGCCTTCAAAAGAAGGATATGGTTTAGCTTATTGGGTTGATGAAAATGGAGATTCACCACCGGAGTATATGCCTGCGTACGACCTGACTTTGACTGCAAAGTGGACTGACAATGCGCTAGAAGATACAAATAAAGCATATTTTTATTTGGACGATGCTTGCGAGGAGCTATATGCAACATCAGTTGTTGACGATGCCGGAAATTTTGAATATCCGTCTTCTTACCCCAAAAAAGAGGGACATACCTTTGCGGGATGGAGCGACGAAGGAAATAATAGATATGTTGCTCTTTGGTATATAAACTCATATAGAATATATTTCATGGATGGAGAATGCGAACTTGTTGTAATACAGTGCGAATATGGATCTGCGGTATCAATGCCTCTTAACCCTTCAAAGGATGGATATACTTTTGTTGGTTGGGCAGATGCAACCGGAAACATGTACAGCGATGGATTCATTATGCCTGCTGATGTATTATATTTATACGCTGTTTGGACAGTTGATTCCACTCCCGAAGAATACATCTGCATATATTCAACCAACCCTACTCTGTCAACTCCGGTATACGGTCAATTTGATTTATCTTTCTCATTGTATAACAACGGTGAGGTGGTTTCCGACTGGAACAAGTTTGCTTTAACGTTAGGAAACAACGATATAATATATGTTTCTGAATACAAAGAAAACGAAGAAGGTTTTTATGTAACTGTAACCGGTCTGGAGCCCGGTTTCACTACATTAACTGTTACAGACACGGTAAGCGGAGCATACAACAATGTTACACTTGAAGTTTTTTCCTCCGATTGTAGTGTCAGCAGTTATCGAATGGATAATGTACCCGAATTTTATCCGGAAAATACTTTGGGAAGCAATGAAATTCTGACTAATTTTTATAATATCAATGGCTTATACATAAGCGATTACAATTATATTGAAAACGAATCGAGCAATATATATACAGTGACATTTAATGCTTATAATTATTTTGCACATCACGGTTCAGTTGATGTTTATGATAAAAACGGAAAATGGATAAAAAGCGATTGTATTGCCAAAGCTACTACTCCTTCCAGTTTGTTTGATGTCGGAGAAAGTATTTTTTATCTTGTCAGCGATGCTGTTACGGGTAAATTTTTCTCATATAAGGCTGCTACATATTCAGAAAAATCAGAGATAAAGGTCGAGGTGCCAGAAGGCGGTTATTTTACAATTTCAAACAATTTCACTCAATCTCTCGGAACATTCATATACAATGTCGTTGATTATTTGATGGCAATAGTTAAAGTTTTCATTGGAGCTTCAAGCGGTAGCGTTGAGTCCGTTTCTGATGAAATAATTGATAAATTAGTTGATTCTGAAATGGTCAATGATATTCTTGTAGATAAACTACATAATATTGCACTTGATGCCGTTGACCTTTCGTTAAGAACAGGATATGGCGAAGCAGCAGGAGCAGTTACTACTGATTTTGAGGATTTGCTTAATACAGCCGGAATAAGTTGGAAGTCTGTTTTTAAAGGACAGATGGGGATTGGCGAAGAAATTTTCACTAAAATAACCGGACCGGCTGGAATTGCACTAGATGTTTGTTTTTCTTTTGTTGATGCTGTTGACCTTATAAATCAAACTAACAATTTGTTTGACAGCAAAAACGCTGAATATGTAGCTATTCACACTCCGTCGGAATTTAACAATTCTTCCATGAACGAAGTAACTGTATCCGATCCCAACAACTGCATTGATGACGACTCGGTTATACAGGTTTTCAAAATTTTGAAAAACGATGAAATCAAAGTAACCCTTAACAAAACAACGAGCTTTGATGATTACAGGATTTACAACATCAGTATTGTAAAAGACGGCAAAAATGTTAACCCGAACGGTAAGGTAACTGTTGCGATTCCTATCCCGGAAGGCTTTAACGGCGAAACTTGCTCGGTATTAAGACAGGAAGAGGACGGAAGCTGGACTATTCTTGAGGCTCGTGTAGAGGGCAATTATTTGGTTTTTGAAACCGATCATTTCAGTTTATATGCATTAACCGGCAATTATATAGAAAACATCAGTCTTTATACAAAACCCGACAAAACAAATTATGATATCGGCGATGTTCTTGACATCACCGGCTTATCACTTGTCATTAATAATTCAGACGGAACAGAAGAAATCGTTTCCGAGGGTCTTGTTTGCTCACCGACAGTTTTATCAACACAAGGAGTGCAGACTATCAGCGTTTATTACGGTGACTTATGTTGTAAATTTAAGGTTAATGTTGGATTAAATAATATAAAGCTGTCGATTCTCACTCCTGCATCACGAACAATCAACTACGGTGAATCAATCAAATTACAAGCAAACACAGCAAATCTGCCGTCAAATGCAAAAATCAAATGGGTTGTTGATGGCGAAGGCGTTAAGCTCAATCCTTCATCATCGGGAAGAAGCTGCAAGGTAACGGCAACCTCAACAGGTAATGTTGTTATAAGTGCGTATGTTGTTGACCGTAACGGAAATATCATCACAGACGAGAACGGAAAAATAATTTCAGACAGCGAATATTTTTATTCCGAAGCAAATCTTTGGCTGAAAATAGTATATTTCTTTAAAAAATTATTCGGAATTAGTTTAATTTCCTCACAGGTTTTTAAAGACACATTTTAATCAATAATTTCAAATACCCTTGACAGTTGAACTGCCAAGGGTATTTTTCATAAAAAACGGGCACGCCGAAGCGTACCCGTAAAATAATTATCCGATTGCTTTGATGATTTCACCTGCAATTGACCAGAATATTGTTCCTTTGATGAAAGAAACAACCTTATCAATGAAGGATACTTCTTCTGCTACGAACTCAAGGGGCTCGCTGCCGTCATCAATCACAAATGCCTGGGTATGGCAAAGTCCGCCCTCGCCGAAAAGCTCTGCTCTGATATACTGGAAATCCTCTGCGCCCTTGATGGTGTCAAGGTCGATTGTTACAGGCTGAGTTCCGATTTCCTGCTTGAAGATAACCTCGCCGTTTGCAATCCACTGAAGGGTGCTGCTGTCCTTTGCGGTAACAGTAACCTTATGGCCGTCAACCTTTATGCTTGTGAACATGGGATCGGCGAAACCTTCATTTGCAACGTCGATTTCTGCAGAAGGACCGATTTTATCGTTCGGACGGAGCTTCTTTGTGATGCTGAAGAATGCACCTGTCTGCATGGTATCCTTGATATTTTCGACATTGTTTTCTTTCATCATGAAATACATATATGATGTATCAACTGTGCCTGTGTGGTGAGCATCGGAATTGCTGTAACCGATAACGTTCTTGCCGTAGGGCAGGCAGTACATAAGAAGATTATCCCAGAGGATTCTGTCATAACCTGTTGTGCCGTTTCTCTCGTTGAGAGTTTCAATGCCGAGGCAGGAATCATATTTAAGAATAAGGTCACCGAAGAACTTAATGCTTTCGGGGTCATTTACCACGTCGGGATTTGAGTTACTGTCAAGCCAGTCGCCGGGGTGATTGATATGAGAAAGACCTCCGTTTTCCTCAATAAACTTAATTGCCTGCTCATAGCCGTATTCGTTTTCCATTCCAAGGAAACCGCTGCCGGTTGTTCCCTCAAGGAAATAACCGTTAACATGGTTCTTTGTAAGTGAAAGATTGTTGAACTCGTTTGCACCGAGAACGGGAACCATTTTCTTATTTCTTATAGTGCCGTCATAAAGGGGATATGTACCGTTCTTAATCTGCTCATATTCCTCATCTGTGAGATGCTCATAAGGATTATCAATAATATACTGATAAAGATAAAGGGGCTGGATTTCAGGAGTCTTGTTCCAATCAACTCCGGTTATGCCGTGGTCGGAAATTGCGAGAAAATCGTAATCCTGATTATAGCTCTCCTTGACCATAACGGGAAGAGTGTCGTCAGCATCGCTGTAGGTTGTGTGGGTGTGGAGCGAGCCTTTGTATGCTCCCCATGCGTTTTCTCCGCTCCAGATAACATCCTCATAAGGGTTGACGATAGTGTAATCCGAACCTGCAAAGGCGCCGATAACACCAATCTGCATGACAATAACAATGCTGAGAATAATGCTTAATGCTTTTCTGAATGATTTCATTTTCATGACCTCCCAATGTTTATATAAATATTTAACCAAAAAAAACTGTTTGTGTCAATAATTTTTATTTTAAAGCTTCATCGCAGGCATCGGTCTGTATTTTGCCGTAAACTCCGAAACATCTATACGTATAACGCTGACAAACGCAACCATCTTATCTTCAAACTCAAAATCCTTGCCTGTCTGTGTTTTCATGAGAATTGAGAGCGCCTTTTTCTTCTCCTCAACATCATCAACTATCGTTGCGATGCCCTTGCCCATAACAGAAGAATATGCAATGCCGTAGCGGCAGGCAATATCGCCCTCAAAGGGCTGCAAATCACATTCCGCCTCAAAGAAAACCTTGGGATTTGCTCTCATGACATCAAGTTTTCTGCCTCTTCTTGCACCGTGAAGATAAATTGTCAGCTTACCGTCATTCATAACATATCCGTAATTCATCGGCACAACATATGGCTCATCGCCGTCAACAAGACCGATGTGAGCAATCTTTGCTTTATCGAGAATTTCAATAATTTTGTTAATATCCGTTATCTCACGCTCTCTGCGTGTCATTCCGTTTGACATTTTGATTTCTCCTTAAAATTTTATTTTTCCCAACACTCACGCATCAAAATCGCGGCGGTTTCGACGTGCGTTTCGTTGTCCAAACATATTTCCATATCTTCCTCTATGATGGGAAGATTGAACTTTATGGATTTCAGCCACTGACCGTTCGGCTTGCGTTCTTCATAGACATGGACTTCGGAAACGAGAGATTCCATAAATTTACGTCGTTCATATTCATCCATAACGGCGTACAGCTTGTCAAAGTAAATCAACACTTTGTAGATGTTGTCGGCAGTCAGCTTTTCAGCTTCGATTGCCGTTTTCTTTGCTCTTGCTGCAATCAACAGACTCTCTGTATCTTCTATCTTATCATACATCTTGTAAAGTCTATCGTCAAGGTCTGCTTTACGTTTTATATAATGTCTGTCATCGGGATCAAGTGTGTCAATTTCTTCTATTATTTTAGCTTTGACAGAATAGTTCTGACGAAGCTGTTTTTCGTAGTTGGCTATTTCCTGCTCAAGGGCAGAGAAATCACCGGCAAAAAGCTCCGTCTTGCAGGCACATATTCGCAGGCATTTATGATTGCTGCAATGATTGCGGCGGCAAGACTTTTTAAAGATGATATCAAAGCTTTCGGTATTTCGGAAACTATCGGACTTCTTATTATTAATGTAATTATTCTTTTGCTTATTGTTGCTCCGATTCGTGAAATTCTTCATCTGCTTTCCGTTTCAAAAGGTAGACTTGACGAAAAATGCATTATTTCTTTCAAAAATCATTTTTCGGTTTATAACGGCTGTGTAAACCGCATTCAAATACTTATCAGTCTTGCTTTACCTTTGCTTGTTTTTATTTCAGGTTTCGGATTATCCGCAGTCTTTACAAGCGGAATTGCGAGATTTTGTGCGTTGTTAATGCTTGTCGTATCCTGCTTTATGTGTTATGCGGATATTTATATGTTCTTTTTCTGTGTTAAGCATATCGGTAAAAACGATACTGTTTTCGGTGAATACAAGAAAGCAAAAAAATAATTCAAAAATATTCCAACCTTTTTCGGATTTGTGTCACTATATAAGTGAAATTTCTGTATAAAAACAATTTTTATAACAAAAAAGAAAAATATATGCCTGTTATATTGCAAATTAGAAATAAACAGGCTGTTATTTAATAAAAGTTTTATTTTTTTACAGACCAAACAGCGTTTTCATTCGTCTTTATTATGAAGAGTAGAAATACACAGGAGGTATTCTTATGAAAAAAGCATTCAAAACGTTGATCAGCGTATTGCTGTGTCTGGCAATGCTGATGTCAGCATCATTCACTGTTCCCGGACTCATTTCATATGCAACAGAAAACATTGCTCGTTACAGCGTTTATGTTTATGAAATGGATGTTGACGGAGCTTACGGTGAACCTACTACGGTTACCGAATATGAGGCAGAGGCGGGAAGCACCGTTACCGTTCCGACCGAACCGTTTCTGAAAGAGGGGTTTTGCATTGATGAAAGTAAGAGCGAGTTAAGCGGTGAAGTGCTTGAAGACGGTTCAACTGTTCTCAAGGTTTTCGTTTGCAGAAACAAATATACGCTCACCTTTGATTATAATGGTGGTCATTGTGACGGAGAATACGGAGCTTCAATGGAATGCTATTACGGAAGCAGCGTTGACCCGGAAATTCCTGTCAGAGAAGGCTGCACTTTTCTCGGCTGGTCAACAGACGGTATTGAAATAATTCAGTTCCCCTTTAACATGCCTGATCAGAATGTAATGCTGTATGCGGTATGGGAATTTATTCCCTATAACATAACCTTCAATGCAAACGGCGGTTATTTTAATAATGAATACGATAACGAGGTTATCGTTTATACTTATGTTTATGGTGAGCAGATTTCTGAAATTGTGTCACCCGTGAAAGAGGGATATCATTTTTTGGGCTGGGCAACACAGCCTGATGCTTATGAAGCCGATTATTCTTTGGAAACCATGCCGTTTTATGATGTTAACCTGTATGCGGTCTGGCAGCCTAATGACGACACGGAATACAAGGTTGAATATTATTACATGAATGCAGACGGCACATACGGTGATTACCCTACAGAAACAGTCATGTTTACAGCCAGAACCGACGAGACTGCAACTCAAAGATATTTTGAGTGTCCGGAAGGATTCAGTATTGACGAAACACGCAGCTGTCTTGAAGACGTTATAAGAGGCGACGGCAGCACATTGCTTACGGTTTATCTGCAAAGAAACCGTTATACCGCTTGTTATGATGCAAACGGCGGCATATTTGATGACGGAACAGACAGGGTTGTATATGATGTTTATTTCGGTGCCGAAACACCCGACCCCGTTCCTCCGACCAGAGAAGGATATTTTTTCTGCGGCTGGACTCCCGTAACGGGCGGAGAAATGCCCGCACAGGATGTTGTTTTCACAGCGGTCTGGGATTATCTTGCTTATAATTCGGAATGGTATGTTGAAGGCGTGCTTTTTGAATGCATGGTTTTCGAATACGGTGAAATGCTCTCTGCACCCGAAAGAACGCCCCAAAAAACCGGATATGAGTTTGTGGGTTGGACTCTTGAAGAAAACTCAGATATTATTGCAGACATTGAAAGTATGTCAATGCCTGTTAACGGTATCACATTCTATGCATATTTTGTTCCTTGTACAGACACGCCTTACAGAGTTGAATTCTATCATATGAATATCGAAGGAGAGTATGAACACACCTCAACCGAAGTTTTCACAGGTGTTACCCATGAAGAGGTTGAATATTGTCCGCCTTGTTACGAAGGTTTCACATGTAATTCGGAAAGAAGCATTTTAAAAGGTGTGATTCGTGCTGATTCTGAACTGGTTCTTGAAGTTTTTTATGACAGAAACATGTATACAGTTATCTTTGATAACAGCTTTGAAATTGTTGCTGAACAGTATTATTACGGTTCATTGATTCCTGAACCCGAAATGCCCTGCAGAGAAGGCTATGATTTTGGCGGCTGGGTTGATACGGAAGGAAACCACGTTGAATTTCCTTATACGGTACTTACAGAGGAAGTTTGCTTTGTGGCGGAATTCTTCATCTGCAATTATACAGTGCATTATGACCTTGACGGCGGAGTTTTCCCCGACGGAGAGTATGAAAAAGTTTATGAATACGGTGCTGAGGTTTATCCTGAAGCTCCTATAAAAGACGGCTTTACATTCAAAGGCTGGGTAAACGGCGAAACAGGCGAAGAAATTATACTGCCAATGCAGATGCCTGCTCAGGATATCGTTATCCGTGCAGAGTGGGTTGCCAATGAATATGTTATCCGTTTTTATGACGATTACGATTGCGAATATTATGCGTATTGTGTTGAATATGCCAGCGATATTACTCCGATAGTCATGGAAGCGCCTCAACCCATAAAACGCGGCTTTACTTTTGTAGGCTGGATGAATATGTATACCGGTGAGCCTTTTACGGAAGGTATGTATATGCCGGCAGAGGATCTTCATCTCGTTGCGATTTGGGAAATTAACATATATTGTGCAAGATGGATTGTTGACGGTGATGTTTGTTATGAAGAAGAAATAGGCTTCGGTTATGAAGTTGAGCATCCTGAAGGTCCCGAAAAAGAAGGCTATATTTTTGAAGGCTGGGCTGATGCAGAGGGCAATATTTTCAATGGAACGGGTGCACCTATGCCTGATGAAGACATAACCTTCATCGCAGTTTTTTCAGCCAGAACCGATATTACATATACCGTTGAAATATATGAGATGGATACCGAAGGCTGCTATCCTGCTGAGCCTTCATATATCAATTGTTTTGTCAGCGAAACAGACAGTGAGGTTTATGCCGATCCCGA
>JAFQSY010000048.1 GCA_017409265.1 Clostridia bacterium
GCACGGATAATGCGAGATAGATATAGTCGGTGTTAATGACGTTGAGGGTCCACCCGTTCCCATCCCGAACACGGTAGTTAAGCTCAACAGTGCCGAAAATACTTGGCTGGAAGCGGCCCGGAAAGATAGGACGATGCCGACACAAACGCCGCTTGATAAACTCAAGCGGTAAAAATATTCCTCCTTAGCTCAGTCGGTAGAGCACTCGGCTGTTAACCGAGTTGTCGTTGGTTCGAGTCCAACAGGGGGAGCCAAAAATGAAAGCCATCCAATCGGATGGCTTTTATTTTTTGTTTTTTATCCCTAAAATATATGCCTGCAGCTTACAGCACATTTTTAGGGGTGTTTCAACTCATAACTAATATACATTTTAATATAAACACGTGTTTTGGATGCTATAATTAATTGCGCGATGAATTTTGATTTGTTGACAGTGAAATTTATGTATGTTATCATTTTTTTCAGGATAATTACCAGGAGGCATATTTTTATGATACCAAGATGTGAACACCCGAATCCGCAGTTTGAAAGAGCAAACTGGCTTAACCTAAACGGTGAGTGGGATTTTGAATTTGATTTTGGCAACAGTAAGCTTGAAACAGGAATTTTGAACCGTGAAGAGTGGGAAACAAAAATTATTGTTCCTTTCTGCCCTGAAAGTAAATTATCGGGCATTGAATATGTTGATTTTATCCCCGCGGTATGGTACAGAAGAAAGGTTAACATCACTTCTGAGCAATTAAATAACAGAGTTTTTATTCACTTCGGCGCAGTTGATTATTATACAAGAGTTTTTGTAAACAACAAGGAAGTCGGTTCGCACAAAGGCGGATACTCTTCTTTTAAATTTGATATAACAGCATATCTCAGCGCAGGAGAAAACACGATTGTCGTCTATGCTGTTGACGATGTGAGAAGTTCGCTTCAGCCTGTAGGCAAGCAGTGCAGAGAGTTCTGTTCACATGGATGCGATTACACAAGAACAACAGGCATCTGGCAGACTGTTTGGCTGGAATTCACACCAAGAAATTACATTAAAAGCGTTAAGTTTTATCCCGATTATTTGAACGGAACTGTTGCGGTTTCTGCAATTGTTGATGGTAACGGAGAATTTGAAGCAACGGCTGTTTATAACGGAAAGGAAATGGGTTCTTTCAAAAAACGTGCAGAAAACACAGTTACGGGTGAAATAAAGCTTGAAGAAATCCACCTTTGGGAAGTGGGTAACGGAAGGCTTTATGACTTGAAAATCAGGTTCTGTGATGATGAAGTTAAGAGTTATTTCGGATTGCGTAACGTCAAGCTTGACGGATTTAAATTCCTGATTAACGGCAAATCTGTATTCCAGAGATTAGTGCTGGACCAGGGGTTTTACCGTGACGGAATTTATACAGCACCTGCAGATGAAGACCTTAAGAAGGATGTTGAATTGTCGCTTGCAGCAGGCTTTAACGGAGCAAGACTTCATCAGAAGGTTTTTGAACCGAGGTTTTTATATCACTGTGATAGAATGGGATATATTGTCTGGGGCGAATACGGAAACGGCGGAATAGATTATTCAAGCTATCGTTCACTTGAAATTATGCTTCCTCAATGGCTTGAATGTGTTGAGAGGGATTTCAACCATCCGTCAATTATCGGTTGGTGTCCATTTAACGAAACATGGGATTTTGAGGGAAGAAGACGGAATCCCGAGCTTCTCAGGAATATTTACAGAGCAACAAAATATGTTGATGAAACACGTCCTTGTATCGACACAAGCGGCAACTATCATGTGGAAACAGATATATATGATGTTCATGATTATGATCAGGATCCTGAAGTTATTAGAGAAAGATACGATCCGTTTATGGAAACAGGCGAGCTTTTTGAAAAAATGCCTGACCGTCAGAAATATACGGGTGGACCTGCATTTGTAAGCGAATACGGCGGAATTCAGTGGTCAATAAATCCGGGTGAAAGAGATTGGGGCTATGGCATAGCGCCGAAAACTCAAGAAGAATTCATTTCAAGATACAAAGGCCTCACAGATGCGTTTCTTGATAACTGTAATATGTTCGGCTTCTGTTATACACAGCTTTATGATATTGAGCAGGAGCAGAACGGCATTTATTATTACGACCGATCACCAAAATTTGATACTGAAATTTTCAAGGCAATAAATTCACGCAAAGCAGCAATAGAGGATTAATAATATGTTTATAATATCAGATATTGAGTGAGGCAGTGAAGAAAGAAGATATGTTGGAGTAGTGTTTAATGGATTTTTATAATGTAATTAATAAAATCAAAAATAAGTACTTAAATAACAACAAAGAAGATGTATTAAGACACGTTGAGGATGTTGCGGATATTGCAGTAGGATTAGCTGATGCCTATAATCTCAATATAAAACAGGTACAGCTCGCTGCTTTTCTTCACGATATCAGCTCAATAATGACTCCTCAGGAAATGTATGAGCTTGCTAAGAGGCGCGGACTGGAAATTGGCCCGTCGGAAGAGAAATATCACGCTCTTTTACATCAAAGGATTTCTAAAATAATTGCGCAAGAAGAGCTTGATATTACTGACCCGTATATTTTAAATGCTGTTGAGTGCCACACAACATTAAGAAAAAACGCAAGTATATGTGATAAAATTATTTTTGTCGCAGATAAGATTTCCCGGGACTCGCAGTGTGTGCCTTTACATAGTGAATTGTTAAGGAGTGGAGATATTAAGTTGTTGGACGAGGCGTGTTATTCTTATATAAAGCATCAAATTGATAACAATTTGTTGGCAATGCCTCATCAATGGATATTGGAGGCATATGAAGAACTGAAAACTAATAAAGAGTAAGTGCCATATTTTTTTTAAGTTCCCGTTTTTGAAAAGCATCTGTGTGTCAGGTGGTTTTTTGCGGCAGTATTCATACGCAGATTATTCATATATGAAATCAGTTGTTTTTATCCGTGATATATAGTGTGTTTTTTTATAACAAGTCTGAAAGGAAGATTTTATGCTTCTTAAAATAGTTTCGCTTATTGCTTCGATATTACTGTTATTTACTCCCCGTGCGCCTTTGCCCGGTGGCTCTGAGGTGCTTGTTGAAACGCTTGAGAATTTAAGTGATACAAGAATTGCCGATGAGATTAACGGAGCTGATGCAACCAGATTCTATATTCAGCGCCCTAAATCCGAAAAACTTAATGTTGTTAATGCCTCAGACTTTGGTCTTTCTCAAGAAAATGCGGATAATTATGCTGCATTTCAGAGTGCACTTGATTATTGCGCACTTCATCCGCAGACGAAGCTTGTTATTGACAAAGGCACGTATTATTTCAGGAGTTCTGAAGGCCTTGATGCCGATAACTGCACGGATTTGCTGATTGAAGGCTCCGATGCTACCTTTATTTTCTCTTCAACAGGATATAAATTCTTTATCAGGAACAGTGACTGTGTTGAAATCCGCAATCTTAACGTTGATTGGAACTGGGAAGAAAGCCCGCTTGCCTCGGTTGTCACTGTTGAAAACAGCAATCCTGAGGCTCACACTCTTGATCTTGTGTTCAGAAATGCTCAAAACTGCAACGAGAATATCCGCCTGATGGCGATAACTATCTGTGACCCTGAAACTTTTACTTTCGGTGCGAAATGCACCACAAAAGAGTGCTATCTTTATCAGATTACGGATGCTGTAAAGTCTGTGCAAAAGATTTCGGATGATACTTTGAGTGTTACCCACAGCGGTTGTCTGGATAATTTTGAAAACGGCGAAACTTATATTCTCAGGCATTTTGTGTATGACGGAACGGTTTTTAACCTCAGGGATTACAGTAAAAACGTAACCTTTGATAACGTCAAGATTTACGGCAGTGCAGGTATGGCATACATATGCGAGGATAATTGCTCGCATTTTCAGATTATCAACAGTTTTATAGGTGTAAATCCTGAACATAAGGACAGCAGGTGCGTATCTATGACGGCGGATGCAATTCATATTGTTAATACTGACGGCTGTTTCAATATTTCGGGTTGCGATATAAGCGGAATGGGCGACGATGCCATTAACGTTCACGACGGCCTCGGATATATTTCTGCTGTTGACGGTAACACGCTTACTGTGATTGCGTCTGCTATGAGGCTTGAAGCAGGCGATTATCTTGCTTTCAAGACTGATAAATTCGAGGATTTTGAAGAAACGGCAAAGATAGTCAGTGTAAAAGATATTGACTGGATAACTAAAGAGGCTGTTTTTGAAAGCCTGCCTGAAAGTGTGGCACAGGGCTGGACCGCATACAATACGGAAGTTAACAGCGGAAATTACGTTATCAGTAATAACTATTTCCACGAAAACAGAGCAAGAGGCTTGCTTTTGCAATCCCCTAACGGACTTTGCGAGAATAACCGTTTTTATAAAACGATGGCTCAGGCAATAAAGGTTGTTATGGATATTGAACCTACTCTCTGGCAAGAGGGTACGGGAGTTTATAATCTTGTTATCCGTAATAATACCTTTGAAAAATGCAATTACAGTGACTGGGGATCAGTTATAGAAATCGGCACGAATATCGCAGGCAAACCTGCCGAAACAGCAGTTTTTGAAAACGTTGAAATCAGTGCAAACAGTTTCAAGGATATACCGTCAATGCTGCTCAGGGCTGATAATATAAACGAGTTTGTTTTCTGCAATAATTCGATTGATACGGGTGATTTCTTTGAACACACATCAACTCAGGGCAGAGTCACATTCGGAAAATACTGTTCTAACGTTTATTATACCGAAAACACCTTCACCGACAGCGGCTTTTTACGTTTCAAAGAAATTGCAATGGCCGATGGTGTTGGTGTCTGGGCTCAAGTTAATTCGAAATTATAAACTAAGCTACAGATAAGAGTTTTCGATATGGAGCTTATTAAAGGGAGATAAGAATGAGCGTTTCATTTGTTGTTCGCAAGGCAGAAATTTCTGATGCAGAGTATATATATCATATTAACAAAACAAGTCTTGGATATGACTATGATTTGGATAGAGTGACTACATTCTAACTCCATACGGTTTTGAAAGGCAACTTTCCGCCACAGCTGCGTTAAAAACCTTTGGAATAACCTCGTATTCCTGCAGATTTTCGCCTTGCTGTGACAAAAATCTGCTCTTTCAAAACTGCGAAGCACCGAAAAGGTCGC